>CAYGDB010000001.1:0-49460 GCA_964348535.1 uncultured Candidatus Saccharibacteria bacterium
AATTTTCCATACAATTCTCATTTTAGAGTGTTCGGATTCAAAGGTAAATTTCCCAATAACCCTAATTGTGGGGTTATTTGAAAAGGAGGGCGAAATGCCTAAAAATTTGACTGTTGCTGACTGCGAATCTTTGGGCATGAAGATGCCTTGCAACCAAATGGACAATGGCGAGTACCGTTTTCGGATGATGTCATCTTCTGACGGCTCGGGCTATATCCGGACGGTAATGCCAGACAACGACCGTGGCTGGCAGAATGCCCATTACCACGGGGGCGTCATGGAGACCATTATTGTCCAAGAGGGTTGGGTTGCTAGCGCTGATTTACTCCCCAGTGGGGAGCGCAAAATCACCATCTTCAAGAAGAATGATGTTTGGACCTCGCGGCCTGGACACGCTCACAACATCTACATGCCGGCCGGCGCCGTGACGCACTGCATTAAGCACGGTCAAGATGTCGGTAACCCAGAGAAAAATGGAGCTGATTGGTATCCGGCTCCAGAGGATTTCGACTCATGGTCGAAGTCTCTCTCGGAAGAAGACATCTTTCGCCTCGCTGGTTCTTCGTAAAAACCAGAAATCAATCATCACCCAACCGGCTTTATCGGTTGGGTGATTTTTTTTGCAACACCATTCGCTTTCTAGTTGGGTTATACTGGATATATGAAAATCCTAATTGCAACAGGTGTTTTTCCTCCGGATATCGGGGGGCCATCGCAATACGCCAAAAATCTCTATGATGAGTTTGAGAGCGAGGGGCACGAAGTGTCGGTGGCTCGCTATTCTATAGAACATCATCTGCCTATAGGCATAAGGCATTTTGTTTTTTTTATTAAAGCTTTTTACCATCTCTTGTGGGCGGATTATGCTATCGCCATGGATACTTTCAGTGTTGGAGTGCCGACCATTCTTGCCGCTTACTTGCTTCGCAAAAAGGTGGTGGTTCGGATAGGCGGGGATTTTCTTTGGGAGTCTTATGTGGAGAGGACTGGAAATCTTGTAACAATGCGAGAGTTCTATAAGCATTTGCCGAAGATTTCTCTCAAAGAAAAAGTTATTTTTTGGATAAGAAAAAAAGTGTTGCCTCTTGCGGACAAACTTGTTTTTACCACCACTTGGCAGATGGACATAACCCTCTCCTCTCACGGTTTTGACAAAAAGCGCGCCACAATCATTGAAAACTTTTTCAGGAATGATACCGGTTTGCCGTATTCTCAAAAAAATTTCATATGGACCGTCCGTCCTCTAAAACTCAAAAACGGACGTTTGCTTTACAGGGCTTTTGCCGAGGCTAGAAAAACCGACCCTGAACTTACTTTGGATGATGGGCGTTACTCTTACGATGAAATGCTTGAGCGAGTTAAATCTTGTTATGCCGTGATACTGCCTTCCATAAGCGACGATAGTCCCAATCTTATTTTAGATGCCATCTCTTACGGCAAACCGTTTATTTTGACAAAGGAAAGTGGCTACTATGAAAAATTTAAGGATATAGGATTGTTTGTTGACCCTTTCAGCGAAAATGATATTACAGAGAAAATTTTAATGCTTGCGAACCCAGTCAACTATGAAGTCTATAGGCAAAAAGTTATTTCCTATAAATTTACCCACGGCTACAGAGAAATAGCTTCTGAATATCTTAAGCTCTATAATTTATTATGAGAGTTTTAACCATAGGCACAGATAAAAGAATTTTTGAAGATGGTAGTCCCACTCAAACGCGGATTATTTCTTACGGTGGCATTGTTGAAGAATTGCATATCGTCTGTTTTACGAAAAAAGGTTTTAAAGAAAAAAAGATTTCTCCGAATGTTTATGTCTATCCAACCAATTCCATAAGTAAATTATTCTGGATTACGGACGCCTCATCTTTTTCAAAAGTCTTTCTTTCAAAAAAAATAGATTTAGTCAGCGCTCAAGACCCGTTTGAGTCAGGACTCGTAGCTTTTTTTATAGCCCGAAAATTGAAGGCCAAACTTCATATCCAGATTCACACCGATTTTTTGAGCCCGTATTTTTGGAAGGAGTCTTTTTTAAATAAAATTCGGGTTGTAATAGCGAAGTTTCTTTTGCCTAGAGCCGACGGTATCCGGGTAGTATCTAAAAGAATTAATGATTCCCTAAAAGCTAACAGCTTCAAGCTAAAAGCTGTCCCTGTGGTTCTTCCAATCAGGGCAAATTTTCAAAGGGTCGGTGATAGAGATTTTTTGAAAAGTAAATACCCGGCTTTTCAGGATTTTATTCTTATGGTCGGTCGTTTGGAGAGAGAAAAAAACATATCCCTCGCCATTCAATCTTTTGCCGAAGTTTCTAAATCATTTGAAAAAGTGGCTCTTGTGATTGTGGGTGATGGCTCATTGAATAAATCTTTAAAAAAAGAAGCTGAAAGATTGAAAATAGAGGACAAAGTTTTTTTTGAAGGTTGGCAGGAGAAACTGGAAAATTATTACGGTAGCGCCTCTTTACTTCTCCACGCATCCTCATATGAAGGTTACGGTTTGACTCTCTTTGAGGCCGGTATTGCGGGACTTCCCATAGTTTCAACAAATGTCGGTATTGCGGAAGAAATGAGAGATTTAGGCTCGGCTATTTTTATTACGGATGGTGACAAAAACAACGTTTCAAGTGTTATTAAAAAAGCGCTTGAGACGCTTCCTGAAGCCAGGGAGAAAGCCTTAAAGGGCAAGGAAATTATTTCAAAAACACTTCTTTCAGAAGATGAATACCTTGAGCGTTACAAGTTGGCTTGGGAAAAATCTTTATGATAGAGTAACCGACTATGTTAAATAAAAAAGCAAAGAAACCGCGCATAGGTTTTATAGGACAGGGATTTATCGGCAAAAATTATGCCGATGATTTTGAGCGAAGGGGATATCAGGTTGTTAGATATTCAATGGAAGAACCGCATGTCAAAAATGGTGGTAAGATATCAGATTGCGATATTGTTTTTATAGCGGTGCCAACTCCGACCACTCCAAAGGGTTTTAGCGCTGATATAGTAAAAAAGGTGGTGAAACTTGTCGGGCGGGAAAAAATTGCCGTTATCAAATCTACGATTGTTCCAGGTACCACTAAAAAGATTCAAAAAGAAAATCCCAAAATCACGGTTTTGTATTCACCGGAGTTTTTAAGTGAAGCGACTGCCTCTTACGATGCCTCTCATCCGTTTTCAAATATTGTGGGAGTTTCCAAAAAAGGAAAACTCCAAGAAAATGCCGCCAAACTTGTTCACAGTGTTCTTCCAAAGGCTGATTTCACTCTTACTTGCGATAGTAGTGAAGCTGAAATTATAAAATACGGCCACAATGTGAGCGGTTACATGCAGATTTTAACTTTCAATATATTGTATGACTTGGCCAAGGCTTTGGGTGGCGATTGGAAGAATATAGGAAAAGCTTTTAAGGCTGATGCTATGATTCCCAATCGCTATTCGGATCCGGTTCACAAAAACGGACGGGGCGCCGGTGGAAATTGTTTTATAAAAGATTTTGCCGCCATTTCTTCTTTGTATAAAGAAATAGTAAAAGATTCCAAAGGACTGGCCCTTATTAAAGCGGCTGAAGATAAAAATATTAATCTTCTGGTGTCTTCTCGTAAAGATTTGGCTTTAGTTGAGGGAGTTTATGGAAAAAAAGTTCTCAAAAAAAGTCGCTAAAGTTTTTAGCGGACCACGGCCATGAAGCTTTCCGTTATTATTCCGGTTTATAATGAAGAGCGGACAACAATTCGTCTTTTGGATAAGGTTTTTGCGGTTGATTTCGGTGATACGGAAATAGAGGTCATTGTTATTGATGACGGTTCAAAAGACGCAACCTCGGATTTGCTTTCCAAACATACTCACCCGATATTTTTGTTTAATCACGAAAAAAATCTCGGGAAAGGTTTGGCCATTCAAACCGGAATAAAAAAGGCGACAGGAGATTATGTCGTCATTCAAGATGCCGACTTGGAATACAATCCTGAAGATTTGAGATTTTTGATGGATACGGCGAAAGCTCATAAAGCCAAGGCCGTTTTTGGTTCCCGCCGACTTTCTTTTGCTGATAGTATAAATGTTCACGGCAGGTGGTATTTTTACGCAGGTGGAGTTTTTCTGACAACTTTGGCGAATTTTTTATATGGCACAAAAATTACCGATGAGCCGACTTGTTATAAAATGATTGATAGAAAACTATTAGAAGCTCTCAATATAGAATCAAAAGGATTTGAATTTTGTCCGGAAGTGGTTGCCAAAATTGGCCGCCTCAAGATTCCTATTTTTGAAATACCCATTCGTTATAATCCCCGAAGTCTTAGAGAAGGGAAGAAGATAAAAGCCAGAGACGGCCTTGTGGCTATTTGGACTCTTGTGAAGTATCGTTTTGCTAAAATGCCATCCAGCATGGATATATACAAAATATGACAAAGAAAATTATATTATTAATTATTTTAGTCGATGTTCTTGTAATGGGTTTGGTTTTTTCCGTTTCCGGTTTTTATAACGGCAGTGTTGATACGGAAGAATATGTTGGACAAATCAGATACCAAGGGGGAGAAGATGAGGTTTTGAGTGAGGCCGTTAAAATGCGGCTTTTTAAACCGATGTATGGAGTTATCGGTGCCGCTCTCTTGCCGATTGTGGAGCCTGAGACATCAATACTTTTTACTAACATCTCATTTTTTGTAGGTCTTTCTATCGCGTTCTTTTTTTTCCTGAAGTTTCTTCAGTTTGGCGAAGCCACCTCTTTTGTAGGTACGCTTTGGCTAATCTCCGGATATCCGCTTCTTAAATATGGTTTAGCTCTCGGAACGGACATGTCTGGTTGGTTTTTTGCCGTGCTTGCCGGTGTTTTGGGCCTTGCGGGATTGAAAACGGGAAAATTTTGGCCTTTAGTCCTCTCATCCATAGCGGGCTTTGTTGGATTCTTGGGAAAGGAGACGGGGATACTCGGTTTGGGTTTTGTGGGACTCTTTTTTCTTTTTAGTTGGGATAGAAATAAGGCCGGTTTATTTTTTAAACGTCTTGTCGCGATTTCTTTGCCGTTCGTATTACTCGAGGGAATTTATATGATCTATCTTTTTTCAAATGGTATACCGACATTTTTTGATTGGTATAGAGTTGACGGCGAAGACACAAAGATATTTCAAACTATTCCATATTTTACCGGTATTGAAGTAGCGGCCTTTCATATTTTGTTTTTATTTGCATCTGCCGGTATATTTTTTGCCATACGCGAAAAAGAGTTTTTAACAAAACAATGGCTGGCGAAGTTCCTGCCACTCCTTATTGTTTCTTTGCCGGTTATTCTCTGGCCGATTTATACCACTCGTATTATTTACAGCCAGTTCTTTTTTATTATTCCGATGGCTCTTTATGGGGTAGATAAGTTTTTGTCTAAAATCAGTCTTGAGCCACGAAGGAGAACGATGGCTATTTTAATCGCCGCTTTGCCGGTTCTTATAAGTGTCGCTCTTTTTATTATCGCTCGCGGAAGATCGCTGTTTATTCTATTCAATCTAATTTAGCTTATGAGAATTTTAATCGTTACTCAAAGTGTAGACCAGGACGATAGTATTCTTGGATTTTTTCACAGATGGATTGAAGAGTTTTCAAAACACGCCGAAGAAGTGAAAGTTGTTTGTCTTAAAGAAGGGAAACATAACTTGCCATCGAAGGTTGAAGTCTTCTCTCTTGGTAAAGAAAATATTAGCGGGTCATTATTTTCAAAGCGGTTAAGGTACACTTTTCGGTTTCTGCTATACATAATAAAAAATAGAAATGAATACGATTCGGTTTTTGTCCATATGAATCCGGAGTACGTGGTTCTTGGGGGAATTTTCTGGCGAATGATGGGTAAAAAAATAACGCTTTGGTATACACATAGGCAAGTCACGCTGAAGTTAAGGATTGCGACCTTGCTTTCCGACGTGATTCTAACTGCTACTCCGGAAAGTTTTATTTTGAAAAGCGCCAAGGTTCACTTTATAGGGCACGGGATAGATACTAAAATATTCGGCTCTGTTTTTAAAAGTGACAAGTTGCTCAATGATCCGATTAGAATTATGAGCGTTGGACGAATTACTCCCATTAAAAATCCGGATATTATTCTTGAAGCTCTCTCTATTCTTAAAAAAGAAGGACTGGCTTTTGAGGCGACAATCATAGGGTCGCCATCGGTAGATTCCGACCATCTTTATTTAGAATCGCTTAAAAAAGATGTTTCTAGAATGTCGCTTGGCAAAGAAGTGAAGTTTTTAGGAAGTGTCTCTCCGGACAAAATGAAAGAACAGTACGCGTGGCACGATATCTCTGTCAATCTAACTCCTACGGGCGGTCTTGATAAGGTTGTTTTGGAGAGCATGGCTTCAGGAACAATTCCCATTACATCCAACAAAGCATTTAGGAGTCTTTTTGGAGAATACTGGTCGATGCTTATTTGTGATGAGCATAATTCCCAAAGCCTCGCCTTCTTGATAAAAAAGCTTATCAATTACAAAGATATTATTTCTTTGAGAACTTTTTTAAAAAGAAAGGTTGATCAAAAGGGAAGTGTAAATTTAATAGTGGAGCGTATTTTTTCATACTTATGAAATTGGAAAAACAAGTAGATAAAAGCGCTTACTCATTTGAACGTTATGTAAAAATTGACCGTTGGTCCAGTTATTTTTATCAATTAAGAGAGATTCTCTATAAGAATCCTTCTTCGGTCCTTGAGGTTGGCGTGGGTGACGGGATGGTTGGAGATTATTTATTGAATCATACAAAGGTTGATTACAAATCGCTTGATATAGCCGAAGACTTAAAACCTGATATTCTTGGTAGCGTAACCGACATTCCATTGCCGGATAATTCTTTTGACATGGTTTGCGCATTTGAGATTTTGGAACATTTACCTTTCTCAAGTTTTGACAAAGCGATTTCGGAACTTTTTAGAGTGTCAAAAAGTTTTGTAATTATCAGTTTGCCTCATTTCGGACCCCCTGTTATTTTTGATTTAAAATTCCCATTTTTGCCCCACGTTAAGTTTGCTCTTAAAATTCCTTATCCTAAGAAGCATATTTTCAACGGTCAGCATTATTGGGAAATAGGAAAGAGCGGTTATTCCGCAAAGAAGATAAAAAATGTTTTAAAAACATATGGGAATTTGGTTTCAGAGTTTGTGCCATTTGAAAATCAGTATCACCATTTTTTTATTTTAAAAAAGAAATGACAAAAGTATATATAGGAGAACTTATTCCGAATTTGGCTCATATCCCGCTTCTTTATCCGAATTTGGGCCCCGCTAAAGTCGGAGGGGCGCTTTTTACGGATGAGGTGTTTAAATTCTACAAAGAACCGGCTGTCCAAATCGTCAGCAATCCGGAAGAAGCCGATTTTATTCTTTTACCCCATGTCTACTCTAAGGCGAAACGATACCAAAGCTATATGGTTTCTTTGCTGTCTCTTTCAAAAGAAAAAAATAAACCTCTCATTATTTTCGCCTATGGCGATAAAGATGAAGATGTGCCTTATTCAAACACGATTGTTTTTAGATATTCGCAGTATCGCTATAAAAAGAAATCGAATGATTTTATAATGCCTGCGTATTCAAGCGACTTGCTTCAAGGGGAATTATCTCTTCGGCAGAAGAAAGATGAATTACCTGTAATTGGCTTTTGCGGTTGGGCTGATTATCAGACCAATAATAATCTCTTAAAAGCATCTATTAAACACGCTATTTTGGATTTAAGAAAAATTGCGCAATTTCGCCCAGAACTTGAGTCCAGAAAAAAGGGAATTTATTTCAGAAAAAAAGCTTTGGAATCATTGTCTGGTTCTCCTCTTGTTAAAACCAATTTTATTATAAGAAAGTCTCACGGCTTGCACCGAGCCACTGTTGATTTTGATCCCGAGAAAGCTCGTTTGGAATATATCAAAAACACACTGGATTCGGATTTTTGTTTGTCTGTTAAAGGGGACGGGAACGCCTCGGTTCGTTTTTATGAAATTCTTTCGCTCGGAAGGATTCCTCTTTTTATTGATACAGAGTCGCTTCTGCCATTTGAGGACAAAATAAATTACCGCTCTTTGATGCCTTGGGTTGATTACAAAAATATAGAAGACGCTCCGATAATTGTCGGTAAGTTTTACGCCTCTCTTTCAAATGAGGAGTTTAAAAATATCCAAAGAAAATGCAGGGAAGTGTTTGAGAAGTATTTAAGGATAGATTCTTTTTTCAAGGAAACCTTTAGGGGCCCCGAAGAGTTAAAGAAATATGTCCGTTGATATCAACCACAGGTCTTTAATTTGCTTGGTAGAAAATTCTCTGATAAAATGCCTTTCTTAAATATGAAGTGTCTTTTATGTAATGAAGAAACAGCAATAGAGTTTTTGGATTTGGGACAGCAGCCTCTTGCCAATAAGTATCCGAAGAAGGAAGAATTTGAAAAAGAAGATTTCTTTCCTCTGAAGGTTTTTTTCTGCCCTTCATGTAAAAATGTACAGCTTGGGACAATAGTTTCTCGCGAGAGGATGTTTGAAGATTATTACTACCTTTCTTCTGTAAACCAAGGCCTTGTCAGACACTTTGAAAAGTTTGCGGAAAAAATGTCAGAAGCAAATTTTGTCGTTGATGTCGGCTCAAACGACGGCATTTTTCTAAAACCCCTTAAAGCTCTTGGGGTTAAAGCCCTTGGGGTGGAGCCGTCTATAAATGTTTCTAAAATTGCTAATGACGCCGGACTTGAAACCATTACGTCTTTTTTTAATGGAGAGGCGGTGGCGGAAATAGAAAAAAAGTGGGGCAAGCCCGATGTTATTGTAGCAAGTAGCATATTTACTCATTTGGAAGACCCACACCAATTCGTCAAAGATGTGAAGGAACTTCTTACAGAGAACGGTGAATTCATTATAGAAGTGGAATACATCGGCAATATGATAAAAGATGTTCAGTTTGAAAGATTTTATCTTGACAGAATATTTTATTACTCACTTACTTCGCTCAAGAAACTTTTTGAAGGTCATGGTATGTATATATCTGATGTAGAAAAAATAGAACCGCATGGAGGCTCTATAAGAGTGACTGCCAAGAATACGGGCGGCAATAATTCTCCGTCTGATTCCGTTTTGAAACTTATTGAGGAAGAGAAGGAAACCCTAACCGACTCAAAGCTTAAAGAATTTGGCAAAATAACCGAATCTTATGTTCGTGATTTTAAAAAGAAACTTGAGGAGTATAAGCAATCAGGTTTGAAGGTGGGAGGTTATGGAGCGCCTGCTCGGGTTGCCACCATCTGCAATTACGGAAAAATAGGACCCTCACTGATTGAATTTATTGTGGATGATAGTCCTTTGAAGCAAAATAGATTTAGTCCCGGAACTCACATTCCGATTGTTCCAAAAAGTTTTTTGGACAAAAACGGCGCCGATGTTCTGGCGGTATTCGCTTACGAGTATTTTGATGACATAAAGAAAAAGACCGAAGGCGCTTACAGATATTTGATACCGATACCGCCGAGGGAGGTGATTTAAGCCAAAAATAAAAGGTTTTACAGAATTAAAATAATGGTTTATAGTATCTTTTCATACGTATTTTAAACATATGTCGCGACATAAACTTATTGAAGAAGACATAAAGGCCATAGCGGACGCTTTGGGTGATGACGCTCAAAAATTTTCAGGCAAGACCATACTGATAAGCGGCGGCTCCGGTTTCTTGGGAAAATACTTTCTTTCCCTTTTTCGCTATTTGAATGAAAATGTTTTAAAGGAAAAGTGCCGTGTTATATCGGTTGATAATTTCATCACTGGCAGTAAGCATCCCCACTTTGACCACAGTGAGCATAAAAATATCGTGGAAGTTTGGGGAGATATCGCCTATCCTCTTCCCATAAGAGAAGATGTGCATTTTATTATTCACGCCGCCGGTGTGGCTTCTCCCGTTCATTACATGAAGTATCCGCTTGAAACTATAGAAAGCGCCGTTTCAGGAATAAAAAATTTATTGGAATTCGCCCGCAAGAATAAAATTGAAGGATTTTTATTTTTTAGCTCAAGCGAAATTTACGGAGATCCGGACCCCAAATCAGTGCCGACACCGGAGACTTATCACGGTTATGTTTCAACAACCGGGCCGAGAGCTTGCTACGATGAGTCTAAAAGACTCGGTGAAACTATAGCCACCGTCTACCACCAGCAGTTTGGCGTGCCTGCAAAAATAGTCCGACCTTTTAATGTTTTTGGTCCAGGAATGGGGCATGCCGATAAAAGAGTTCTTCCGATGTTCGCTTACAAAGCTCTAAATAATGAAAAAATTCCGGTTCACGGAGACGGTCTTCAGACCAGGACATTTTGTTATATAAGCGACGCTATAGCCGGTTTTACTAAAGTCCTAATAAACGGAGAGCCTGGTCATGCTTACAATATTGGTAACGATGAAAATGAAATTTCAATGCGCGACCTGGCGGAGCTTTTTGTCAAAGTTTCAGGGGAGGACGCTTCACATGAGCTTATAGAATATCCAAGCACATATCCGGGTGGAGAGCCTCAAAGACGCTCTCCTGACCTCACAAAAGCCCGCACCAGCTTGTCTTATGAGCCGTCTGTCTCTCTTGAGGAAGGTTTGTTGCGTTTTATTTCTTGGTGCAGAACACAGCCTTCGTATGTTGGAGAAAGGGCAGTCAAGGATATAAGCGTAGAATGGGCCTAATATGTCTCAAAAAACTCTCGCCCTTATCGGAGCCGGCCGTTGGGGTAAAAATATAATTACTACCCTAAAACAAATAGAAGGTGTGGGAGGAGCGCGTCTTAAATATATAGTCGCCAGAAATTCTGAAAGTTTGGAACAATATAAAAATGATTACGAAGTAGAAACTGATTACAAAAAACTTCTTGAGAAAAAAGATATTGACGTGGTTATAATTGCCACTCCGCCCTCTACTCACAAAGATATTTCTTTGCCTTTCATAAGAGCCAAGATACCTGTCTTTATAGAAAAACCCCTGACGGCAAATCTTGAAGAGGCCGAGGCAATTTTGAAAGAGTCCAAAGAACAGGGCGGTCTTGTTTTTGTTGGCCACATACATCTGTATAATCCGGCGTATCAAAAAGCAAAAGAGTTTTTTTTAAAAGCGGGCAAACCTCGCGTCATCTATGGAGAATGCGGAGGGAATGGTCCTTATCGGAATGATTTTTCGGCGCTTTGGGACTGGGCTCCTCACGACCTGTCCGTGATGCTTGATATTTTGGGGGCACTTCCTATTTCCGTATCCGCTTCGGCTTTTTCTGTTTTGCGTCCTTCCACAAAGCTTTATGATGTTGCGACTTTGAAATTGAATTTTCCGAATGACGTTTACGGTTTTATTCGTGTTTCGTGGCTTTTGCCGATTAAACAAAAAAGAATAATGTTTGTCGGAGAAAATGACAGCGTGGTTTTTGATGATGTTTTATCTGAAAAGAAAGTGGCGGTATTTAAAGGTATGGGTCCGCGGATAGTTGAGGGACAGATGGGGGACATTCCAAGCGTTTTTCCAAACACTCCCGAAATAGAATATCCGGAATACTCCTTGACTAAACCTCTTGAGGAAGAGCTCAAAGCTTTTCTAAAAGCCATTGATAGTGGTATGAGGCCACCATCTGATATTGCTCAAGGTGTGGCGGTTGTTAGAATTTTAAACGCCGCGGAAAGGTCAATTGAAAGCGGAGGCGGGGAAATCAGGCTGATTTTTTAAAAATGTATCCTTTGGCAATATGGTTTTGTTTCCATAAGTAGTTGGTTTTTATGACTGAAAAGAAACTTTTTATTATTTTCCATGGCCGTTTTCCAAGTGAAAAAGCGGCGTCTTTGTTTGCCGGCAAAAGCGCCGAGTCATTTGGGAGGGAGGGTATTGAGACCACTCTTATAGTTCCGAGAAGAATATCAAGGATGAGGACAGACCCTTATGAATACTATAATCTGAAAAAGAATTTCAGGATTATTTATTTGCCGACCGTTGACCTATTTAACATACCCTTTTTAAGGGTCGTGGCTTTTGAAACAAGCTTTTTTATATTTTCGATATTGGTTTTTATGTTTTTGCTTTTCAAGGCCGGCAAAGAAGATTTCATATATTCAAACGAATCTCTGGTGATATATTTATCTTCTTTTTACTTCACTAATATTCTTTATGAATTGCACGATTTTCCAGAACGGAAAATATTTTTTTATAAAAGTTTGTTTAAAAGAGCAAGTCATATTTTGGTTACTAATAAATGGAAGGTTGAAAAAACAGAAAGAGTTTTTGGCGTTCAAAAATCAAAAATGATTTTGGAAAGAAACGCGGTTGATATTGAAGAATTTGACATCCCTGTCAGTAAAGAAAAAGCCAGAGAAAAACTTGGACTGCCTTCGGGTAAAAAAATCGTTGTTTACACCGGACATCTTTACTCATGGAAAGGGGCGGATACATTGGCCGAAACGGCAAAAAAATTGCCGAAAGCCTTGTTTGTCTTTGTCGGGGGAACACCGCTTGATATAAAGCGTTTTAAAGACACCTATGGCCACTTGGACAATATTTTAATAGTTGGCCACAAAGAACATTCTGAAATTCCGTATTGGCAGAAAGCGGCCGATGTTTTGGTTCTTCCAAATACCGCCAAAGAAGATATTTCAAAATTCTACACTTCCCCAATGAAACTTTTTGAATATATGGCAAGCGGAAGGCCTATAATCGCCTCCCGAATACCGTCCATTGTTGAAATTTTAAATGATAAAAACTCCGTCCTTGTGGAGCCGGATAGCGTGGAGGCTCTGGCTTCGGCCATTTCTGATATTATTGATAATCAAGAAAAAGGGGAGACTCTCTCTTCTCAAGCCCGTATTGATGTTGAAGAATACGCTTGGGACAAGAGGGCTAAAAGAATCTTAGCTTTTATATCATGACCACCATTACAAGAAAAGATATTTTTGCCGTTCTCGCGCTTCTGGTTTTTTCGGTTTTCATTTTTTATCCTGTTTTATTCGGCGGGAAAGTTTTTTCAGATGAAGAGCAGTTTGGTTTTTACTACGCTACCTCCCATTACGTTAAACAATCAATTACTCAAGGAACATCTCTCCTGTGGAATAGTGGCCATTATGGCGGTGTGTCGGCGAGCCTGGATCAATTTGTTTCCGCTTGGTATCCGATTAACCGCCTGTTTTTTAGCCTTTTTGACGCCTTTACCGCTCATCACTTAAGTATCTTATTCGCCACTTTTTTTGGCCTCCTCTTTGCATATTGGTTCGGCAGAGCAAATAAGTGGCTGATTTCATCTTCAATTGTATTTTCAGCTTCTTATGTTTTGGCCACCACTTTCGGATGGCTCGCCATTGGCACTATTTCCGCCAACTCTTTTATAATAATGCCAGCCATGACTTTGGCGGTTTTAAAAATCAGACAAAATATAGTCCCTCGGGGCTTGCCCCGAGGGACTATATTAGCTCCTCGGCTCGGAAATGGAAACTCAAAGCAGTTTCCGTTTCTCTCGCTCTACGTCGCTAATAAGAATTTCGCGCTTTATTCCGTTTTGGGCGGTTTGGTTTTTGGTGTGGGACTTTTGGCGGGGTTTGTCCAAATAATTTTTTATGTTTGGCCCATGATTCTTTTGTATGCTTTGTTTCTTGACCGAGAAAGTTGGTCTCCGGCAGTTTCTTTTTTGAATAAATTTAGGGCCACGATTGGATTTTTCAGCATGTCTGTTATCGGAACTCTAATCGGGTTGAAACAGCTTATGCCATCGGTCTTTTTTATTGACAGAACAATAAGAACTTCAGATTACGCCATTCAAAATGCCACCCATCCTTCAGTCGTGGAATTTATTACATTTGTTCTGCCCGATTACATAAAAATCCCGTTTATTGGAGGAGGTTCGCATGGTTTTTACATTGGAGTGCTTCCCATTATTTTCGCCTTCATGGCTTTGGTTTTTTACAGGACAAGGACCACTTTGTTTTTCACAGCTCTTTATTTGATTGTTCTGGGATTTGCTTTTCATTTGCCGATTTTTTCTTGGTTAAACGAACATATCCCGCCTTACAGGAATATGGGAGGAAATTTCAGATGGATGGTGGCGGGCGCTTTTCCTCTGGCTTTTATAGGAGCCTCGGGTCTTGAAGGATTTCTGCGCTCTCCTGAAAGAATTTCTGATAAAGCAAAAAAGAACCTGCTAAAAATACTTGCTTTGATTTCATCGGTTGCCGTTCTGGGGACATTTTTGGTTGATTATTTTTTGAATTTATTAAAGACAAACTCTTCTCTTCAGATGAAAATTTTGGATAAGGTTTTTGTCGGCAGGGAAATGACGTTTCCCGTTGACCATTATCTAAATATTTTAAATCAGACCATAGACAGCTTTTTAGCAGTTTTTTCGTTTTCCAATCTTGAATACATTATCCCTGTTTTGCTCTGGCCTTTGGCGTTCTTGATTTTCTATTTTTTGGATAAATGGAGTTGGTTAAAGAAAAATATAAAATATGTATTGGTTGTTTTTGTATTGGCCAATACGGCTTTGGTTTTCTTTTTTCAGTTTGATGATAATTTAGTTTCAAAAAATCTTTTTACCGTTAAGCCGGAAATGGTTTCCTATCTTGAGAGCGCGGAAAAAAATCCGAATAGCTACAGGATTATGGGTTTTTTGTTGGGG
Organism: uncultured Candidatus Saccharibacteria bacterium; assembly: GCA_964348535.1. Classification (GTDB taxonomy): domain Bacteria; phylum Patescibacteriota; class Minisyncoccia; order Phycocordibacterales; family JAKFXT01; genus JBGPJO01. The sequence continues at coordinate 14,616 of CAYGDB010000001.1, forward strand.
GACGGACTATTTAGAGAAGTTCAAAGCAAAACTAAAATAAGCAAAGAAGTCGTAACCACTCTTCAAAGAGAATTATTGATAAATAATTCAAACGTTTACTGGAACATTCAGAGAATGGATGGAATGGAGCCGTATAGAACGATGCGGCATAACAGACTTATTGACACTGTTATTTCTCAAGAAAAGTCTTCATTCGCCTTTGATATAAAAAAATTGCCTTCAAGCAGATTGGACAAGCTAAATAATTACGATGTTTTGATTCAGGTTTCTCTGGAAGAAAAGAAAAAGGACTTTTTGACCAAGCTTCCTCTTTTGTCCATGATGAATGTCAAATATATTTATTCTGTCTATGAACTTAACCACTCAAGCTTGGAAAAAAAGTACCAAAATGATTTGGAAGTTGGTGGTGGCGCAAAACTTCCGCTATACCTTTACGAAAATAAAAATGTTTTGCCTCGGGTTTACTTTGCTTTGAAGCCTGATTTTTTTGGTGGGGATGATTTGGCGCTTTTGGCAGAAATTTCCACAGCAAAAGATTTTTCCAAAAGAACACTTATTGAATGTAATAATTGTGAAAGTAAACCATCCCAAGGGGGGAAGATAGAAATTGACAAGTATCAAAACGGTTACGTTGAAATGACTCTGGAGTCAAAGGGTGATAATTGGCTTGTTTTTAGTGAAAGCAGTATGCCGGGGTGGGTTGCCACAATTGACGGGAGAGAGGTTTCCATATACGATGCTAACTATATTTTCCAAGCTATTTTAGTTCCCGACGGTGAACATAAGATTGTCTTTGAATACAAGGATATTGTTGATTTGAAGCTTAAAGAGTACTTGGGGAAATAGTAATATGTCAAAAAAAATTTCCGTATTAATTCCTTGTTATAACGAGCAGGCCACCATTGAGGAGCTTCTTCGTCGGGTTGAAGCGGCGGATTTTGGTCATTGGCAAAAAGAAATAATCATTGTTGACGACGGTTCAAAAGATAACACCCGCAACATTCTTTCAAATTACAAGAACAAACCCGGATATCAGGTTATCTTTCACGAAAAAAATCAGGGTAAGGGAGGAGCGGAGAGGACCGGAATTGCCGTATCAACCGGAGATTACATAATAATGCAAGACGCCGACCTTGAATACGACCCTAGAGAGATTAAAAGATTGCTTGATGTTGTGGACAAGACCGGAGCTCCTGTTGTTTTCGGCTCCAGAAATATGGAGAGTTCCTGGCAGAGACTTATGAAGGGTTTTTTCTTTATAAGCATAGGAGTGTGGGGGAGCACCAAACTCATCAATTTTCTTTATGGAATACATCTGACAGATGCTTGGACTTGCTACAAACTTTTTTCTCAAGAGGTGGCGAAGAAGGCCAGATTTATAGGGAACGGTTTTGAGGCGGACTATCTTTTCATAGGCGAAGTTGCGGTAGCCGGTTTTCCGATAGTTGAAGTACTCATAAGCCACGCTCCGAGAACTGTGGAAGAGGGCAAGAAAATTCGTTACAAAGACGGTATTGTTTCTTCAACTTTGATTTTGAAACATCGCTTATCTCATCTTGTCAAAAAAAGAAACGATTACGACAGGACCGCCTCTCGCCTTAAAGCAGTCAACGGCTCTTTTATATGTCCATCGTGTAAAATGCCGCTTGGCGTTTCAAGCCAAAATCTTTCCTGCCCTTCGCATAGTTTTAGAAAATACGAGGATATAGTCCCGATACTTATTAACGGAGACGCCTTTTTTGTTCACGAAGAAGACAACCTTCACGGAGTAAATTGGCTGAAATCTTTCCTGAAACAATTTCCAGCCATTTATTATGGTATTTGGAATTTGTTTTGTCCGGTCTTAATGGTTCAAAACGGCCCAAAGAAGATGCTCAAAAAATATTTGCCGGAAAAGTCTTTGGTTGCCGATATAGGCTCCGGTCCGAATAGACTTTCCCCCGATTTTATTAACGTGGACGTTTCTCCTTTTCCTGGTGTGGATGTGATAGCCGATGGAGACAATTTGCCTTTTAAAAATGGCACATTTGATGGGGTGGTAACTGAATCCTTGCTTGAACATGTTATTAACCCGCAGAAGGTGGTAAATGAGGCTGTTAGAGTCTTAAAAGATGGCGGTGTGATATACACCAGCGCTCCCTTTATTCATCCCTATCACGCCTCTCCTGACGACTTCAGCCGTTTTACGGCAAGCGGTCTAAAGGAGCTTTTTTCGGGACTTGAGATTTTGGAGCTTGGAGTTCGCTCCGGCCCATGGAGCGCTTTTCTGATGTTCCTGGCTTACTTTTTGGGAGTGGTCTTTTCTTTCGGTTCCAAAAAACTGGCGCCGTTTTTGGCCCATGTTTTTATGCTTATCTTAGGTCCGCTAAAAGTTTTTGATATTATTTTCGCCAAATTTAGTGGAGCAGAGGCCGTAAGCGCCCATCTTTACATTGTCGCGAGGAAACCCAAAGCATAGTTAGTGGCTGGCCTTGCAGAAACGGTGTTTAGTAAATTTTTGTTACTAGTAGGGTCTATGGGCAGTTATCAATAAGTAATTATGATTACAATACCAATACTGGGAAGCACTAAATTTCTGGGGGGTGAAAATGTTTTTGTTATTGCTGATATAGGCAAGAACTTTATTCAGACAAAGGAAGAACGTCCAAACGCAGAATATTTAGAGAATGCGAAAAAATTAATAGACGCGGCGATTAAGGCGGGGGTGGATGCCGTAAAATTTCAAACCCATGAAGTTGAGGACGAACAGCTCAATATTGAAGTGACCTCGCCTCATTTCAAAGGGTCTGATCGTTATAGTTGGATTACTCGTAATATGCGAGCGACACCGCTTTCTTTCTGGCAGGAGATAAAAGTATACTGCGATCAAAAAGGTATTATTTTTTTCTCAACCCCAATGAGTCGCAAAGCCGCTTCTAAGCTTGAGAAGGTGGGAGTCCCGCTTTGGAAAGTGGGCTCTGGCGATGTATTAGATTATGTTACACTCGATTTCCTGATAAGCACTGGAAAGCCAATAATAATATCAACGGGGATGGTAGGACTTCTAGAGCTCGATAACGTTGTTGCGTATATTCGGAACAAAGGAGCGGCGCTTTCGGTACTTTATTGTGTCAGTCAATATCCTTGCCCGCCATCGCATTTCAACCTCTCTACCATTGAGCTTTTTAAAGAAAAGTATCCCGATGTGGTTGTTGGTTTTTCTGATCATTCTATCGATGAGTACAAAGTTGATTTAATAGCGGTTAAGATTGGCGCGCGTATAATAGAAAAACATTTCTCCTTTTCGCGTGATCTCTGGGGAGCTGACCACAAAGCTTCTATTACGCCGTCCGAAATGAAAGCTATGATTGATGCTATACGGAATAAAGAATATGAAAATGTAGAAGTCGGTGATTTTTACGGTGACAAAAATAAAGAGCTTGAAGGGGCCACAAACCAGTTTCGACCCTATTTCAATAAGTCTCTTATGGCCGGTAGAGATATAAAGGAAGGTGAGATTATAGAAAAGGAAATGGTCTTTGCCATGCGTCCCCAACAGTTTGCGGGCGGTTTGCCATCAGAGGAGTACCCGAATATCCTTGGTTTAAAAACCACTACTTCACTAAAAAAATATGATCCGATTACTAAATTAACTTTTGAACATAACCCAATCAGTCAATAATAAGTTTTCATGGGGTATTTCAAATCAGTCCCTGGTTCCTCTCTTGTTTTGGCGGGTTTTTTAAAATTATGATTATAAATACCTTGGTGTTGAATGGCAATAAATATACTTGTAACATTAGTTGGTATAAAAAGGTTTTATATACACTGACCTTATTCTTTATTTATATCGGAGACAATGCCTATTACTAGAACTATTTTAAAGGGAGTGGCCATTAACTCTTTCAGCACTCCGCTGGTCAAACTTATTGGACTTGTTTCTGTGTTTTTAATATTGAGCCACCTTAAAGTCTCTGAATACGGCACAGTTGAACTTGCCATATCTCTGACTTCTTTGTTGGGTATTTTTATGGTTCCGGGTTTGTCATCTCTTGTTCTGGCAGATGCTAGCGTCGAGAAAAGTAAAGGCGACCTTTCGCGCGCGCGCGCCATATTGTTTTCATCTTTTACGCTTCATATGACACTCGGTGCGCTGGCATGGTCCTTGACCTTTTTTGGAGCAGATTTTTTTGCCAGATTTTATGGTCTATCTAGTGATAACGTTCGCCTCGTTTCATTTTTGTTTTTATTTTCTCCTTTTCAGTCAATTTACAACACTATTTTTATGGTTCATTTGCGTTTTTTTGAGCAGTCTCTTATGGCAATTATTGGTGAAGTCGGAAAACTATGTCTACTTTTTATTTTATTATTTTTTTTTCAAATGGGCGTTGATGGAGCGCTCTATTCGATAGTCTTTTCTCAACTTCTGACTGTTGTTTTGTTTGCTCCAAAATCTGTCCAACTATTTCACAAATTAAGAGATGGGACACGAGCATCATCAGTGCCTTGGGTAAATTTGCTGAAGGGGCGTGGAATGTGGAGCATACTTACTTCATACATGGGTAATGTTGGTAGCGCCGCACGTTTGTGGATTATAAGGAGATTTCTCGGAGAAGAAGCGGTTGGTCTCTATGCCCTTGCCTCTGGACTTATGGGACATACAATAGCGCTTGCTTCACTTTCAAATGTTCTTACTCCTTTGCTTCCCCAGTATGTTCATGACCGTTACAAGTTTATTCGTCTTGTCACCAAAGGTATAGAATATCAAATTTTAGCATATATTGGGTTTGGAATAGGAGCGTTTTTTATTTTTCCACCAATACTTGGGTGGATTTTTCCAAACTATGTGGAAGCATTTCCTCTATTTAAAATCATGCTTTTGGGTCTTATTCCAGGGGCTATTGTGGTGGTTGTTACGCCAGCTTTTTTTGCTATGAAAATGCAGAAAGATCTTTTTATCTCCATGTCTTTCAAAACACTTTTGACTATCGTGATTTCCTACATGGCCGTGATGTATATTGGCCTAATGGGGCTTGCTTATGAATCAATATTAGTAGCCTCTTTTCAGGCTTATGAGCGCTCGCGCAGGTTAAGAAAAAGTCTTGGTAACGTTAATCTTTTCAGACGAAACTTTTCTTCCTTTGATGAAGACGACCGCATTATTGTTAAAGAAATATCTCAAGCCTTAAATCGAGTATTTACATTTGTTGCGCCATTTTCAAAAAAATAGTTATTACCGAGTTCTTTGTCGAGAACTTCATCTAATCTTTGAGCGCATGTTTCAATGGAATATATTCCGTATGGAGACAGACTAACCGTTTTTCTGTTGACATTTTCTGCTGATTTTTTCATTAGTTTGCGCGCAATCCCCAGTAGTCTCATCTGTCTAAGCGCGCGCAAAAAAACAGATTGTAGAGATAGTTTTAATATTTTCCTGCGTAGAATGAGACGCGCGTTTAGTTCTAATTTATTAACTGTTGCCCACACTTCATGCCACGCTTTAAAATGTCTGCGAAAAGGAATATTTAACAATAATAATTCATCTACATAACGGTGATAGAATTTCCCACAGTTGAAAGGGTATTTTTCATGTTTTTGCATATCATGGCGTACTCGCAAATAACATTCAGCCGTTGTATTGCCAAGAGTCCTTTCTGAAACTCCTGTAAATTGATATGGCACAGCACTGTTACGTTTTTCATTCACAAATACGTTTGACCATTGTTGGGTTATTGAACTCGAAAATTTTCCAATAACACAAAGAGGTATGTCGTAATATATTGGTTTTATGGCGTATGCAAAAATTACTGGGTGAAAAGTAAAATTACCATACATGTGCGGGGCAATAACGTATCCAATTTCTGCCCGAGCTTTTTCACATATTGAGCGAGATACAAATGTTGCCGCGGAGTGCCAACGTGCGGGCATTTTTGATGTCCCCATTGAAAAATCGTAAACAGCCTCAAGAAGAGTGTCCTTATCGTAAATTTTTATCCTGTTTGAAAATGGAAGCAAGAAAACCAAAGCATTATTTTGAGCCGGTTTGTGTCGATTTCCTTCTCCAAAATAATAAACATGGTTAGCTGAAACTATGTCAGCTTTTTTTCCTGCTATTATCTCCGCGTATTTCTCAAGGGAGTTTGGGATAAGGCGATTATCGTCATCGTACCAAAGAATGTATTGCCCGACAGATTTAGTATAGGCAAATTCCCAGCCAATTGTCGGGTCGAGATTTGGCACTTCAAAGAAGTGGATGCGATTATCGTCTAGAGATTCAACAAGTCGGCGAATTATATCAGTGCCACTAGTATCTGTGACTATTATTTCCACATCAGTGAAATTTTGTTTAAGGATTGATTGAATAGCCCCTTGAACCATCTCTTTTTTTCCTACGGTGCAAATTAGAATTGAAAACAGCGGAGAAGATTTCATGTGGGCAAGACGCTAGTTTATTTTTCCAACGTTGATGACATTCACATATTTCTGACTTTTAATATAACGCCATGGATCTATGACAACAGAACCGTTTGGAAATTTTATTTTTTTGAATTGCGAATGTTTAGTGCCGATAAAAAAGACACTTTTTTTCCATTTTGGCATCGGACCGTCAATATGTGGGTCGTATAAAGATACCTTTTGCTTCTTCTCTTCAAGTATGTTTTTCAATAATATAGACGGACTGCCAGTGGTTATGTTGGTTTCTGGTTTGAAAGCTTTACCCAGAATCACTTTTGGCAGTTTATGTTCCATCATAAGTGTGGCTAACCACTCCGTTTGTTTTTCACGCGCCATCATAAGTGATTCAAAAAAATCATACGAAAGATTTAATTTGCGAGCAAGGTAAGACATGGCGATATTGTCACGGGGATGACATCCTCCACCATCACCCATGCCGGCGGTTAAGTATTTTGGAGAGATGAGTCGTTCGTTTGCCAATTTTAAGGCGTCAGTTACGGCGTCCACGTCCATCGTGCCTCCTATTTTATGGCATATTTCCATTAGGGTATTAACGAATACAATTTTCATTCCTATGAATGTATTGTAGGAGACCTTTATAAGCTCCGCGTTTTCAAGACTGGTAGGATAGAATGGAGAGGAATGAATAGTGCGGTAGAACTTTTTTGCAAGCTCGGCCGCTTTTTTATCAACAACGCCAAAAAGAACAAATTCTGGATTAAGAAAATCCCGCATCGTCGTTCCCATGGCAATAAAGAAAGGATTGTAGCAAAGTTTTATGTGTTTGTTTAAATTAGGAAGAATTTTTTTCTTGATAGTGCCAGGAAGAACTGTGGAAATAATAACCACGACGCGATCTTTCCCCAGTTTTTTTACCGCTTTTGAGACTTCCGCTATGCTATTTACTAAGTGGTCGTAATTAAAATCTACGCGTTGTTTCGGAATCCGAGCTGTTCCTTCGTATTTTTCTTCGTGCGGAGTTTGAACAGCCACAAAAATAATTTCACTTTGACTGACAACTTGATCGATGGAACCAAATCGCAGTTTGCTTCTGCGCAATATTGGCTCAAATGGAGAGATGCCGTCAAAACCGGTTTCCCGATAATTTATCTTTTTCTTTTGCATTCGGGACTGGTCTATGTCGTAACCGATAACATCGTGTCCTTTGTGGCTAATAGCCACAGCGCAAGGAAGACCGAGTTTTCCAAGTCCTATAAAACCAATTTTCATATATTAAATAACATTTTAATGCTTAATTAAGTTTCTTATAATAACAATATGTTGCTTAATTACAAGTTTTACTGAATTTGCCATAAACGGATGGCGCTTGTATTCTAATCCTATATTTTATGAAGTTTTTGCGAACTGCTTTTAAAACAATCTGCATGCGTGTTAGTAAGTCACCGCGTTTCGCCTTGCTCGCATTTTGGACAATATTGATTGGTATCGCGCTCTTTCCATTTTTATTTATGGGACGACTTTTTATTGATTCGGATGCCACACTATATTATTACCCTGTATTTGATTTTTACCATAAGGCAATTTTAAGCGGTTCGTCTTTTTTATGGAATCCTTCCATATTTCTTGGTTTTCCAACTTACTTGAGTCAATCCGCAGGATTTTTTGACCCGGTTAATTGGGTTTTGTTTCATCTCCCGACATTTACCGCTTATCACTTGCGTCTTGCGCTAGACTTACTGCTGACGCTTGGTTTTTCCTATGGTGTTGGCAGAGAATTAAATCGCTCCAAACTTGCCTCACTACTAATTGGCATGGGGTATATAATTGCTTTTAATTGGCGTTATCTTTCAAATATTGTAATTTTAAACAGCCTTTTTCTCTTGCCTTTTCTTTTTTATGGAGGATTTCGTCTATTTAGAGCTAAAACGGAACGACAACGTTGGTTATGGGTTTTTCTTATGGGGTTAGCTATAGGCTGGTCATTTATTTCAGGTTACGCCCAGTTTAATATATATGCATTGTTTGTTTTTGGTATTTTTTATATTTGGTATTTTTTCTCAATATTGTCAGTTGAAAAAAAAATATTGAATTTGGTTCGATGGGCGTCTTACGCCGTCTCTATTATTGTCATCGGATTTTTAATTGGATTGCCGTCAATTCTTCCGGCATTAAAATTCACACCCCTTACAGTGCGTTCTGAAGGAGTTACCTATGAATTAGCAACATATAAAACAGTTGAGCCTGGTGACGTAATTTTATTCGCATTTCCGGATTATCTCTACTTCCCTTATGTTTCCGATGGTCGGAAACCTTTATATGTTGGGGCTTTTCTTTTTATTCTTGCTTTGATAGCCACGCGTGAATTATTCCGCCGGCGTGTTGGTAATATTCGGGCGTCGAATGAAATACGGATTATGGCTATTTTCATGGCGCTTTTTTTCTTCTGTTTTGTCGCTTCTTTAAAATGGTCTCCCATATATTATCTAATGCAGAAACTTCCCGTATTTGATTTGTTTCGTTTTCCATATAGGTGGATGTATTTGGGGGCGTGGTTTTTAGCGTGTCTTGGGGCATACGGGTTTGATTTCATAAAAACTAATCCGACTTCCCGTTTCGTTAAACTTTTTTCATCAGTATTAATTTTTTTCGCGACAGCTTTTACATCCCTTGTGCTGGCGCTTAATTTTCTAGGAGAGCGTTCGTTTACATTTTTAGGGAATTTTTTACACCGCATATTGAGCCTTACGGCTTATGGTCATATGGGGCTGTATAAAGCTCCGGAACATTATCGTGATGCCATAACTAGAGGTATGGAAGCATGGCGCGATTCACTGTCCCTTTCTGAGCCGACATTTTATGTTCCGTTTTTAATATTAATTTTCTCTATTGTTCTCTTATTTTCTCTGTCGCGCGGTCTGGTCTCGTCTAAAAGTTTTCTATTTTCAGGTTTTGTATTATCGGTGGTTACATTCCTTTCTGTTTTTATAGTGCAGTGGCCTAGGACTGTCTCTGTTGATGCCACAAATTTACATAATGCAACAGTTCAATCATTGCCGGACTTACAATCGGGGCAATATAGATACATGCCATTTATGCTGTCTAAGGGTCTTCAATCTTATGTGCCTCCGCAATACAATTTATCTTTAAATGAAATACAATTGGTTGCCGAACTTCAATTTTCTTCAGGATGGCCTAATATGAATCAATATGCGGGGGGTATGAGCATAGATGGATATGACCCATTCGTTTCAACCCGCTTGCTTGAAGTTTTAAATTTAATAGGCAGTACTCACGGTGGAGAAGAGATGACGAAATTACTTTCTGAACAGGAAGTAAAAGATCGGTTGCTGAAACATCTTGGCATTGTTGGAGTCATGTCAGGTAAATACATACTCTCTGGAGTTCCTCTTGTTCACGAAAATCTCGGTCTTATAAGAACTGTACCAGTCTCACGCTACGGTATAAAAATGTATGTATACGAAAATAATTTTGTAGTGCCGCGCGTATATTTTGCCAGAGAGATTGTCAATAAGCCGAATGAATCACTGATTCAGTTGAATGAAGAGCGTTCTGATTTTAAAGCGAAAACCTATCTCGATTGCGATAATTGCGTCAGTCATAAAAGTAACCAATTTGACGTTTTTAAGGTAATAAAAGATGATAACGGCATTATGGAGATTCATACCCAAACAGTGGGACCAAGGTGGCTTGTTATTGGTGACAGTAATTTACCCGGTTGGAAATCCAATTTGGATGGAACTCCATCTCAAATCTTATCTGCCAATGGTCTGCAGATGGCCGTAGAGATTCCGGCTGGTAATCATACCGTTACATTAACTTATGTTGGGGTAATGGATGAATTAAGGGTATTAAAATTTCTTGGCGCGGTTAGATAGGAATTTATTAAATTAAGGTTATGAAAACAATTTTTATCACCGTTAGTGATGGTGAAGTTTCTAAAAGCATATTCCAATCGGATATTTTCCCCATGCTCAAAGATCATGCCCGATTGGTGCTTTTTGTCAGTAAAAAAACAGCTCGGCATTTTTCTGAAAACTACGGATCTGAAAAAGTGATTATTGAAACATTGCCGGCATACCCAATTCGATGGATAGAAGAGGCTTTTGCTGATTTATTTTTGTATAGTTTGCATACCGAAAGCATAGTTGTAAAAATAAAACACTCCTTTGCTTCCGGCGGGTCCTATTTTGGGAAGTGCATAAAGTTGCTACTTTGGAACATCGGAAGATTTAGTTGGTACAAAACGATTTGTCGTTTTTTCTATAGGATTTTGCCGGATCATTCATTTGATACTTATTTTGAACGTTACCATCCCGATGTCGTTTTTGTTCCTAACCTGACTTCAAATGAAGATGCCCGCCTCTTAAAGGTTGCTCGACGTTATGGCGTAAAAAGCATAGGTATCCCAAAGGGTTGGGATAATTTAACAATAAAAACATTTTTACCTGTTTTCCCAGATAGATTGTTAGTGCAGACGGAGGAAATGAAAAATGACGCTCAAAGTATCATAAAATATCCAGTGAGTCGCATCAGCGTTGTCGGCTTTCCGAAATTTGATTTATATGCGAATAACAGTTTAATATTGTCTCGCATGGAGTTCATGAGAAAATTCAATTTTTCCCCGGATAGAAAATTGATACTCTACGCCGGAGCTGGCGATCAATTGGCTCCATATGATGAAGATATCTTGTCGGATTTGCTTCTTGCGATTAAGGATGGAAAGGTTATAGGAGCTCCTCAAGTCTTGCTCCGTCCTCATCCGAAATATGCTTATCGCAGTGAAATTTTACCGCCCTATCCATTTTGGATTCTTGATAGGCCAGGCAAAGTAATTGATGGTTCTGGATCAAACTTCGAGTTTGATCGTGATGATGTTATTCATTTGATGAATTCTCTTTATCATTGCAACTTGCTTATTCATACGGCTTCAACTCTTGGGGTAGAAGCTTCAATTTTTGACAAACCTTCAATAACTCTTGCTTACGATGGCCACTTCCGAGTACCAAAGGATCTCTCTACCGCTCGCTACTACAATTATGTCCATTTGAGTAGAGTAATTAAAACTTCTGGCACAAAGGTGGCTCGTTCTTTTGAAGAGCTTTTACGTTACACAAATGAGTATCTGAAGGATTCGTCATTGGATCATTCTGGTCGAAAAGAAATGGTTGCCCGAAATTCTTATATTTTGGATGGTAAAGCAGGAAAGAGAGTTGCTGAAAACGTGATTCAATTGCTCGGCTCAAATGGAAGTCAGTAGTGTTCTTATTTCGTCTTCTTTAAATTAAAATATCAATGTCTTCAAAACCCAGAAAAATTGCCGTTGCGGTCACGCACCGAACGCCCTATGGGCGTTTAAAGCCGGTACTTAAAGCAATACAATCTCATCCCGATCTTGAATTGCAGATTATCGTGGCAACCCCTGTCTTTTTCCATGACCTTTTGTTTGCTTTACGACACTCCGATTTTTCCTCGATTAAAGTTTCAATTTCTTGGTATATTAAAGCGCGCTTAAGGAAGTTTTTTGGGGGAAAATCAGCTTTGAACGAGCTTGATTTATTATCAAAAAGCATAAGCGCTGACGGTTTTTCTATTTCGGCCCATGTTCCTGTTTTTATTGCCGGTGGAAATTTAAAGACGATGACAAAATCAGTCGGAGCCGGAATCATTAATTTGCCAGTGATTTTTGAAAAGTTGAAACCGGATGTTGTTCTTATACACGCCGATCGGTTTGAAATGCTTGCGGTTGCGGTGGCGGCTTCTCTTATGAATATTCCGATTGCTCATACTCAAGGGGGAGAAGTATCGGGGACTATAGATGAAAAGGCCCGACACGCTATTACGAAACTTTCTCACATTCATTTTCCAACAACCAATCAAAGTAAGGAAAGACTTCTTAGAATGGGCGAGAGCGCCGATAGGGTTTTTTTGGTTGGGTGTCCCACTATTGATGTTTTGAAAAGAATAGACCTCTCTCCCGATAATGCCATTTTTGATCGCAATGGTAATGGTCATGGCGATCGCCTTGACCTTTCCAAACCTTATATTTTGGTTCTCCAACACCCTGTAACAACGGAATATGGCGAAGCAAAACGGCAAATGGAAGAAACACTTAAAGCCGTCCAATCTCTAAATATGCCGGTTTTTCTTTTGTGGCCTAATATAGATGCCGGTTCTGACGGCGCCTCTGCCGCTGTTAGTCACTTTATTAAACATCACAATCTTCCAGCTTTTGCTCTTTTCAAAACTTTACACTCGGAAGATTTTTATAAAGTTCTTAAAAACGCTACGGTGGCCGTTGGTAATTCTTCTAGCTTTATTAGGGAAAGTTCGTACTTAGGTACGCCGACCGTCCTTATCGGGTCTCGTCAAAATAATCGTGAACGAGCGGATAATGTAATTGAGGTTTCTCATGACCACGTTGAAATCAAAGAGGCAGTTTTGAAACAGTTGGCTCACGGTCCTTATCCGTCAAGTAATTTATTTGGTGACGGCGAAACTTCCAATTTGATTGCGGATATTCTTTCAGACGCAGACATTATCGCACAAAAGTATTTTATTGATTATTAACCATATTAAACATCATATGAGACAGCAATCAGTTGTGATTAAAAAAGAGGACATAGAAAAAACACTTAAATCTCCCTCAAGTCAGGGTAAACGCCTTCTTGAACCTCTCAAGATTTTCTCAAAAGAGAATAGCATTCCGCTAAATGTGCTTGAAGATAACAATGTGGTTAACGAGGCAGAGGTGCACAAACACGAAGCGGACCTCTGGTGCTGTCTTGAGGGTGAGGTAACTTTTATTTACGGGGGAGAAATAGTTAACCCGTGGGTAAAGAAAAATGCCGATGGAACGCTCGATGAACGCGAAATAAAAGCAAAAGAGATTATCGGTGGCACAGAAGTGTTGCTTAAACCTGGCGACTGGCTCTTTATTCCGGCTGGAGAGCCTCATATGCATAAAACGGATGGTGTTGCGAGATTGATTATTATAAAAATTCCCAAAGTTTAGATATGTTTGAGAATTGGACAAAATGGGCGGTCGGAGAAGGGCTAATGAAGACCACCAATCGCACCCTTTCTAAATTCTTTGGTGTAACTGCGGGTACGGCAGAGGCAACATTTGCGGCAACTGTGGTAATAGGCGTTGTTCAAACAATATTTGGTTTTTTTGGGGCATTGCATCGAAAAGAAGCTCTTGTTACTAGCAGTCGTCAGATATTGGGAAGTGTTTCTTTTGGTTTTATTGCAACCATTATGACAGTGTTGGGATTTATTGTTTTCACATTTCCTGGAGCTGATGTCGGCATTGTCACATTCATCATCACTCTATCTATAGTTCCTGGAATAGTTTTGGATAGAGTATTTTTTGGGGAAAAACTTTTAGCGCGTCAATACCTAGGTATCATTTTGTTTTTATTTGCCGGCTGGGCAATGTTAGGATTTATTTCGCTCCAAGAACTTATTATGTTGCCCGCATGGGTGCTCGTCGCTTTCGGACTGATGTTCCTCTACCCGCTGAATGAATTTATTACACGCAAGCTGGCAGTTCGTGATAAGGCAGACCCGTTCGTTAATAACTTTTGGATAGGAATTTCCACGGTAATTTTTTCAATCGTTGGGTTCTTATTTTTTGTTCGAAGTGATTGGTATGAATTGTTTTATTTTGGAAAGGTCTTTTGGCTCGTGAGCATTGCGATGGGGTTTGTGGTAACCCTTATGGTCGTATTCAAGCTGGTGGCTTACAAGAGTGGAGGCACAATCGCTCTTAAGAAATTAGTAATGCAAGGAACGCACCTTCTAACCGCCGTACTTGCCGGAGCGTTTATTTTTGGTGAGGCCATAACTATCGGGAAAATAATTGGAATTCTTATATTTTTTGTTGCATTCTCGCTTGTCGATAAAAATACATGGGGAGCATTTGTAAATTTTTCTAAGCACTTTCTTCGGCCAAAAACTTGACTAAACTGGTGATTTAGTGTTACCTTGTTGTAAGAGTTCTTTGTCTTTTTTTCTTACAACCTTTGCCTAAGGAGGGCAAAAATATGACAACAAACACGATTGACCGGGAAAAGCCGGTTATTCTGATCTGTGGCGTTGACCGCGCTGCGGAAGAAAATCATCACCTGATTGCGGGCGCTTTCATGCGCTCGCGGGCTCGCACTGTGAATGTTAGGGATATCGAATTCCGGAGCTACTTGTACGTGAGGAAGTATGTTCCTCGTGCCAAGGCTCTTCTTGTTCACACTTCTTCGGCCATATCTTTGTTTGGCGACCAAACGGAGCTCAAGTGGATCAAGATCGCTCGGAGGATTGACTTGCCTATATTTTCGGTTGCGGATACCCACTTTGGTTGGGCACGCCCGGAAGTGGGGAGTCTGGCTAAAAGCGTCAAACTTTTTGTCGCTTCACCATCCGAGGTTGCCGAGGCCACAACTTTCGGATATGAATCCCCAGAGTACATAGGGGGGCCACCTTTGTGGGGGTCATTTCGGATGCAGGATGGCTTTTACCGTCCGGAGGACAAAGTCTTTTTTGTGGGCGGGCTGAAATCTCCGAAAATCACCGACGAAATGCTTGAAGTTGTGGTCCGAGGGATTCGTCTGGTACATGGTGATGACTTCGGTCTAATATTCAGGCCACATCCCAAGGAGGACTCAAGTGAGGATATTAAATCCCGGCGGGAGGCTATTCTTCTCGGTGTAAGGCAAATTCCGGTTGGTTCCTCCGAGCTTCATGACCTTGCTCGTTCGGAGGTTTCGTTCTTTACATCGGGGGCGACAGGAGTCATCGCTGCCGGCATCAATAGATTGCCAACAGCATACTATCTCTCGGATTCGGTTGACGCTCGAATGATGAAATCAATTGGGCGCAAGGACTGGACTCCTGTTTCCGAGGGTGCGACGGTCACCTTTAGGAGTCCTGAGGATGTGAAGGGGATTGTCGATGGTTTTCTGAACGTGAATGTTTCGTCATCCCTTCGTGGGGCCCAAGCAAAAGTTTATCCCGATGGACTTGGGGTTGGCTCTGCCGAGCGAATCGTCGAGCGTATACTCCAAGAACTCCAAGAAATTGGGGCTTAACTTTCTAAGTTCCTTTCGTAAATGTCCAGAGTGAATCTTCACTCTGGACATTTTTTTGTTGCATTAAAAATAATTTTTGTTAGTGTTAATTTACATACTATAATTTGGTTTTTTATATATCTATGGAAATACAAAAAAAAATTCTTGCGGTTATTACCGCTCGTGGTGGTTCAAAAGGCCTTCCAGGTAAAAATATTAAGATTTTAGGTGGAAAACCTCTTATTGCTTACAGTATTGAGTCTGCCAAAGAAAGCGATCTAATAACTCACTCCATTGTTTCAACAGATGATCCCGAAATAGCGGAAGTGGCTCGCAAGTGTGGTGGCGAAGTTCCGTTTATGCGTCCTGCGGAGCTCGCGATAGACACAGCTGGACATGTCGGTGTTATGCAACATGCGGTGAAATTCATGGAGGAAAAGCTTGGTCTTACATTTGACTATGCTGTAATTTTCCAACCAACGTCGCCATTTCGAACTAAGGATGAAGTTGATGGCACTATTCAAAAACTGATAGATATCGGAGCCGATTCAGCTGTAAGTATTTTTGAAATAGATTCCACGTATCATCCTATTAAGGTGAAAAAACTTGAGGGAGATCGAGTTCTTCCGTATTGTATGGAAGAGCCAGAAGGAAAGAGACGGCAAGACCTGCCAAAAGCATATCGCAGAAGCAGTGCTATATATGCAATGAAAAGAGACCTTTTGATGATTGATGGAAAGCTTTTTGGAGACTATGTTGTCGGATATGTAACTCCACGCGAATACTTTGTTGATATTGATACCCATTTTGATTGGATGGTGGCGGAAGGCATATTCAATAAGTTGAATGCGGCTGGGCGGATATAAAATGAAAAACAAGACTTGGTGGGTGACAATTCTTATTGCGGTTTCGTTTTTGTCAGCGGCTTTGTCGTTTTTTGTTATTTATGATTTATCGGTTAAAAACGAGTTTCGTTTTCCCTCTCTTACTGGGGATTCCAATCACTATCGCATTCTTGCCGAGAATCTTATTTCAAAACAGGCTTTTGACCGTTTTCCGGACTCCTACTCGCCGGAGGATTTTAGGACTCCGGGGT
Source organism: uncultured Candidatus Saccharibacteria bacterium (assembly GCA_964348535.1). Lineage (GTDB taxonomy): Bacteria > Patescibacteriota > Minisyncoccia > Phycocordibacterales > JAKFXT01 > JBGPJO01. Next base: position 31,191 of record CAYGDB010000001.1, read on the forward strand.
ATCCGTTATTTCTTGCTCTGCTTTTTCTGATAACCGGAAGCTGGGTTTTCTCGGCGTTTTTACAGTCGCTTATTATGGCTTCTATTCCCATACTGACTTATTTTCTGGGGGAGAAGATTTTTAACGCCCGAGTCGGACTTGTTGCCGGTTTCATCGTCGCCCTTGACCCGCTTAGGCATTTTTTCTCTTCTCTTACTTTATCGGACGCTCCTTTTACGGCGCTTTTGCTGGCTGTTTTTGTTTTATTTTTCTATGCCATTCACGATAGCGTAAATCCTGGCAGGAAAATGTTTATGGCGGGGCTTGTTCTCGGTTTCGCCGTTTTGGTTCGTCCGATAGGGCAGTTTCTGCCGATATTTTTTATATTATTTTGGTTTGTTCAAAAGAGGTGGGAGATTCGTTTGAATTTAAAACCGGCGATTATTTTTCTGGCGGGATTTTTAATTGTTGTCGGAGCTTGGTCTATCCGCAATCAGGTTACCTTTGGCACTTGGGAGATTGCTTCGGTCAGTAATTATAATATTGCTTATTACGCCGAACTTTTTGAACAAGAAAGAACGGGGGTTTCGCTTAACGAGCAACAAGAGAAGCTTGCTTCAGAGCTTGGCTATTCGGACAGGGAAGTGATGCGCTCAATGAAAGCAAATGATATCAATATAAGATACGCCAAGGATGTTCTTTTTGCCCATCCTTTTGAATACACTTACTACCATTTGGTAAAAACAATCCCGTTTTTTCTAAACGATGGACTTAGGGATACCGCTCGTTTGCTCGGCCTTAACGACGAACCTCTCCCAAATTTCACAGGGTTTCTTCTTGACGGAGAATTTAAGAAGTTTTTTCAAACTCTTGGTGTCGGAGGGGTTAATGCCACCCTTTTAATTATGGGCTCCGGTTTTATGTTTATTTTTTTGATTTTAGCCGGTTACGGGGCGCTTGTCGGATTTAAAAACAGGGAAAGTCGTCTTGCGGTTATCTTTTTTGTCGGCATAATTTTTTATTTTGCTCTTGTTACGGGTCCTGTATCAACCGCTCGTTACCGCTTGCCCGTTATGCCGTTTATTACCATTCTGGCCGTTTCAGGATTTATTTCCGCTTTTCATAAGATAAGGTCGCGTTCTGGCATTGCTCATCTTAAATGATATAATGCGGATTAATTCTGTATAAAGCATAAAGTATGAACGAGCCACATCTTTCCATAATCATTCCGGCTTATAACGAAGTCAACCGTTTGCCAAAAACTCTGGACTCGCTTTTTTCCTATCTTCCAAAACTTGAGCGGACTTATGAGATTTTAATAGTAAACGACGGCAGTACTGATGGCACAAAAGAGCTCGTAGAGAACATCATTAAAACACACCCGGAGGTCAGACTTATTTCATATTCTCCAAACCGCGGTCGCGGATACGCCGTAAAGCGTGGTGTGCTCGAGGCCAAGGGTGAGATTATTCTTGAGACGGATGCGGATGGTAGTGTCGCGGATGAAGCCATAGGAAGATTTATTAGGGCGTTTGATTCAGACTCTTCACTTCAAGCTGTTTTTGGCAGTAGGGAAATGGAAGGGGCGCGGATAGCGGAACGTCAACCGCCACTTAGAGTCTTTCTCGGGTATATGTTTATTCTGCTCGCCAAAATTCTTTTCTGGATGTGGAATGTCAGCGATTTCACTTTAGGTTTCAAGATGTTCAGAAGAGAGGCGGCTAGAGATATTTTTGCCCGCCAGTACAATATTTATTATTTAGCTGAAGCGGAAATAATATATGTTGCGGAAAAAAGAGGTTTTAAATGGATTCAGCTTCCGGTAACTTGGGTTGATAACAAAGATTCCAGGGTTAATCCATTTATAGAAACTTTAAGATCGCTTTTCGGAATTGTTCAGGTTCTTGTCAATTCTCTAGTCGGTAAATATAAGTAAGTTTTATGGACAAGTCGCTTTATTCCGAGATGGCTTTTCTTGAAACGCGCCATTGGTGGTTTCTCGGACGAAGGGCCATTATATTTGATGTCATAAAAAGGTTTTGCGGTTCTCCTTCAGGCAAAGCTCTTGATGTGGGAATTGGAACCGGTATAAACGGCGTATTATTATCTAAGGTTGGTTATGCTGTGGACGGAGTTGAGGACTCGGACGAAGCGATGCTTTATGTCAAAAAAAATTATCCCAATCTGTCGGTTTTAAAAACCTCTTTTCCTTCCTCTTCCATACCGCCCGCCTCATACAATTTGGTAACCATGTTTGATGTTGTTGAACATATAGGAGAGGATGTGTCGGCTTTGAAAGCTGCCCGTCAAGCTCTCGTTCCCGGCGGTCGTGTTGTTATTACCGCTCCAGCTTTTTCTTTTCTTTGGACAAAGCACGATGAGCTGGCACATCATAAGAGACGCTACAGAAGAAAGGAGTTGAAAACAAAACTTGAAGAAGCCGGTTTTGAGACGCTTTTTATAAGTTATTTTAATTTCTTTCTTTTTCCGGCCATTATTGTCTTTCGTCTTTTGGGCAAGTTGATCTTAAAAGAAAACGCAAATAGTGACTTTTCAAGCACTCCGAATTTTCTTAATTTGCCATTCGCGAAACTTTTTTCTTTAGAGCGTTTTTTGATGCGTTTGTTTTCTTTGCCGTTTGGCGTTTCCATAATAGCTGTCGGTCAAAAACCCATATGAAAAATAATATAATAAAAATATCAACTTTTCTTTCACGTTCCAGGTACCTCCACTTTTTTGCGGTAGGGGCGACAGGCGTTGCTCTGAATCTTGCCATTACCGCCTTTTTTGCCGAAATGGTGTTTGGTCGGGAAAACTATTTTTCCGCTTACATTATTGGCCTCATAGCGAATCTTCTCTACAATTTTGTTCTGCACACGGTAATGACATTTAAGACTAAAACAAATCATGCCAGGCGTTTGAGTATTTTTCTTATTTATTCTCTCGCTCTGACTTACCTGCAAGCTTATGTGGTCAAGTCCGTAGTCTCCTACGTTGGAGTAAACTGGTATCTGGTTGTTATTGCCTCCGTTATCTTGGTTTTTTCCATGGTTACATTTTTGCTTTTCAAATTCGTTCTTTTTCGAGAAGATGAGAAGCTTGAGAATGATAATAACTTTAATGTTGCAAATGACCCCGCAACAAGATAGGATTTTGCTTATGAATATTAATCATTTTTTGCGCCGGGCTTTGATTGTGGGCGTCTTTTTTATCCCTTTCATTGTTTTAATCGTGCCGGGCAATATGTTTTTTCCTTTTATTACTGGGAAGAATTTTACTTTTAGGATTATTGTGGAAGTTCTCCTTGGCCTTTATCTGGCGCTTGCTCTAAGGGATTCTTCTTATCGACCCAGATTTTCTTGGTTGCTTGGTTCTTTCGCGATTTTTCTGGCCATTATAGGACTTGCCGATTTGTTGGGAGAAAATCCTTATAAAAGTTTTTGGAGCAATTTTGAACGGATGGAGGGATACATAACTTTTCTCCATCTTTTTGCTTATTTTGTTATCGCGAGCGTCGTTTTCAACACGGAAAAACTTTGGGAGCGTCTTTTTCAAACGTCTTTGGTGGCAAGTGTTATTTTGGCCGGTTACGGTCTTCTCCAGGCCTTTGGCGTGCTTGCCATTCATCAGGGCTCAAGTCGGGTTGATGCTTCGCTCGGAAACTCTACCTATTTTGCCGTCTATGTCGTCATTCATATTTTCTTGGCGATGTTTCTTTTTCTCAAGCATAGAGAAATCTTGGGTTTGAAGATTTTTTACGGACTCTCCGTTCTTTTGAATCTTTTTATTTTGTATCAGACAGAAACTCGCGGCGCCATTATTGGATTTGTGGGCGGTATCTTTTTGACCGCCCTCATCATCGCCTTATTTGAAAAAGATGATAAGCGAACAAAAAAAATAGCAGTAGGTGGAGTGATTGGAATTATTGTCATTGTCAGTCTTTTTATTACTTTTCGCGATTCTTCTTTTATTAAAGATAGTCGCACTTTTGGGCGTCTTGCCGGCATATCTTTAAGCGATGCTTATACCAACCCCCGCATCCCGATCTGGACTCTTGCCTTTGAAGGATTTAAAGAGAAGCCGATTTTGGGATGGGGGCAGGAAAATTTTAATTACGTTTTCAATAAATACTATACGCCGAATCTTTATCCGCAGGAGCAGTGGTTTGACCGCAGTCACAATATTATTCTCGACTGGCTTATAGCGGGCGGTATTTTGGGGTTGCTCGGATATCTCTCTCTTTATTTTCTTTCCCTTTTTTATATTTGGAAAAAAGGGGAATTCACTTTCAAAGAGAAAGCGGTTTTAACTGGTCTTTTCGGTGCTTATTTTTTCCACAACATCTTCGTTTTTGACCACCTCGTTTCTCTCATCCTTTTTGTAACTTTGTTTTCCTATCTTCATTCTCATTCAGTTCGCTCGAGGTTGGGGATTCCAAAACCTGCCAAGTCTCCTAACCTTTGGCTTCAAAAATCAGCCCTTCCAGCCGGAATTATTTTATCTCTCGGTTTGGTTTATTTTATAAATTGGAACGCTTATTCGGCAAATCTTAATCTCATAAAGGCCATAACGGTATCTCAAAAGCCAGAGGAAAGCATCGTGTTTTTCAAAAAGGCTCTTGGTTACGACGCTTTTGGAAATCAAGAAATTCGGGAACAGCTGATGCAGTACGCTATGAATATCAGAAATGCTCAAGTTCCCGATTCCGCAAAGCAAGAAATCGCCAAGTTGACTGTCGAAGAAATGAAAAAAATGATAGAACAGGCGCCAAACGACCCGCGCCACTACCTTTTCTTTGGCAGTGTTTTAGACGCTTATGGTGATCCTGACGATGGAGAAAAATATTTAACAAAAGCCCTTGAGCTTTCTCCAAAAAAACAATCCATTATTTTTCAGCTTGGCACTCATTATCTAAACATAGGCAACAAACAAAAAGCCCTTGAGCTTTTTAAGCAGGCCTATGACCTTGAGCCGAATTATCCGGAAGCAAAGTTGATTTACGCTATGGGAGCGATTTATGCTGGCAATAATAAACTGGCGGAAGATCTGATAGGCAAAGAAATAGTTATCGACGACAGATTACTCCGTGCTTATGCGGATAATAAACAATTCAGCAAAGCGGCTGATATCATAAAAGCTAAAATCGCTTTGAATCCAGGCGACATACAAACACGACTTACTCTGGCTGCTCTTTATTATCAGGCGGGACAGAAGAGTAATGCCGTCTCTGTTATTAAAGAAATCATCGCTCAAAATCCCGATTTTAAAACTCAGGGCGAGAGCTTCATCAAAGAAATACAAGCCGGGGGAATTTAGTTTGACTTATTTAATATTTTTGCTATACTCAAAGGCGTGAGTGCTGACGAATTGTTAGCTCTTAGAATATCTGCGTAGGGACCCGCTTCGGCGGGTCTTGACGTTTTATATACTGTGAATTACGAAACTCCTCGCAGGCGCATTTTTGTGAGACATTTCGCAGGCTGACGAGCCGAGAATAGCAAAAAATCAGCAGATTTTTATGCGCGTCGAGCAAAAAATTGCGCCAAGCAAAGAGTTTCGTAATTTTACGAATATAAGAAAGAATCTGCTATACTTTGGTAGTCCTTTCCAAAGAGGACTGACGGCTGCACTCACATAGATATTCTTTTGGAGCTCGCACCCGTCGGTCCTCTTTGGACGGTATGAAAATTCAAGAACAGATCTCGCTAAAAAATCACACCACATTTAAGATTGGCGGAAACGCCCGCTATTTTTTTGAAGCGGAATCGCTTGAAGATGTTATTGAAGCCATTCGTTTCGCAAAAAATCAGGTCATTCCATTTTTTATTTTGGGCGGAGGGTCTAACACTCTTTTTGTTTCTCCTTCGTTTGATGGCGTTGTTATCAAGATTGATATAAAAAGAAAAGAGTTTAAGGATATTGGCGGTTCTGTTTTTGTCAGCGTCGGGGCGGGAGAGATTTGGGATGAATTTGTCAGTGATTGTGTCGGCAAAAATCTTTTTGGAATTGAAAATCTTTCCGCTATTCCGGGGAAGGTCGGCGCCGCTCCGATTCAAAACATAGGAGCCTATGGGACGGAGGTTAAAAATACAATTCATTCGGTTGAATTTTTTGATATTAAAAATGAAGTTACAAGAGTTCTTTCAAAAGAAGACTGTCTTTTTGGTTATCGTGACAGTTTTTTTAAAACAAGCGAGGGTCGAAATTTCTTGATTACCGGGGTGAACTTTCTTTTGAAGAAAGAGGGCAATTTGAATTTTTCTTATAAAGACGTGGCGAATTATTTTGAAACTAATGACACGGAGCCGACATTAAAAAGTATGCGTAAGGCTATTATAGAGATAAGGAAGGGTAAATTTCCAGACATAAAAAGTATAGGCACTGCCGGTTCTTTTTTTAAAAATCCCATTATTGATTTGGAGCATTATTCCCTTTTAGTGTCGCGTTTTAAAGGTATTCCGGGAATTCCATTTGACTCCCATTCGGTTAAAGTTCCAGCAGGATGGCTGGTTGAGCGGGTGGGCGGTTTTAAGGGCGTTCGGTATGGGGATGTCGGTGTGTGGGAAAATCAAGCTCTTGTTTTGGTTAATTTTGGTCACGCAAGCGGTCAAGAAATTTTATCACTCTCAAAAAAAATACAAGAAAAAGTTAAAAGTGATATTGGAATAACTATTGAGCCTGAAGTGGTGATAATATAATTCCCAATTTTTAAATTTGGAATTATATATGTCCCTTATATACTCCTCAGCTCGGACGAAAAATCAGAATTTTCTGTCGCTCGCTCTACGTCGCATATAAATTATTTTTTATTTTTTATTTTTTAATCAAACTTAAAAAGTTATCCACATTTTTTTTGAAAAAAATGTTGTGGCAATCTTTTAAATGTAAGATAATTATTTCAGTGATCGTTTGGTTGCAAAGCTTCTTTTTTAGAAACTTATTTCCTAAAGAAGATTAGGTCGGCAATCAATACGACCTTGGACTTAACAGTAAACATCTCCTATTATGGCAGCAAAAAAGAAAAAGGCTACTAAAAAAGTAGCTGCAAAGAAGAAGAGATAATATCTTTTCTCACTTTAAACAAAACACCTTCGTCCTCGGACGAAGGTGTTTTGTTTTTTAGATAAATTACTTTAATTTAGACGATTGTTAAAATTAAAGTAATTACGTTGTTCTCTCTGGTGAAATTGTCGCTAAGCGTGCTAATATGTCTTAATGTTTGACTGGATTAAAAGCGTTAAAAACGTCGGAAAAACTTCAATTTCAAGCCTTAATCCGACCATAGAGGCCATAAACTCTTTGGAAGATGAGTTTTCCAAGCTTTCGGATGATGGTTTAAAGGAAAAGACGCTTGAAATAAAAGCTCGTTTAGCCCGAGGGATGGGAATTGATGATATTTTGCCGGAAGCCTATGCTTTGGTAAGGGAGGCCTCCAAGCGAACTTTGAAGCAAAGGCATTTTGATGTCCAGCTTATGGGCGGCACCGTTCTTCATAAGAGAGGTATCGTTGAAATGCGGACAGGTGAAGGCAAGACTTTGGTCGCCACCCTTCCGGCCTATCTGAACGCTCTTTCCGGAGACGGCGTTCACGTCGTTACTGTCAATGACTATCTCTCTCGTCGCGACGCTGTCTGGATGGGACAAATATATTCAGCTCTCGGGCTTTCTGTCGGCGTTATCACTCATGATGAATCTTATATTTATGACCCAAATCATCGCGACCTGGATGAAACTAGAGACACCCTCGGTTCTTTTAAAGTTGTTCATCAGTTTTTACGCCCGTCTACAAGAAAGGAAGCATACGCCGCGGATATTACTTATGGCACAAATAGTGAATTCGGTTTTGATTATTTGAGAGATAATCTGGAATATGAAACTTCAAAGCTTCGTCAGCGCGGCCACTCCTACGCCATAATAGACGAGGTAGATTCTATTCTAATAGACGAGGCTAGAACCCCTCTCATTATTTCCGCTCCATCGTCGGACTCCGGAGAGCTTTACGGCACTTTTGCCAAGATTGCTAAACAGCTAAAAAAAGATGCTGATTTTACGGTTGATGAGAAATTTAAATCAATCCAAATGACGGACGACGGAATAACCCAGGCCGAAAAAATTCTTGGAATAGAGAATATATACACGGACGGCGGAGTAAAATATGTGCACCATCTTGAAACCGCGGTTAGGGCGGAGGCTCTTTTTATTCGTGACAAGGAATACGTTGTTAAAGACGGCGCTGTTACTATCGTTGATGAATTTACCGGTCGCCTTCAGCCTGGGCGAAGGTGGAGCGAGGGACTCCATCAGGCCATAGAAGCCAAAGAAAAGGTGGAAGTTCAAAAAGAGTCCAGGACTTACGCCTCAATCACTTATCAAAACTATTTTCGGCTTTACAAAAAACTTGCCGGTATGACGGGCACCGCCGCCACTTCCTCTGAAGAGTTTTATAAAGTTTACGGGCTTGACGTTGTTGAAATTCCGACCAATAGGATAATGAGCAGGGTCGACCACAATGACCTTATATTTCAAACGGAGGTGGGAAAATTCAAAGCCCTTGCCAGGAGGGTAAAAGAGCTCCACAGCAAAGGCCAGCCGGTTTTAATCGGCACTGTTTCGATAGAAAAGAACGAGCTTCTTTCGGCATTTTTGAAACAAGAAGGAATCCTTCACGAAATGTTGAACGCCAAGAATCACGAGAGAGAAGGAGAAATAATAGCCGAAGCCGGGAAGCGTGGGAGAGTAACGGTAGCGACAAACATGGCCGGCCGTGGCGTTGATATAAAACTAGGCGGGGCGGTTCTAAATACCGAAGCTTCTGAAGAAGTTAAAAATCTGGGCGGATTGTATGTCATAGGCACCGAAAGACATGAAGCGAGGAGGATAGACAACCAGCTTCGCGGCCGCTCCGGCCGCCAGGGGGATCCGGGCGAGACCCAATTTTACGTTTCTTTGGAGGATTCACTTATGAGAGTTTTCGCCTCCGACACAATAAAGAAGATGATGGGGCGGTTTGGCATTCCGGAGGACGAGCCGATTGAAAATTCCCTTATTACCAAATCTCTTGAGTCGGCCCAAACAAGAATAGAGGGTTTTCATTTTGACGCCAGAAAGCATGTTCTTGAATTTGATGACGTTTTAAATCATCAGCGCAAGATTATTTATGAGCGAAGGAGGAACATTTTAGTTGGTTCCATGGACGATGTTAAAAGAGAGGTGGCTTTGATTGTGGGGGATGATGAGGATTTGTCAAAGCAGATAGAAGAGAGGAAAAAAGTTCTCGGCAACGAAGAAGGTTTTTACGAGGTGGCAAGAAGAATGATTCTTCAGACCATAGATATGTTCTGGGTGGACCATCTTGAAATGATGGATTACTTGAGGGGGAGCGTAAATCTGCGGGCTTACGGACAGCGCGACCCTCTTGTTGAATATAAAAAAGAGGGCCTGCAACTTTTTAAAAGAATGGAAGTTTCCATAGATGACGAGGTGGCCAAGCTTTTGCCTCACATAGGAGCTGGAGCTTTTTTGTCCGAAGAAAAAAAACTGAAGGAAGTGCGCGACCAAGCGGCTTTGATTACCGGAGGCTCTCCCAATTCAATAAGTAAAGAGAAGGAAAGTGTCGGGCGCAACGACCCTTGCCCGTGCGGAAGCGGTAAGAAATATAAGAAATGTCACGGAAATTGATAATCCCGTATTTATTGGATTTTTCAGAGTATCAAATGCAACCTAAGTCTTATATTTATAGGAAAATAACTAAATGCGTGAGATCGAAATAAAAATTAAAGTAAAGGATTTGGATAAAATCCAAGAAAAACTCAAGGAAAGAGGGTGCGTTTTTTCTGATCCTATCAGTCAGCACGACGTCATTTATTCAAATGGCGGGAGCGCTAATGAATTGCAAAGCTCTAAAGAAGGAGATGTTTTTTTGCGGATACGTCGAATGAACGACATGAGCAAATTAAATCTAAAGCAACAGCGTTCAAGTGAGATGGATAACATTGAATATGAAACGGAAATAGAAGATCCCGAAGTGATGCATAATATTTTATTTACTTTAGGTTGGCATCCAGAAGTTGAAGTTAAAAAAATGCGCCGAAAGGGAAAACTCGGAGAATATGAGATTTGTCTGGATGATGTTGAAAAACTCGGAAGTTTTATTGAGGTCGAAAAATTAACCAACGATGATGCAAACCCTCAAGAAATTAGAGAAGAATTATTTAGGGTGGTAGAGTCGCTAGATTTATCTCGCAGTGACGAAGAAACGAGGGGTTACGATACGCAGATTTATTTTTTGTCGCACTGAGGTTGAATCTCTAATACCATTCACATCACATATCAAAAAGTGTTACGGGGTTTAGTGTTTTGGAATATTTAAAAGGTATTATTGACTGGAAGTTTATCTTAAGATAAACTTAAAAATATGAAAAGTACAATTGTGGGATTAAAAGAATTGCGCGGAAACATGGATGCCTATATCTCCAAGGTTAAGAATGGCAAGTCTTTTATAGTTGTTCGAAAATCAAAGCCACTTTTTAAAATAATTCCGCTTGAGTTTGAAAACCAATGGGAAACAGTAATTGATTTTACAGAAATTAGCAAGAATGGTATCGCTGCTAAAGAAATCCTAAAAGAACTTCGTCAGTTGAATGTCCAGTCTTAAAAGAATCCTCTCTCGGTTCAATAAAGAAGAAAGAGAGATTATAGAATTTTTGATTGAGAAAATTATTTCTCTTGATTGGCATAATTTAGATATCAAAAAGCTGAGAGGGTATCAAAATATTTTTAGGGTTCGCAAAGGTAAAATTAGAATTATTTTTACCAAAGATAAAGAAAAAATTTCTATTGTTACTATTGAACGTCGCCGTGAAGATACTTATAAATTTTAATAAGACATATGACCAGAATGTTGGAAACCGAGCTTTGGACATTATTTATAGAGTAGTATCTACTATCATAAGATATATCGTATGATAAGAACGGCGAAACATAGGGTTGCCCAAAGACTGAAGATACAAGGTCATATCTAAATTACTTAACAAGAGTTAATTCAGAACCTAAAAAGGTTCTATACTCCGAGTTAATTCAGCATCTAAAAATTGCCTTTTCTTCTTCTTTTTTGAATATATAAATATTCGGTCCTGTCGCGCGGACAAAGATAAGTTTTTTTATGTCCCAGACAAACGGAAGCGAGAGTAGCTGATGCGTTTCTTGTTTGTCTTCGGAATGTGATAAAAAGCTTTGGGCAAGGGTGAATCCTTTTGAACACAATATCTTTTTTGTTTCTGTTACTTCTTTATCGCCGGAAAAAACAATCCACGAATACTCTAGCGATTCAAATTTTCCATCTGTTATTGTCGCAGGGTCGCTTGCCCAAACTATATCTCTTGTCTTCGCGTTTTTAAATCCGTTTGATTTTATAATTTTGTCCGCGCTACTTAGTTCGTTTTCTGAAACCATAGCCAAGCTTTCAGGCGTGGTCGGCAAATTCAGAATATGACTATTTATGGAGCTTAAAATTTTTTCATTTGCCGATGTTTTTTCCAGTATATATTTATGCGTATGATGTATGGTATCTCCGCCCAAAAACACTTTTGATATCAGGACAATCATCGAACCTTGTATTAAAAGAAGGGCAATAAAAGTCGCCAAAATCATTTTTTTATTTGCAAGTCTTGCCATAAGCGAGGCGGTGAGGAAAAAAATCGAAGGCAGTATTAGAAGGACAAAGTAGCCGCTATATATGCCTGAAAAAATCAATGATAGAAATAAGAAGCTCACTATATGGAACCCGGCTATAGTTTCGTAAACGGTTAATTTATTTTTTCTTCGGATGAGGAAGTAAAGAGCAATAATGGAAGCGAAGGCGGGCGCCAGCTCGCTTGTTGGGTACGAGTGATATAGAAAACGTGAAATGCCGCCAAGTCCGACTGGCGGACTCGGATGTTTTTGACTCAAAAAAGAGTTTGGAATGGTGGCGGAGTTTTGACCAAGGTTTGCCAAAGTAAAAATAACTCTCGGGTATCCAATTAGGATGCTTAAAATAATAGCTATAACGAGAGACAGCCATAAAATTTTGCTAAACAATTTTTCCTTGGTGAAAGACCACAAAAGACGACCGTCTAGCGAGGAAGTAAAGTGAGCCAAAACAGGCATTGCGAAGTTTGTAATGCCTGTTTGCCCGGAAGCAAAAGTAAGGGCCGCTGAACCAAAGGCGAGGGCGTAATTTAAAACAGATTTTTTTTCTGCCAGATTAAATGACGCGTATAGGGTTATGGCGGTGAAAAAAAATAGAAAGCTGTGTATACGTGGCGTTACGGAAAAGAATAATGTGTATGAGCTTACAGCCGACAGAAGGAGAGCAAAGGTAGCCGCGTTTTTTGAATATTCCGAGGAAACAAATTTTCTGGCGGTGTAAATTATTAAAAGTATGGCAAGTAAGTTTATAAGCAACATCTCCGCTTCCACAAATTGGTACAGATTTGTTTCTCGGAGCGCGTAGGATTTAACAAAATCAGCCGTGGTCTCAAAAGTTCCATCTATTTTGTTCTTTAGGTAGTGGGTTATTATGGATGGTGACAGAAGATAGGAACCAAGCAGAGGATATTTGTGGTCATCAGATAAAAAGGTATGGAGAGAACCAGCTTTAGCGCTTGATAAAAGCTCAAGAGTTGTTGGTAACAAGCTTGCGTCTGAAAGACGCTTTGTGTCAGGTCCTAGCGAAAACAGCAGAATTCTCGGTGCTATCAAAAGCGTTATGGCAATCAGTATTAGGATATGATATAGAGTATTTTTAAACATAGGTTATAGTTAGGTGGGGCTTAGCCACCTTTCTATATATTAGCTGTTTTTGGCGAGCAATGAAACAAATTTAGAAAATATTTTAAAGACAAATTTTTGTAAAATGATTGAAACGATAGTTTTATTTTTGGAAAAAATCTTGGTGCCTTACGGAGCGCTTGGTGTTTTTGTGGCTTCTTTCATAGAAGAGATTGTGGCGCCTATTCCATCGGCAATAATTTTACTTGCTTCCGGTTTTCTTTTTCTGCACGGAGAGCCGTTTTCTTTGATTTATTTATCTAAACTTCTTTTCATTATCGTCATTCCGGCTGGAGTTGGCATGGCTCTCGGTTCTTTGTTTATATACGGCATAGCATATTGGAGTGGCAAACCGGCTGTAGTTCGTTTTGGAAAGTATTTCGGTATCAGCTGGTCTGATGTTGAAAAAGCCGAAGCCAAATTCGCCAAATCAACCGCCGATGAGATTGCCATTATTTTGCTTCGGGCTCTTCCTGTGGTGCCAAACACCGCCGTTTCCGCTCTCTGCGGTTTGATTAGATTTCCGTTTTTAAAGTATCTGCTCCTCTCTATGATCGGACTTTTTTTGAGAGCTTTAGTTTTGGCCGTTATTGGAGGACAGGTTGGTTCTATTTACGATAATTACGGAGTCTATATAGAAAAAATAGAAAATTATATTATGCTCGGTTTTGTTCTAATCACGGTTGCAATATTTGGAGGGCTTTACTATAGAGGCAAAGTGAAACATAATAAAAAAGTATGAAAACTATATTAAAATTCTTTGATAAGTTTGAAGATGTCAGCAGAACAAAACTTTCAAAATTTCCGATATTTTATGCTATTGTGGGCGGGTTCGGCATTGTGCTGTTTTGGAGGGCGGTCTGGATTATCGCTGACCGAACACCGCTTATTTCCAATCCTTACATCTCGCTTTTTTTTGAGTGTGTCTGTCCTCCTTGCCACAGGTCTTTTTACGGCTTTTTTCATAGGTGATTCCATTTTAATTTCCGGCATTAAAGGCGAAAAGAAACTTATTGAAAAAACCGAAGTTGAAATAAAAAAAGAGAGTTCCGCTCTTTTTGACATTAAAAATGAGCTTAAGGAATTGAGGGCGGCCGTTGAGAGTCTTAGAAATCGTTAAAGTTTGAATTAAAAATTTTAAAATAATCCAAATTAAGATGAAATTGGTTTCAAAAATTGTTGTGGTGGCGCTTGCTTTGATTCTGGCCCAGAATATCGTGCCCGGTATTTTAGTGTCCGGATTTCTAACCGCCCTCATGGTGGCGATTGTTCTTGGTATTATAAATCTCATAGTTCGTCCAGTTCTACTGCTTTTAACTTTACCTATCACACTTCTTACGTTCGGATTATTTGCCTTGGTATTGAACGCCCTTCTATTTTGGGGAGCGTCATACCTTGTGCCCGGTTTTTCGGTCTCCGGTTTTGTCTCGGCGTTTTTGGGCTCACTGATTGTTTCAGTGGCCAACTACATCACCGACCGCGTCTTTTCATAACTGATACTTCTTAATACACATAATTCATAATTCTTACTTCATAATTCATACCCTATGGCTTTTATTGATGAATTAAAATTGAATATTAAGGCCGGACGAGGAGGGGACGGTGTGGTGAGATGGCGTCATGAAAGAGGCAAGCCTCTTTCCGGTCCTTCGGGCGGAAATGGTGGAAAAGGCGGCGATGTTTACGCTGTCGGCTCGCGTGATCTTTCGGTGTTGGCAAAATATCGCAACACGAAAGAGTTGTCGGCCGAAAATGGCGGGTCTGGAGAAAGTGATAGCAGACATGGTAAAAATGGCGCGGATTTACTGATTGATTTTCCTGTCGGTTCTGTAATAGAAAGTAAAGAAATTGGAAGAAGCGCCGAGCTTAAAGATGTTGGTCAAAAGGTTCTTTTATTAAACGGCGGACGTGGCGGTCTTGGTAACGAATATTTTAAAAGTTCCAAAAACACTTCACCGAAAGAAAAGACTGATGGGGTTTCTGGTGAAGGGGCAGGTTTCACTGTAGAGCTTCAACTGATTGCGGATTTTGGTCTTGTGGGATTACCTAATGCCGGCAAGACCTCCTTACTAAATGCTCTGACAAAATCCAAAGCCAAAATAGGCAGTTACGCCTTTACCACTCTTGAACCAAATTTGGGAGAACTTCACGGCCGTATCATAGCCGATATTCCTGGTCTTATAGAAGGGGCATCAGAAGGCAGGGGATTGGGTCACAAATTTCTTCGCCATATCAAGCGCACTCGATTGCTTTTGCATTGTGTTTCTCTGGAGAGTGACAGTATTAAAGAAGATTACGAAACAGTCAGGACAGAGCTTGAAAAGTATTCTCCCGACCTTTCTAAAAAGCCGGAGATTATTATTCTTACTAAATCAGATGCTATTTCAGCCAAATCCCTTGAGGGAAAATTAAAAGAGGCTAAAAAACTTAGCGGGCAGTTCTATACCGTTTCGGTGCTTGATGACGCTTCCGTAAAAAATCTGGCTGATAGTCTTACAAAAACATCTTTTGAGTTCAGTGTTTTGGGGTTTGATTGATAAGTGTAACAAATCGCACCTTGCGAAAGAGTCACAGTAAAGATATATTGTTTTTCTAATGTCAAAACTAGATTACACACCTACTATTGGTCTTGAGGTCCACGCGGAATTAAAAACTCGGACAAAAATGTTCTGTAATTCCAAGAATGACTCGGATGATATGCGTCCCAATGTCAATATTTGCCCGGTTTGCATGGCTCATCCCGGAGTGCTTCCTGTTATAAATAAAGAAGCAGTTCGGCATATTTTAAGGATTGGTGTTGCTGTCGGTGGAGAGCTTGCGGATTATACGGAATTTGACCGCAAGAATTATTTTTATCCTGATATTCCAAAAGGTTACCAGATTAGTCAGTATAAGTATCCGCTTGTTTCAGGTGGCTCTTTAAACGGAGTGTCTATTACCAGAGTGCATCTTGAGGAAGACACCGCTCGCTCTTTACATCAACCTGGTAAAAGTTTGGTGGATTTTAACCGGGCGGGAGTTCCTTTGATGGAGATGGTTACAGAGCCGGTTATTCATTCAGCGGAGGAGGCGGTTTTTTTTGCCAAAGAACTTCAGCTTCTGTTGAGGACTTTGGGAGCCGGTGACGCGAATATGGAAAAAGGGGAGATGAGAATTGAGGCCAACATCTCCGTTAGCAAGGGTAGTCAGAAGGGAGTGAAGGTTGAAGTAAAAAATTTGAATTCTTTCAGGTCGGTTGAACGCGCCATTCGATATGAAATTAATCGTCAGATAGAAGAAATTGAAAAAGGAGGGAATGTAATACAGGAGACAATGGGTTGGGATGAAAAAAAAGAAGTTACCTTCCCGCAGCGTTTAAAAGAGGGGTCTCATGATTACAGATATTTTGCCGACCCTGATTTGCCCAAGATTATTTTAAGTGAGATTCCAGAATTTCATAAAGAAGCAATTTTGAAAACATTGCCCGAGCTTCCTTCTATAAGACGCCAAAGATATGCTTCTCTCGGATTGAAGATGGAAGACATTGAGACTCTCGTTCAGGAAAAAATCATAGGTGATTTTTTTGATTCGGTTATTTCAGGCAAAGAAAAAGAATTTGCTCTCCGTTCGGTAAATTATATTACATCAGATTTGATGGGTCTTCAGATGAGTAAAAATATTTTTACACTGGGCAAGATTACATCGGAATCGTTTAGAGAAATGATAGAAATGACACTTGATGGCAGACTCTCATCGAGAGGCGCGAAAGATATTTTGGCGGTTCTTTTTGAGGAAGGGAGAGAGGTTTCCGGTATAGCGAAAGCAAAAAATTTAATCCAAGAGAGCGATCCAGAAACCATTCTAAAAGTTGTTGACATCGTCATAAATAAAAATCCTCAAGTGGTGTCGGATTACCGAGGTGGCAAGACTTCCTCCATCCAATTCCTTATCGGCCAGGTCATAAAAGAAACAAAAGGAGCGGGGAACCCAGAGGTCATTAGAGGGGTGATTGAGGAGAAGTTAAAATAGTTAACACAAAAAGGACCGCCCTTTTTTAGAAAGGGCGGTCCTTTTTGTGAGCTTTTTATTTTTATCTAAAGTGTGGATAAAATAGTATTTCTCAGTTGGAGGAGATATAAAGTAATGATATATAATAGTAAAAGTTAAGTGACGGCTAAAAGTTTTATTTTACAAGGCAAAAAGTTTATCTCTTCCAGACGAGTTACCGAGATAATAGGTTACACCAATGACTTGATACTAAAATAACCTTATTTTACCAGCTGTCTCTGAGTCATCTCAATCCTATGTCTGTGTCTGGCGCCATACTAGCCTACCGAAGCAACAAGATTTCCTCCATTCAAAAATATAGGGTCGGTCTTATTTTGAAGGGTTTCTAAAAGAAAAATTGGGGGTAAATTTAGGGAGTATGTGTCAAAGGAACTTATCCACAATTTCTCTTTCGGAACGTCATCACGCAGGATATACAGGATATAATAGTAAAAGCTACGATGGCTGAAAGTCTTATTTTACAAGGTAAAAAGTTTATCTCTTCCAGACGAGCTGCCGAGATAATAGGTTACACCAATGATTACATTGGGCAACTTTGTCGTGGCGGTAAAGTCAAGGCGCAATTAGTCGGCAGAAATTGGTATGTTGAGGAGCAATCCCTTTTTGCTCACAAGCTCGCAAACGGCAAAACCCCACTAAAAGTTTTTGATAATTTTCCAATCCCACCATCCAGTGAGGTTTCGGAAGTTTTTTATAAGTCTGAATACGCTCCATATCTTCCTGTTTTAAAATCAAAAGTTGAACTTCCCTCAAGCATATCATATAAGGACGCGCAAAAAACACTCTTACCATATCAAACGCTCGGCGTTATTTTTCGTTCCGAAACCGCTAAAAAAATAATCGCCCTTTCTCTGACAATTACCATTGTCTTCGGTAGCGCTTTTGCCAGCCAGTCGGAAGCGGCGCTTTCAAATTTGAATTCTTTTGGAAAGGGAACGATGGCTTTTGGAAAATCAATTGTTGACGGTGCCGAGTATGCTATCTTTGAACCTGAACTTGCTCTCTCTACTCTGGTTGAAATTTTTAATGATGCCGAAAAGAAAAGCGGTTCATTTTTAGCTTTCGCTTTTGATAGTGGCCTAAAATTATTTGCTCAAAATTGGAATAGTTTTGTTAATGACGGAAATAGCTTTTTGGCCACCAATATTACTTCGATAGAATTAGAAGAAATTCAAACAGAAGAAATTCAAAATACAAAATCTCTCTCTTCTAAAACCGAAAAGCCTCGGGCTCAATCACCTCTGGTTGTTACCGGCGTTACAAAAGTTGTGGAGCGTCTGACTGAGCGTGTCCTCTCCGGAGTTTCAAGTGAAGAGCTGGACCTCAGACTTCAACAAATCAACAACAAACTCTCAGGAGAAATCTACAGACTCTCTTCCGAAAACAACGGTCTCTCCGGCTATCCCTCCGGCCTCTTCACTGTGGCCTCCCAAG
>CAYGDB010000002.1:0-40217 GCA_964348535.1 uncultured Candidatus Saccharibacteria bacterium
AAAAGGCGAGGAACACTACAACACCATAAGCGCTTTTATAAAAAGCATGAGGGCAAGTCAGCCAGATGCCGCTTTGTATTATCTTGCTCGGATGGTTGATTCAGGCGAAGACCCGCTATTTATTGCTCGCCGGATGGTGATTTTCGCGTCTGAAGATGTAGGTATGGCTCAACCTACTGCGCTTGTTGTGGCTAATGATGTATTCAGAGCTTGCGAGATAATAGGTTATCCGGAGTGCGCCATAAATCTCGCTCACGGAGTTGTTTATCTATCAACCGCCAAGAAAGACAGAAGCTCCTACGACGCTTATTTTGAAGCTCTTGATGATGTAAAAAAGTATGGCAATCTTCCCGTTCCGCTTAAAATTAGAAACGCTTCCACAAAGCTTATGAAAAATCTTGACTACGGCAAGGGTTATGAAAAGTATACGAATGACGATTTGCTTCCAGAGAAATTAAAAGGAAAAAAATATTATAAAGCTGGAAAAGAAAAAGATTAAAGAAATATTTTTTTCTGACTGGTTTTAGTTTAGAGAAGTACTTGGCGGTTTCACCGCCAATTGCTGAATAGCAAGGATTTGTCGAACAATATGGGAATACGTGGTTTCTGTAAAAGGTGCTACACTATTTTGTAGAGTTTCTGGAAGCGCAATTTCCTAAGGCTGTTATCAGACTATTATTAATTTATTTAAAATTATGAAAATAAGTTCAAAAATCTTTGGTTTTGTTGTTTCTTTGGTAGCGATCATGTTGTCCATTCCTTCATTTGCTCTGGCTGATACGGACTCTAGGAAAGGCGCTGATGGTATGGAGCGTGGAATGGAAGAAAAAATGGAGGAACATATGGATGACAAGATGAGCTCAAGTGCTGATGAAGATTATGATGATAAAGAGATGGACAAAGATACGGACGATGGTCGTATGGAAGGAATGATGGGCGGTGAACACAGAAGCAAGGTGGTTGAAGCTGTTTTAAAGCTAGTAGAGCTTGCTGGAAAAGATAAAAATATCGGGGAGGAAATCAGCGAAATAGCCAAGGAGGAAAATGAATCAAGCGGGCGAGCGGCTGAAGCCATAAAAGAGGTGGAAGCCCGCGGAAAATTCAAGACATTTCTTTTTGGAACAGATTACAAAAACATAGGCGCTCTTAGAAGCGAGATGGTGAGGTCAGACAACAATATAGACAGACTTACAAAAGCCAAAGATAGAACAATAGACCAGGCTGTAAAAGCCGAGCTTGATGTTCAAATAGCAGTTTTTCAAAAAGCTAATGATGAAGCTGAAGCTTTTGTAAAAGCCAACGAAAGCAAGTTCAGCATTTTTGGTTGGTTGTTCAAACTTTTCAGCAACTGATAAGTTTTTAAAAAAATTAAATTTTAAAAATCCAACAAACTCTCCACAACTTTGTTGCGGGGAGTTTGTTTTTTGAAGTATTCAGGTGTTTCAGTATTCTATATTTGCCAGTCGCACTTATTAACCATTGATTATTTTATAATCTTTGTATCTCTTTATACCTCTCTATATCTTCATATTGTAGAGATTATAATATTTTAATTTTTCTTAATTTACTCTGTAACAACAAGCCTGCTACAGCAGACTTGTTGTTACAGAGTAATTATTCCGTTTGGTTTGATTAGTTTGTTTAATTTGATAGATTCTATAAATTATTTTAGTCACTTCTGCTATAATGGAGTTATGAAAAAAGTGGCAATATTTGATGTAGATGGCACGATATTTCGCTCCAGTCTTATCGTTGAGCTTGCGGAGGTTATGATAGAGCGTGGTCATTTTCCAAAAGAAGCGAGTGATATGTATAAGAAAAAGAAAGAGGCGTGGAGCAATCGCAAAGGCTCTTATGATGATTATATAAATGCCTTGGTAGTTTCTTTTGTAAAACACATAAAAGGAGTCTCTTTTGCTGATTTTGACAAAGCGGTTAAGTTTGTTACCGACCGTCAAAGAGATCGCGTCTATCGCTACACTAGAGACTTGATTCAAGATTTAAAAAAGAAAAAGTATTTTTTGTTGGCCATATCGCAGTCGCCGAAAGGGGTGCTTGATGATTTTTGCAAATATTACGGTTTTGATAAAGTTTACGGCAGGTTTTATGAACTCGGTCCATCCGACAGGTTTACCGGAAAGATTGTTGACGAGCACCTCATAAGCAACAAGGCGAATATTGTCAAAAGGGCGGTTGAAAAAGAAGGGCTGACGATGAAAGATTCAGTCGGGGTTGGAGACACCGGCGGAGATATTTCTTTTCTTGATTTGGTGGAAAATCCCATTTGTTTTAACCCAAACTCAATACTTTATCGTCATGCCAAAAGAAATGGTTGGAAGGTGGTGGTTGAGAGAAAGGATGTCATTTACGAGCTTTGATGGGTCTAAAATTACGCAATATTTATAGTTTTTTGACTTGTTGACTTGGCTTTCCGTTTTATTTAGACTACAGCCATATGGAAACTTTAAAAAATCTGTCAGGCAATCAAAAGTTTATTATCGGTCTTATCATTGGACTTGTGGTCGGTTGGGGTGGAACTTTTTTCGCGATTGATAAATCTAAACCATCGCCATCTAAATTGGAAGAATCAAAAACTTCCGAAGAGGTTGATGAAGACTTGGATAGCGGAGACCTCTCTCAATCCGGTTATAACAAAAAAGCGGAGGCGGTTTTAGTTTCCGGCATTAACGCGGTTGAGGTAAATGACCAGCCGGCGGGAGATAAAGTTGAGGTTACAATGGCAACGCTTTCAAAGGCCGGTTGGGTGGTAATACATGAAGATGACAACGGCGCTGCCGGCAAGGTGCTTGGAGCTAGGCGTTATGAACCGGGTATTTATTTGGCTGAAGTAGAACTTCTGCGTCCGACAGAATCCGGCAAAATGTATTATGCTATGCTTCATCTTGACGATGGTGACAAAGAATTTAATCTTAGCAATGACGGACCTATAAAAGGAGAAGACGGCAGGGTAGTGATGGATTCTTTCAAGGCCAATTAGTTAGTATTGAAAAAAGTAAAAAAGAAAAAGTAAAAAACCGCCCTAGGGCGGTTTTTTCTTCAGATTCTAGATTCTGTGGAGAAATTTTGAATATGGTGCTATTCTTAAATGATGGAAATAAAATCAAATTTTGTCAGTGTTAAGGAAAAAATTAACGAAGAGGGTGGAAAGTTAAAGCAGGAGGTTTCTGAAAAAGTTTCTGGTTATATTTTGGGAGCGTTTGGCTTGGTTGCCGGTCTTGCGTGGAACGAGGCCGTCAAGGCGCTTATAGACAGTTTTTTCCCTTCTAACGCTTCAGGCGGTGTTGCTGCCAAATTTATTTATGCTGTTATAATTACATTTATTGTCGTCATTGTAACGGTTTACATAACTAAATTGTTAAAGAGAAATTCAGAACCTCAATCTTAATAGGTTTTAGACAAGAAAATTTTTTAAGCCGAAGTTAATTTTTAAGTTTTCTAAACCCCTATTAAAACCGGTATTACAATCGGTCTTTTGTTTGTTTTTTGAAATAGAAACCGCCCGACGTTATCAACGAGGGAAGATTTTGTGTAATCAAGGTCAATGGGGTTCATGTTTTTGGTGGTGTCTTCAATCGTTTTCTTTATAATCAGACGGGTTTGATTTAACAAATCTTGTGATTCTCTTAAATAGACAAAACCCCGCGATATGATGTCAGGTGATTTGCGCAGCCCTCCGGTTTTTGTGTTGATGCTTGCTATGATGACGAACATTCCTTCTTTGGCCAGAGTCTGTCGGTCTCTTATGACAACCTCCTGAATATCACCTATTGAGAAACCGTCAACTAGTATCAAACTTGAAGGCGCTTTTTCTTTTAGCAATTTTATTTTTTCACCCTTGTCTGTGATTTCAATAACAGAACCATTATCCGGAATAATGATGTCAGATTCTTTTAATCCTCGGTCATAAGCGATTTGGGCGTGGACTTTAAGAAACTGGTGGTAGCCGTGTATGGGAATGAAGAAGCGGGGATTGATTTTGTTATGAATCCACATCATTTCATCGTGGTTGGCGTGCCCTGAAGCGTGGACTTCGGCGGTTCTGTAGTGAATCATATTTGCTCCTTGGCGGGCAAGGTTGTCTTTTAGTTTCTGGACAGCTCTTTCATTCCCCGGAATAATTGATGAAGATAAAAGAACAGTATCATATTTATTTATCTTAATGTATTTATGATTTTTTGCCCCCATCCGGGCCAAGGCCGCGAACTCGTCCGCCTGGGCGCCTGTGGCTATGACTACAATTCTATCAGGCGGGTAACCGGCCATTTCATCAATGGGAATTATCGTTTCCGGTTTGACGTTGAGAAGTTTCAAAACCTTGGCAATCTCAACGTTTGTTTTCATGCTCCTGCCTTCAATGACCACTTTTTTATTGTATTTTTCGGCAATTTCTATCATTTTTATGATTCTCTCAAGCTGTGAAGAGAAGGTTCCGATTATCAGGCGGTTTTTGGAATTTTTAATTATATCTTCAATATTTTGACTGACCACGCGTTCGGATATTGAAAATCCAGCTCTCTCTACGTTGGTTGAATCCGCCAGAAAGAGTATTACTTTTTCCTTTTTAAATATGGAATAGGTTTTTTCCTCTTCAGCGGTGGGTATGCCATTGTCATTGTCCACTCGAAGGTCGCCGGTGTGGACGATCGAGCCGTAAGGAGTGTCTATGATTACTCCCATAGCGTCCGGTATGGTGTGGGATACCGCAAAAAAACGAGTCTTAAGAGAGCCGAAGGTTACGGTTTCTTCTTTTTCAATTACTTTGATATCTAGCTCCGGCAGATGAGTAAATTCTTCCTGGCGTTTTTTTATCATCACGGTAGTCAAAGAGCGCGAGTAAATGGGCGGATTTCCAAGCTTTTCCATTATGTAGGGAATGGCCCCTATATGGTCTAAGTGGCCGTGGGTGATTATTATTCCGCGTATCTTGCTTTTCCGTTCTTCCAAGTATTTGGTGTTTGGCAGAATGTAATCAATGCCGGGGGTGTCTTCTTCTTCAAATTGAAAACCTGCGTCAATAACCAAAATATCGTCTTTGTATTCAATGACGGTCATATTTTTCCCTATTTCCTCGACTCCTCCAAGTGGAATTATTCTGATATTTTCGCCGATATCCGGTATTTTGTTTCCTTCGTCATTCTCGTGAGGAGACGGCCCGCGATTCGGTCTTCTTTGCTGAGGGCGGTTCATCCTGCCTCCTTGTTGCCCCATATTAGACCTTCCGTAAGGACGATAGTCGCGTTTGCCGAAAGGTCGTCTTGGGCTCGTTTTTGAAAGAGAATCTTTTTTCTCGGTTGTTACTTCATTGTTTTTTTCAATCGGACCGGATGTTGGCGCAGTGAAGACGCGTATGCGGTTGTTGTGTCGATAAAACTGCCCAACTTTGTTAGATTCTTTTGTCGGTTTTTTTTCTTCGGCCATTATTTTATTTATCTTTTATTATTAAATATTTTCCAAATTTTTTCAGTTTCTATGTACCAATTGTTTATGTTTGAAAATCTGTCTGATGGCACGGTTATGTGATCTATCTCAACCCCTTTTATTTTTTTGGGATAAAGATATATAAATGTCGGAGAATATAGAAAAATCGCAGGGGTGTCTTTTTGGAACTCCTTGCTGAACTCTCGGTATTTTACCAGTCTGTCTTCGCGATTTGTTACCGTTCTTGCTTCTGTCAGAAGTTTGTCAACTTTAATATTTGTATACATGGCGATATTTAAGCCGGGATCGTTTCTTTGCGAGGAGTGCCAAAAAGCAAACAGGTCCAAGTCATTCCCGATAATTTCTCCAAAAAGAAGAGCGTCGTATTTCCTCGGCCTTATGACGTTTTGAGAAAGGTCTCCCGCTTCAAAAATCTTAATATCAACTTTGGCGCCCACCTTCTCCCAAGTTTCTTTTATTAACGTGGCGGTCTTTTTTAATTCGGGAGCGTCTGAAGTGGCTATTGAAAAAGAGAGGGTTTTGGTGTTTTTCTTTTTGTCCGTTTTTTCATATACGCCGGACTCATTTAATTTCCAGCCGTTTTGCTCGAGAATGCTTTTGGCTTTTGAAATTCTTTCTTCTTGACTTATGGCATCAAGATATTCGTCCTCATATCCTGTGAACCCTTTTGGTATTGGTCCGTTTGCTATTATTCCAAAACCGTAAAGGACGCTATCAACAATTGTTTTTTTGTCTATAGCCATGTCAAGAGCTTTTCTCACTTCAACATCGGCAAATATGGAGGCTTGGTTTTGGTTAAAAAATATACCGAAAATTCTTGATAGCGGAGAAGTTATCAGGTTTGTGTTTTGAAGCGGTGGCAGTTTTGATGTCTCTTCCGGGGTGATGCTGTTTACGCTTTCCAGATTTGTTTTTTTAAATAAATCCAGAATGGAAGCTTCGTTTGGGTGGAATGACATGGTTATTTTTTTTATGTACGGTTCACCCAGGGCGTAATCGCTAAAAGAAGAAAGAACATAATTATCCGGTATGCCGGAGGAATTTTTGCTTATGCTTTTTAGCATGAAAGGTCCGCTTCCCACAGGTTCAATATTAAAAAAACTAAGCGCGAATTCTTCGGATGAAAGATTTTTCCAAATGTGTTTTGGTAAAATTCCCATTGTGGCGTTTTCCAGAAACGGAGTGTATGGCTGTTTTAAAATGAACTTAATTTCACGTTCGTTTATTTTTTCTATTTTGACTGAATCCCAGTTGGCCCGTTTGGGACTTTTTATAGTACTGTCTTCCGCTTTGAGAATCGTAAACTCCACATCATCCGTTGTTATTGGAGTTCCGTCGTGGAAAGACAAACCATCTTTTAAAATAAATGTATAAGTAAGGGCATCGGAAGAAAGGCTGTAGCTTAGAGCCATGTCTGTGATTAGAGAGCCATCTGGGGCGGTTTTTAAAAGTCCCGAATATATGAGAGATGTGAGGTCGCGGTCGGCGTCTGAAATGGCAAGGACTGGATTTATAAATCTTGGTGAGCCGATTATGCCTTCTTTAATCGAACCTCCTTTTATGGGCACTTCTACTAATAGATAATCGTTTAAATTAAAAATAATGAACACCGAGCTCAATACGAGAATGGAAGAAAGGGTGTAAAAAATAATACGCTCGGCAAAAGAAAGATGCTCGACCGCCTTTTTTAGAGTTTCGATTGATTTATGGTAGAGGAGGCTAAAGCGTCCGCCCATTTTATTATGATTAGATTCGTTCACAGATAATAAAGGAAAAGGTTAAACCTTTTTAGCTAAAAATTTTGAAAAGGTTTAACCTTTTCTTTTTTAAGGGATGGTTATTTGATAATAATAGCAATAAGAGTAGATAAGACAAAAAGAATACTTAAGGCGATAGTGGCATTAAAAAGCACTTTTTCCGCTCCTCTTCGGGTATTGAATCCGAATCCGTCTCCTCCACCGAAAGCACCTCCGAGGCCAGCTCCGCGCTGCTGGAAAAGAATACCAAGGACGAGTAAGGTTGCTAGGACTATTTGGATATAAGGCAATGCTGTAGATAGAATCTGCATTTGGTGAATAATATCATAAAAGCCATTTTAAGCAAATTTATTTTTGGTGGTTTGCGTTTTCCATTTTAGCAATGTATTATTGAAGATATTGGCTCGTAACCTTAAACAGCTGTTGCTGTTTTTGTTATACGAGTTGCTTAAAATTATTAGAAAAACTATTTTAGTTCATATGAAAAAAGATAAAAACAAGCAGAAAATAAAAACAACAAATATTTCAAATTCTATCAAAATATCAAAGCTGAAAATTCATCCGACAGGAGACAGGGTTCTTATAAAAGAGTCATTGTTTGACGCTCAAGAAAAAACACAATCCGGAATTATAATCCCTTCAACAGTGGAGAAAGATTCAGGCGCAAAGAGAGGGGTTGTGCTTTCAGTTGGTCCCGGCAAGTATGATGACGGCGAGTTGATTCCTATTTCCGTCAAGGAGGGGGATACGGTTCTTTTTCAATGGGGAGAAAAGATTGTTGAAGATGGTGAAGAATACTATCTTGTGAAAGATGGGGAGATTATGGCGATTGTAAAATAGACATTAGACAATAGACATCAGACAAAAGAGATTAGACAACAGACATTAGACACCAGACTATAAAATAATAGTAAAAAATATGGCAAAGAAAATTTTATACAATGAAAAAGCGAGAGAGGCTCTAAAAAGAGGAGTGGATACGGTGGCTGATGCCGTTAAAATTACTGTTGGACCGCGTGGCAGGAATGTTGTTCTTGATAAGGGATACGGCGCTCCCACTATTACAAATGATGGAGTTTCAATAGCCAAAGAGATATCACTTTCTGATAAGTTTGAAAATATGGGAGCGGAGATTGCGAAAGAAGTGGCTACAAAAACAAACGAGGTTGCTGGCGACGGTACCACCACTTCTGTTATTTTAATTCAGGCGATTGTGTCAGAAGGAGTAAAGCAAACATCTATGGGGGTGAATGCCATCGGCATTCGTCATGGCATAGAGGCGGCGGCGCTTGCCGTTGTTTCGGGCCTAAAAGACATCGCTAAACCTATAAAAAGCAAAGAAGAGATAATGCAGGTGGCGACCATTTCTGCGGAATCAAAAGAAATTGGCAAGATTATAGCCGACACTATTGATAAAGTCGGCAAGGACGGTGTTGTAACCGTTGAGGAATCCCAATCTTTCGGTGTCGATGCCGAGTATGTCGAAGGACTTGAATTTGATAAAGGATATGTCTCGCCTTATATGATAACGAACCCAGAGAGGATGGAGGCGGAGTATAGAGAACCATTGATTCTCATTACGGATAAGAAAATTTCAACAGTTAAAGAAATTTTACCCCTTCTTGAAAAAGTTGCCGCAACAGGAAAAAAGGATTTGGTTATAATCGCAGAGGATGTGGACGGGGAGGCTCTGGCCACTTTTGTGGTGAACAAACTTCGCGGGGCGTTTAACGTCCTTGCCGTCAAGGCTCCCGGCTATGGCGACCGCAAGAAAGAAATGCTTGAAGACATTGCCGTTACTGTCGGAGGCAAAGTTATTTCTGAAGAGATTGGATTAAAGCTTGATGGTGTTGAAATTTCCGCGCTCGGCAGAGCTTCTCGAGTCGTTTCCACCAAAGATTCCACTACTATAGTCGGAGGCAAAGGAAAGAAGACCGATATAGAATCTCGCCTTCAAACTCTTAAAATTCAACGTGAAAAAACAGAATCAAAATTTGATATTGAAAAACTTGATGAGAGGATAGCAAAGCTTTCGGGCGGAGTGGCTGTTATAAAAGTCGGAGCGGCCACTGAGACGGAGATGAAGTATTTAAAATTGAAGATTGAGGACGCGGTCAACGCCACCAAAGCGGCGATTGAAGAAGGAATAGTGCCGGGTGGCGGAGTGGCTTTCATTAAAGCCGGTCAAAAAGTTTTGGCTAAAAATCTTAAATCACCTTCCGGAAGTTTCGAGTCGGAATTTGCCGTCGGCGTTGCCATAGTTCTGAAGGCGCTTGATATGCCTCTTAGGCAAATTGCGGTGAACGCCGGAAAAGATGACGGCGCCGTGATTGTCGAAAGAGTAAAACAGTCAAAGGGGAATGCCGGATATGACGCGGTTAAAGATGTGATTGTGGCGGACATGCTTTTGGCGGGCATTATTGACCCCGTCAAAGTGGCAAGAAGCGCCGTTCAAAATGCGACATCGGCGGCCGCCATACTTTTGACCACTGAAGTGGCGATCGCGGACGAGCCCGAAAAAGAAAAACCTCAAATGCCCGGTGGTATGGGTGGCGGGATGGATTACTGAAATAGAGGAAAGTAGACTCTTGGACAATAGATAGCTAGACAATAAGCGGATGCTATGATTTTG
Organism: uncultured Candidatus Saccharibacteria bacterium; assembly: GCA_964348535.1. Classification (GTDB taxonomy): domain Bacteria; phylum Patescibacteriota; class Minisyncoccia; order Phycocordibacterales; family JAKFXT01; genus JBGPJO01. The sequence goes on from CAYGDB010000002.1 coordinate 9,850, forward strand.
AAAAGCCCTCTCTCTCACAGCAGAGAGAGGACTTTTTACTTTTTTGAATATGAAATATACTACTTCAGCTTTTGGTATTGGTTTTTCACGGGCTGTAGTATGCTGGTAGTACGCGCGACCTGTCCACCTAAATTATTAGGTGGTAGGGTATGATAATATGCGCGAAAATATCTCGCACCAAACAAAATATCGGAGTGTGGTATAAAGGTATTACATACGATTCGGGTTCGTATAATCCGGGTTCGATTCTCGGCACTCCGACATATAATTTTGTCGTGGCTGAGCAAGCTTACGCTCAACAGCGTGATGAGGCATCGACCGCTTTACTTGCGGACGGGAATCGAACAGCGGAGCTATGTTTTACTAGCAAGTAAAACAAGCGAGCTGATACCCAGACAAAACTTTTTGACGAAAAAGTTTTAGTCGCGGGAGATTCCCGGCAACTTGAGAATTTGTGAATTAAGAGTCGTTAAATCTCGTGTTATTATAGATTGCGTTTATGGATACTTTTATTACGGCGGCGGTCACAGTTGTTGGAATTATTTTGTCGCTTGGATACTACCCTCAAGCCTGGCGGATATGGCGTTCTCGCCAGGCTGTTAATATTTCGGTGACTTCGTATGTGATTTTTGCCGTCGGAACCACCACTTTGTTTTTATACGGTCTCTATAAAGATGACTTTGTAATTATCGCGAGTTTTTTCTTCGGGGCCATAGGGTCCTCTCTGGTCTTGTTTTTAGCTTTATATTTTAAGTGGAGCTCAAGCGGAAATTAGACGAAAATTAGAGAAAATATTTTTTATAATATAAGCTACTGAAAGATGTTGGGTGATAACTTAATTTTATTTTTTGCGTGGATGATAGGAACGATAGTTTTTGTCCGTGTTTATATTTTGTTTTTTCCGCAGACAAATTTATATATCTTCGGCAGTAACGTCCATCATTTATATTTCGGAACATCGATGCTTCTTGTTTTAAATGTTACCGACATTGTTGGTCTAAAAGGATGGGAATTTTTGGTCCTTTCCGGCATCGGCAGCGGTCTTGTGCTTGACCAGCTGGTTTATCTGGTGGCTTCAAACGGCGGACATAAGGCTTATTTTACGCCGTCTCTTTTTGGGCATGGTTATAGTAGTAACTTTTTTGGTCCTGATGGGATTTTTTAAGTTCACTCTCCTAATTTTTTAAAAGTTAAATACTTTAACATATATATCTATTCATTAAATCAATGTGTAAATGGTAATTGATTCTGTCCAAAAATTTTGGCGGGTGAAGGTTTTGTGATAGACTGGTTACGCCTTTAAAAGGCCTATTATTTTTATGGAAGGAGTACACATATCACTTGGGGCGGAAAGACTGGGCAGTTTTTTTGGCTTTCCAATTACAAATACGCTTGTGATGACATGGCTGGCTTCTTTTCTGATTATATTTTTTGCCATCGCGGTCGGACGAAGACTGAAATTTTTACCGGGCAGACTTCAGGTAGTTCTTGAGGAAGGAATTGGCGGAGGAGTTTCTTATGTGGAAGAGACACTTGAAAATAAAAAATTAGCAAGAACCTTCTTCCCTCTCATAGCTTCTCTTTTTGTTTTTATTTTGGTTGCCAATTGGCTCTATTTTATTCCCGGGGTAGGGAGTATCGGTTTTTTTCCCGCCGAAGGAGGGTCCGCCTCTGGCGGAGAAGGTGCTAAATTTATTCCTCTTTTGCGCGCCCCAGCCACTGATTTGAATGTTACTTTGGCTCTCTCTCTGATAGTTTTTATTGTCATACAAACCGCGGGCTTTCGCGAGCTTGGCTTCTTGAAATACGCCGGAAAATTTGTTAATGTTAAATCTGTTCTGGGTTTTTTGATCGGCATCATAGATTTGTTTTCAGAATTGGCCAGACTGATTTCATTTTCTTTCAGGTTGTTTGGAAACATTTTTGCGGGGGAAGTGATTATAGCGATAATAATAGCTTTTGTGCCAGTATTTCTTCCGGTTCCGATTCTTTTGTTTGAAGTGTTCGTCGGTTTTATTCAGGCGGCAATATTTTCTCTATTGACGCTCTTTTTTATTAAAATCGCCGTGGCAACCCATCATTAAAAAGTCGAGTGGAATAATTAATAGTAATAAATAAAATTATGGATATAGAAGTAGCAAAAACATTGGGTATGGCGCTTGCGGTCGGTTTGGGTGTTCTCGGTCCTGGCATAGGTATCGGCCTTATAGTTTCAAGAGCTCTTGAGGCGATAGGCAGAAATCCTGAAGCTTACGGCAAAATTCAGGCCACAATGTTTATCGGTATCGCTTTTACGGAAGCTTTGGCTATCTTTGCTTTGGTTATCGCTTTTATAGTGAAGTTCACTTAAGGTTCGTATAAAACGTAAAATTTCTTAAAAATGGACCAAATAATAACTGTCTTTGGTATAGACTGGAAATTGCTTCTTATACAAGCGGTTAATTTTGGTGTCGTCCTTTTTGTTTTGGAACGTTTTCTTTACCGACCGGTGATAAAAATGATAGACGAGCGCAGAGAAAAAATAGAACAGGGAGTAAAAAATGCCGAAGTCGCTTCCTTTGAGCTTCAAAAAGCCGAAACTAAATCTCGCGAGCTTATTTCAAAGGCGGAGATGGAAGCTCGGGAGACTTTAATTTCTGGCAAAAGGATGGCGGAAGAAAAAGCCGAAAAAATAAAAACTGAAGCCGAAGAAAAAAATAGGATGATTCTTGAAGCCGCTTTAAAGGAGGGAGAAGAAATGAAAAAACGCGCCATGGAAGAATTGAAAGGGGAGGTGTCGCGTCTTGGGATTTTGGCGGCGGAAAAAATTTTAAGAAAACAGTCATGAGATTGGAAGAATCATACGCCCGGGCTATTTTTAAAAGTTTGGATGGAAAAAATTCCAGTCAAGCGGATTTGGTTGTGAAAAGTTTTTTTTCCGTTGTTTCAAAAAAAGGTCACAGGAATCTTCTTCCTCGCATAGCCAAAGCTTTTGAAAGAATCTGTTTAAGTTATAAAGCCAGTAAGATGATTAAAATTTTTGTTAGTGAGGAGGGAAAGACGATTGTTCCAAAAGAAACAATTTTAATGTTTTCTAACAATGCTGAAGAAATTCCCGTTTATGAAACGCAGGACTCCACTATAATCGGCGGATACGTGGCAAAAGGGAAAGGTTTGCGAGTTGATGGAAGTTACAAAACCGCTCTGCTTTCTCTTTACTCTAAAATAAAAGCTTAATATGGATAATTCAATTATTGAAAAAATAAAAAAGGAGATAGAAAATTTCGCGTCAGTTGCCGTTGCCGAGGAAATAGGTGTTGTGGTTAAAGTCGGAGACGGGGTTGCTGAAATAGAAGGATTGGATAAAGCTCTTATGTCCGAAATTGTTCTTTTTGACGAAGTGGAAGGAAAAACGCTTGAAGAATCACTCAACCAAAAATCCGAGCTTTTTGGTCTTCTTTTAAATTTGGAAGAGGAATCTGTAAAGGCGATTATTTTGGGCGACACAGCGAGAGTCAAAGAAGGAATGACTGTAAAGCGGGTTGGTAAAATTCTCTCGGTGCCTGTGGGCGATGTTTTGGTGGGGAGAGTGGTGAACGCGCTCGGAGAAGCGATTGACGGAAAGGGGGAAATAAAATCAGACGAGTATTACCCGGTGGAGCGTGACGCTTACGGAGTTATCGATAGGTCGCCGGTCAATGTTCCTGTTCATACCGGTATAAAAGCCATTGATTCCATGATTCCCGTCGGTCGGGGACAGCGTGAGCTTATCATAGGGGACAGGGGGGTGGGAAAGACGGCTATTGCCATTGATACTATTTTAAATCAAAAAAGCGAACCGAAAGAAACACGGCCAATTTGTATTTATGTTGCCATAGGTCAAAAAGAATCAAAGACGGCAAGAATAGTTCAAGAGCTCAAGGATTATGGAGCGCTTGAATACACTATTATTGTTTCAGCTTCCGCATCATCTCCGGCCTCGCTTCAATTTTTAGCGCCTTACGCCGGAGTCGCCATGGCTGAATATTTTATGGAAAAAGGCAAAGACGCCATCATTATTTATGATGACCTTTCAAAACACGCCGTGGCTTATCGCCAGATTTCTTTGCTTTTAAGACGTCCACCCGGGCGAGAAGCTTATCCTGGCGATGTTTTCTATCTTCACTCCCGTCTTTTGGAGCGGGCGGCAAAACTTTCAAAAGAAAAAGGCGGAGGGTCCGTGACGGCTCTTCCGATTATTGAAACTCAAGCCGGCGATGTTTCGGCTTACATTCCGACCAATGTCATATCTATCACTGACGGACAAATTTATCTTGAAACGGATTTATTTAACAAGGGCATGAGACCCGCGGTGAACGTTGGAATTTCCGTTTCTCGCGTCGGTTCAAATGCTCAGACAAAAGCCATGAAAAAAGTGGCGGGCAAAATTCGTCTTGAGCTTGCCCAGTTCAGGGAGCTTGAAGCTTTTATGCAGTTTTCAAGCGACCTTGACGCTGAAACAAAAAAGCGGATTGAAAAAGGGAAAATGCTTTCCGAAGTTTTGACTCAAGGCAGAGGAGCGCCGCTTTCTTTTGAAAGGCAGGTTGTGGTTATTTATTCTGCCGTGAATGGATACATGGATTCGGTGCAGGTTTCTCTAATAAGAGAAACAGAGTCAAAACTTTTTGACTACATTGAACGCGAGAGTTCTATTTTTTCCGACATATCTTTTTCCAAAGAGCTAACATCCGATATAGAAGAAAAACTCAAATCCGTTCTTGAAACTTTTTTCAGCAAACATATTTAATATGTCCAATCTTCGTGAAATAAAAGGAAAAATAAAAGGAGTGGCAAAAACCCGCCAAGTAACGAGGGCGATGGAGGCTGTTTCCGCTTCCAAGATGAGAAAAAGTCAGGAGAAGGCGATAGCGGGACGCCCTTATGCCATCTCGGCGTTTCGCATTCTTAATGGACTTTCAAAGAATTTAAATACCAGAGAAAGTTTTTTCGTCAAAGAGCGTGAAATGAAAAAAGTTCTTGTCATTCTTATCACAAGCGACCGCGGTTTTGCCGGCGGTTTAAATTCAAGTGTCATAAAAAAGACTTTGGCTTTTATGAGTGATAAAAAGATCGCCAAAGAAGACGTTTCTTTTATTTGCGTAGGCAAAAAAGGATATGACTTTTTTTCAAAACGAGGTTACTCGATAAGCGAAAACTTTGAAAAGTTTGAAGACGCTTTGCCAATATCTGAAGTGGAAGAAATATCGTCCCGCGCCGTAGATTTGTACAAAGAGGGCGATTTTACTCATGTGTTCGTGGCTTATAGCAACTTCGTCTCAACTTTTACACAGGAACCTTTGCTTAACCAAGCCCTGCCTCTTCGTCAAGAAGAAATAGCCCGGATTATAGAATCCATAAGGCCCGCCCGTGGCAAGTATTCCGAAATGTTCAAGGACGAAAAAAGTCCGGATGAAAACAGCTTTGCCGATTATTTGTTTGAACCGTCCGCAGAGCTTGTTTTTGAACGATTGGTTTTTGACTTGATTGCGGTTCTTGTTTTTCAAAGTTTTGTGGAAGGCAAGGCCTCGGAGTTTTCGGCAAGAATGGTTGCCATGCGTTCGGCTTCCGAAAAAGCTCTTGAAATGGGAAATGCTCTCTCGCTTTCTTACAACAAAGCTCGTCAATCAGTCATCACTCGAGAAGTCTCCGAAATAGTCGGCGGAGTTGAAGCATTAGCCTAAAAAGTGTAACGTGAAGTTACGAATATAAAATCTAATAAAAATATGAAAATGGAAACAAAGGATGATATTAAAAAAGGAATAATCAAACAAATAATCGGACCGGTGGTGGATGTTTACTTTGAGAATGGTGTTCCGCCAATAAGAGAAGCCCTGACGGTGGAAAAAGATGGAAAAATTATTGTTCTTGAGGTTGCACAACATTTGGGGTTGAATCGAGTCAGGGCAATATCAATGTCTGACACTTCCGGTCTTTCGCGCGGGCTTGAAGTTTCAAAAACGGGGGCGCCAATTTCAGTGCCGGTTGGAGAGCAATCTCTCGGAAGACTTTTTAATGTTCTTGGAGAAACTATAGACGGCGGAAAAAATCTGGAAGGCGGAAAAAAATTGCCGATTCATCGGCAGGCGCCGACATTTGCCGAGCAGAGAACCAAAGCTGAAATTTTTGAAACAGGAATTAAGGCTATTGATTTAATCGCTCCTTTTATCAAGGGAGGAAAGGTGGGGCTTTTCGGCGGAGCGGGAGTGGGCAAGACTGTCGTTATTCAGGAGCTTATAAGAAACGTGGCAAGTCAGCACGGCGGCTATTCTGTTTTTGCCGGAGTGGGGGAGCGGGTGCGTGAAGGAAACGAACTTTATCATGAAATGAAAGAATCCGGAGTGCTTCCTAAAACAGCGCTTGTTTTCGGACAGATGAACGAAGTGCCGGGCGCTCGCGCTCGGGTCGGACTTACCGGTCTTACTATGGCTGAATATTTTCGCGATGAGGGCGGTAAAGACGTTTTGTTTTTTATGGATAATGTTTTTCGTTTTGTCCAAGCCGGTTCTGAAGTCTCGGCTCTTTTGGGTAGGGTGCCTTCGGCTGTCGGTTATCAGCCTACATTGGCGGAAGAAATGGGAGCAATGCAGGAGCGTATCACTTCCACAAATAAAGGTTCCATCACATCCGTTCAGGCCGTCTACGTGCCGGCGGACGACCTTACCGACCCCGCTCCCGCAACCACTTTCGCTCACTTAGACTCAACCATCGTTCTTTCCCGCCAACTTGCTTCGCTCGGAATTTATCCCGCCATAGATCCATTGGAATCAAACTCCGCAGGTCTTGACCCGATGATTGTCGGAGAGGAACATTACAAAGTGGCGAATGAAACCAAACGCATCCTTCAGCGTTACAAAGATTTGCAGGATATTATCGCCATTTTGGGTATTGAGGAACTGTCTGATGAAGATAAGCTCGTGGTCTCGCGCGCCAGAAAAGTTCAAAGATTTCTTTCACAACCGTTTTTTGTCGGAGAAATTTTCACCGGAAGGCCCGGAGTATATGTCACACTTCAGGAAACTGTCCGTGGTTTTAAAGAAATTTTGGAAGGAAAACACGACGAGCGCGGCGAACAAGATTTTTATATGAAAGGCGATATTGATCAAATATCAGAATAAAAGAATACCTGGATATTTTATTATTTGGCTATTAAAATGAATTTATTTCCTCTCACAATCACAGCTCTTGATTCGGTCCGATATTTTGGCGAAGCTGAATCGCTGACATGCCCCGGTATTGAAGGGGAAGTGACTATTCTAAAGGGTCACGTTCCTCTTATAACAAACATGAAAAGCGGAAAAATCACCGTAAAAAAGTCCGGAGAAGAACCTCTTATTTTTCAGGCTGAAAAAGGCATTTTGGAAGTTTCTAAAAAAGGAGTAACCGTTCTTTTATAAATTTTAATAATAAAGAAGGTAACGGCTTGCCGTTACCTTCTTTCTGACTTCATTGCTGATTTGTTTTCTTAAGGTCTTTAAATACTTCCTCAAGCAACCAGCTGTCCACTTTTCCCCCCTTGTCGCGGGCTATGCAAAATTTTCCGCCATTAGGATTTTCCCACCACTCTGTCTCCAGTTCTCCCCATGGTGATTTTAATATGGAGTTCTTTGGAACAGCGTTTATCAGCATTTCTTTTATCACAGCAAAGTTGAGAGGGATAACCTCAATTTCGCCCTGTCCAGAAATTATGACTGAATTCCAATCGGGATCTTCCTTGATTTTAAATCCAGCAACCCCTTCAGTGATGAGAATTTTCTGTTCAACAGCAAATTCAACCGCAAGAATTTCAAAGCACTTCTGGGCAGCTAAAGGGTCTATACTTGATATATAGATACCAATTTTGTCGGTCAGACGAATTCGCAGACCCGCAGTGTCAGGAATGCCCGTAACAGTGAATTTTATTACACATGATTTAGGTTTGTGTTCCACCACTTTCTCCAAGAACAGTTTTCACTATTGGCATACTAACACAAAGACCCATTATCGTAAAAGTAAAAAAGAGTAATGATTTTACTTTAGCCTCTTATTTGCTATAGTCTAATTCGTGAGAATAAGAGAATAGAATACAAATCTAAAACTAAACTTCAACTTCAAACCATTTAGGTATCTTCATGCGCTAATTCGTACGAATAAGAGAATAGTCGTATAATAGAGAAATAAAAATACGCTGAAAGAAAAAAATGAAAGAAAAAGAGTTAGAAAAAGTTTTTAAAGCCTTAGCAAACAGGAGAAGACTGGTCATACTGACTTTTCTTAAAAAAACAAAAAAAGCAAATGTCGGTGAGATAGCAGAGGAGATTAAATTATCTTTTAAATCCACGTCTAGACATTTGAGCGTTTTAACATCCTCTGGAATTCTCGATAAAGAACAGAATGGTCTCTACTTCATTTACTCATTTTTGACAGAGCAAAGCCAAATGATGAAAAAGATTCTAAATGTGATTTTGTAACTTGATTCAAACATACGCATATTCGTGAGAATAGGGGAATAGGGTAGGTGGGTGATGAAATGAGATATGTGAAGGTGTTTATATTTATAATTGTGGTGTGTGTTGACAACAAAGGCAATAAGAGTAAATTTTAAATTGGAAGTACCTGTCCTGTCATAGTGCGGGGCATAACCCAGAGAAAGGAGGCAGAAATGTCCAAAGATAAAGAAGTAGAAGTAACATTGCAGGGGCTTTTAAACCGAGAAGTTCGGCCAATTCATAATTGGCATGAGTGGCTTCTATGTTGGGGAAAAGCGGAGAATTTCCAGTATATGGAGAGCTTGCTCCATGTTGGTTTCAATGTACCGGTTGGGGGAGAGAAAGAGTATGACAGCATTGACCGCTACATATTTTATTTCACCATTGCCGATGGTTGGAGTGGGAAGGGTTATATGGAAGAATCTTTGACCTACGAAAAAAAGCACATTGTAGGTTTCAATTTGAACCAGAATCCTATCCAAAAAACGGAAGGTAAACTTCGTCAGCAATTGGCGTTGAAAGCTTTCAATATACTCTGTCAGAATTTCTTCAAGGTGGGATCGGTACAAATGGTTCGTGGTGTTTACGAATTCAACAGGGTCTGGGAAGATGCAGTTGTCTCCGAGCGACTTTTCCCAGTCATCCAAAACTTCTTCAAAGTTGAGGGAATATGTTTTGGTGAATACGCAAAAATCCGCAACCTCTCTGAGAGGTATGTTAAAAGGTCTCACAACGAAGAATTGGTCGTGGAGTTTCTCCTGAATCTTGCCAAATTTCTGTGGACATGGAAAGAGGGGAGTACGCGTTGGTATGGTGACAAGAAGGAGGAAGCAGACAAGCGTCTTGCTGAAACACGTGTCCGTATAGAAAGTGCGAAGCCTTGGATGGTTGAGGTGCTGGTCAGACTGGACAAGCTTGATGTCTTGCAAGACTGGATACTTGAACTTGATGAACTATGTCTTGATAAGCTTAAGGAAATTTCTCTTCGCAACGAACTAAGTTGGGAGCATCCAGGCAGGTATGGTCGTGTTGTCACAACAATCGATGAGGCGTGCTATGTCGGTTCAAAGACGGCGTGGTTTCTCAAAAAACACGAGTTGATGACAAGAGAGCACAAGCGACTGGTGGAAATCCACGAGGTGAGGATAGTTGCGGAGAGATCTGAGCCTGAGTTTAAGGAGTTAACCTCCAAGAAGTGAATGGTTATAACTGCGGGGTCTGAAAGGATTCCGCAGTTTTTATTTACTAAAGGGCTTCCCTTGCAGTAAATGGGTGGTATAGTTACCCTATGAACGGTCAGGACGGAACAAATTATAATCCCCTCAGATCTGTTTCGCAGTCTAAATTTTCCCATTATTACGGGGACTATCTAAGGCGGTTATTTCTTGTCGGGGCGGTGGCTTCCATAATCGCTTTGCCGTTTTACCCGGACTTGATTCCTTCTCTTGATGTTTTGTTTGTGATAATCGTGGCTCTTGTTACTGTAATATTTGCCGGTGTAACAAGCCCCGTTAGCCCGAGTGTTGTCTTGGTTGAAATTTTAATCAGTTCTTTATTTTTTATTGTTTTCCAATACTATACTGTCCTCAACTACGGAATCAGTTATCCATTCCTGTCATTTATCCGTCAGATTTTGTCATTAATTTTTTTGGTTTCTTTATACTATGGCGTAAAAACTTACAGGGGGATGCTGATGAAGTGATTCATATTCATAAATTTTGACTATCCAAAGTTTAGGTTTTGTCTCTGGTTTGAAATCCGGAGCTTTTTTGTTAGACTTAGATAAATTTATGAAAAATATAACAAAGAAAAAAGTTTTGATTCTTTTGGGTTGTGAGGATAAGGAAACAACACCCGGTTTTTTGGCAGACGCTTACGAACGAGGAGCCATTTCAGCTGGACATGAGGTTAGGCGAGTGAATATTGGCGATTTAAAGTTTGATCCGATACTTCACTTCGGTTACAAAGTAATTCAGGAGCTTGAGCCGGATTTGAAAAAGTTTCAGGAAGATATTAAATGGTCTGAACATTTTGTGGTTATTTATCCGAATTGGTGGAGCACTATGCCCGCCATACTTAAAGGACTTTTTGACAGAGCCTGGCTTCCCGGTTTCGCCTTTCATTTTCATGAAGGCAAAACATATTTTTGGGATAGGTTTTTAACCGGTCGCTCGGCTCGGGTTATTATAACCATGAACGCCTCGCCTCTTTTAGAAAGATTTTCGGTGGGCGATTATTCAAACGAAATAAGAAACGGTATTTTAAAATTCTCCGGATTTCATCCTGTTTCAGTTGAGTCTTTCGGTCCCGTTGAAAAGGCCACTTCGGAGCAAAGGGAGTCTTGTGCAAAAAAAGTTGAAGAGCTTGGGAGGAAAGCGATTTAAAAACAATCGACTGGAAAAAAAGATTAAACCTTTTCTGCTATTTTTTTCCAATACTGCGGGTCTGGTCGGCGATAGACGATTATCGGCACTAGTATCAAAGTCAGGACCATTGCAAATGAAAGTCCGAACATTATTGAAAATGCCAAAGGTCCCCATAAGGGTGAAGCGTTTGCAAGGGGTATCATACCGATGACTGTTGTTATGGTGGTAAGAATTATCGGCCTCAAGCGGCTTGAGGCCGCATCCACCACTACTTCTTCCAAACTTCCACCCTTGTCACTTTTCATACGCACTATCACAGAGTCCATTAAGATGATGGCGTGGTTTATAATGATGCCAGCAAGAGCTATCACCCCTAGCATTGAAGGGAAAGAAAGAGGTTCCCCAGTAATAGCCAATCCCGTAAAAACTCCTATCAAAGAAAGCGGTATGAGCATCAGGAGGTAGAGCGCATAGCGGAATGAATTAAATTCCAGTACCAAAATAGCAAGCATCAAAGTCATTCCGCCTATAAGAGCAAAAACCATTTCTTTGAATGATTTGTTTACGTCTTCAGTTTCCCCTCCGATAGAAAGTGTTACTCCTTCAGGCAGTTTGATATTTTTTATACTCTCTTCAAACTGGCTGACGATTTCGCCAGCTGTTTTCCCCTTGCTGGTGTAGCTTGAAATAGTGGCTATATTTTTCTGATTTTTGCGATTGATGACGGCGTTTGATTTTTCAAGGTTTGCCGATAAAAGCGAGCCTAAAAGTATTGAACCTCTAGGTGTTGATATCGGAATATTTGTAATGGCGTCAATGGGGATAATGTTTGTTTCTGTAGGGTCCCGCCATTCAGGGTTTAGGTTCATTGAAACTATCACGTCTATATCCTCTTCATTTTTTCTGATGGTTGTCGCGGTCGCGCCTGACACAGCGCTTCTAATAATGCTTGCGATAAGAGTCGGAGAAAGTCCCGCTTCTGATATTTTTGCTCTGTCTATGGTAAGAGCGAACTCTGTCCCGTTGTCTTTAATTGAGGTTGTTACTTCCGTGGTTCCATCTATTTTTTTTAAAGCTTCTTCTCCCAAAGACACAGCTTTCTCAAGGTCATCAAGATTTTCTCCAGAAAAAGTCAGAATGATGGGCGCTCCTGAAGGCGGACCTCCTTGAGGTTCAAAAGCGCGAACTGTAAAAGAGCGAAAATCTTGAAACTTTTTTCTGTATTCATTTAAAATATCCGTTGAAGTTTCTTTTCGTTCTTTTTTAGGAACCAGAGTGACTGTGACGTTTCCATATTTTGAGCCGCTTGAACCGCTTTGGCTGAACGTTGAACCAGATCCTACCGTCGTAACAAAAGATTCAATTCTTTTGTCTGAATATAAAATTTCCTCCACTGCCCGGGCGGCTATGTCCGTGTCGGCTAATGGTGAACCTTGCTTGTTCTCTATTTCAAAGTAGATGAATTCTGAATTTCCTTGAGGGAAAAATATCACTTTTGTAAGACCTGTTATTGGCAGGAGAAGAGCCAGTAAAAAAGCGACGCCTATTCCAATCAAAAATCTTTTTTGGAAAATTTTGTCGCCCAGAATCCTCCTAAGCCAAGACCGATACCAAACATGGGCGTGATTGTTCCACTCCTCTTGCCACATTTCAAGTTTGTTCATTTCTTGCTTAGTGAAGATGATGGCAATAAGAGGGACAAATCCGAGCGCCACAAAAATGGAAGCGAATAGGACAAATATGATGGTGAAAGGAATTGATGAGATGAACTTTCCTATAATTCCCGATATTAAAAATAGAGGAACGAAGACAGCGACAGTTGTCAGCGTTCCGGCTATTAAAGGCCAGGCGTATTCTCGTATTGCTTCTTTGGCGGCAAGAGTTGAGTCGCCGAATTTTTTGAAACGCGTGTGAATGGCTTCGGTTACAACAATTCCAGAATCAACCAGAATTCCGATTGCGAGAATGAGCGAGAAAAGCGAGATGAAATTTATGGTATTGCCGGAAGCGTATAGTCCTATAAAGGCTATGACAAAAGAAAGGGGAATTGAAAAAGCGGCAACCAGCGATTCACGCCATCCGATGGTGATAAAAAGTGAAAGCATCACTAAAATTATGGTTTCCAATCCGACTTGTGAAAGTTCTAACAGATCTTTTCGGACATCTTTACCCGCATCATGCGTAACAAGAATATTTATACCGGCAAGAAGTGTCGGTTTTATTTCTTCAAGTCTATTTTTGACCGCTGAAGTTGTAACTGTCACATCTCCGCCAGCTTTTTTATAAACATAAAGAGTTATTGCCGGTTCGGCGGGATTGCTTTCTACAGAAACACGGGATATTGCCTTTGACTTTTCAATTCCATTGACGATTTCCGCCACATCTCTAAGATATATTGGTTTGCCGTTTCTATTGCCAACTGTAAGAGATGATATGTCTTCAGGTTCGGTAAGACTCCCTTTGAAAGCTATGGCGTATTCAACATTTGAGACAGTGATTGAGCCTATCGGGAGGGAAGCATTTGAAGCGGAAATGGCGGAAACCACATCGGAAATATTTAAGCCGAGGGCTTCGAGCGATTCTCTTTCAACCACAACTGAAACTTCTCTATCTTGCACCCCAGAGACATCAACTCTTGAAACTCCTTCAATAAGTTCCAGCTCATCTTTAATTTCACGCCCCATGCGCGCAAATTCTGCCGGAGGAAGACCTCCTGAAAGTGAAATGATTAGTATTGGTTGGTCGGAAAAGTTAACTCTGGAGACATTCGGTTCATCAGCGTCTTTTGGTAAAAGCGGTTTTGCTTTGTCCACTGCGTCTTTAACATCTTGAATTGATTTATCAATGTTTGCGCTTGCTTCAAATTGAGCTGTTATAACAGAAACTCCTTCTCTTGATGATGATGTCAGTTTGTATATGTTATCAACCGTTGCCACTTCTTTTTCTATTCTTTTTGTAATGAGAGAAACAACATCGCTAGCTGAAGCGCCGCGAAGCGTGGTGGAAATAATGGCAACTGGTATTTCCACTTCGGGAGCTGACTCTTTCGGTATGGAAATAACAGAAAATACACCTCCTCCAACAAGAGCCACCATCAAAAGATATGTAAACTGGCGATGTCCGATGAAAAAATTCCAAAGTCCGTGCATGATTATTTTATCCCGTTAGAGAATGCCTTACTGCCTAATGCGTATAACGTGCCTCCATTAAGGATATTGAGTTTAATATCATTGGTCGATTCTCTAACGGGTTTAATGATTACGAGGTCGCCTTCTTTGTGTCCGCGAGCGTCCATCACGATTTTCATTTCACCTGTAATTCCCGATTCTATTTGGACGGATGAACCGCGAAGATTTCCAAGAACGACAGGATTTGAAATAAGAGTGTTATTTTCTGAAACAGTAAAGACAACAGGTCCCTCGGTTGTAATTTTAAGAGCGGCAATGGGTATTGAGTAGCCATTTTTATTTGATACTGTCGTTTTTGTTGAGCGATTTATGGCAACTGTTGCTGATTGTCCGGATACTAGAGGGGCATTGGCAGATATTGCTATTTTGACTTCAGCTTTTTGGGTTGCGGGGTCTAAGGCGTTTGCCACTCTGACGACAGTACCTTCGACTGTTCCTGCAATAATTGCTTTTGCTCCGAGTGAAATATCTCTTATGTCTCTGCCAGAAACAAAAGCTGAAACTTCAAGCCCTCGAGGGTTTGTAATATAAATGACAGGAAGTCCTGGTGAGACAAACGATCCGATTTCAAGGTCTAGTTTGTTTATGGTTCCGCTGATGGGAGCCCGAATAATCGTCTGTTCAAGCTGGGCCACGGCGGCGGCAACCGCCGCCTCTGCCACTCTGACATCCGCAGTAACGCCACTTGTCCCGACGCTCAAGTTTTGTTCAGAGGAAGAAACAGCGCTTTTTCTTGCTTTAAGATTATCTATCGTTCCGGTAAGAGAAGAAGACAAAGCGTTTATATTGGAAAGAGCTATATTTGTGTCAGAGCGATAGGTGGTAATAATTGCTTCCGTAATAGGAGTATTCGGAATTGCGGTATTTAAGGCGGATACTACATCTTCTAAAAATATTCTAACTTTGTTTGTCTCTCCAGAAAGGGTAGAGAGTTCCGCGAGGATTGCCGAGTATTCTTCAGGCGTTTTTCCGGCTGATTTTTGTCGTGAAAGTATTCCTCCCATTTCAAGCCTTCCTTTCTCTGCGTTTATTTTAAATTGTAAGTTTGAGATGGTGGCGTTTAGAGTTGGTGTCAATGAAGAAGGGTTTGAAAACATACTGTCAGCTTTTCGGTTGACTGCGTCTCCGATTATGGCATAAGCGGAGCTAATGGCGGAGCGAGAGCTTGATTCGGCTGAAGCAAGGGAATCTTTGGTTGATGATAAATTAATCTCTGATGATTCCGTGCTGTTTCTCACTTTTTCTAAAGATGCTTTTGCTTGAGCGAGAGATGCGCGCTCGCGGTCATTTTTAATTTCGGCTATAACCGAACCGGCTTCCACGTAATCTCCGAGAGCGCCATATAATCTGGTGATGGCTCCGCTTGCGTTAGGGGCAACTTTCGCTTCGCTTATAGAGCGAACGGAACCCACTAAAGTCAAAGGCTCGGAACCTTCAATATCACTCACTCTAATAACAGAAACCTCGCGTCTGTCATCCGCAACTTTTTCTGGTTCGGAAGGGAAGAGATATGAAATGCCAATGCCGCCCGCCACAATGACTGTAATAATCCCTAGAGATATAATTTTGTTTTGGAGGGCGGCGGCGTATATTTCACTGATTCCTTTCCATAGGAAAGAAACCGCTCCGTGCAGAAATGTGTAGGCTCTTTGGAGGTGAGTATTCATTAGAAGTATTTAAAATAAAAAATAATTAAGATCATTATAGCACCTTTTTCTAAATCTAACAAGTAAGAAAAATTAGTTTTTGAAATGTAGTTAAAAGATCACTAGGGGGAACACATTTTATTAGGCGTGCTATATTTATTTTTCTAGTGTAATCTATTTTAAATGGGACTTTCAATCGGAATCGTAGGATTGCCAAATGTCGGCAAATCAACTTTATTTAACGGGCTGACAAAAAAGTCGGTCGATGCCGCCAATTATCCGTTTTGCACCATTGATCCTTCAGTGGGCATTGTTGCTGTGCCTGATGAGAGGCTTTGGAAACTTTCTGAATTTTCAAAATCAAAGAAGACTGTTCCGGCGGTGATTGAATTTGTTGATATCGCCGGTTTGGTAAAGGGGGCGAGCGAGGGAGAGGGGCTTGGAAATAAGTTTCTTTCTCACATAAAAGAGACGGACGCCATACTTGAGGTTGTTCGTATTTTTGAGGGCGGAGATATTTTACACGTTGAGAATTCGGTAAACCCGAAGCGTGATATTGAAATTATAAACTTGGAACTTATATTGGCCGACCTTCAGGCAGTGGGGAAACGCCTGGAATCAATAGGGAGGGATGTGAAGCGCGGAGATAAAGAAGCAGTGATTGAAAATGGGGCGCTTACAAAAATAAAGAAAGCACTTGAAGACGGCATATTCTCACGAATATGTCCTATAGACGAAAAAGAAAAACCGATTGTGAAGGAACTTAATCTTTTGACAATGAAGCCAATTATTTATGGACTCAATAAAAAAGCCGGAGGAAAAAATTTAGATGAGATGAATGACTCTAGATTTATGGAAACTGTTCAATATATAGAAGAACTCGGGAGCCATTATGTAATTATAGACGCCAAGATTCAGGAAGACTTGAAGGATTTTACGGACGAAGAAAGAAAAGAGTTTCAGGCGGACTTGGGAGGAGAAGACGGCATCAACACTCTTATTAAAAAAAGTTACGATATTTTAGGGCTTCAGACTTTTTTTACGACGGGAGAAGACGAGACCAGAGCTTGGACCATCAAGAAAGGAACAAACGCCAAAGATTCCGGCGCCGCTATTCACGGTGATTTCCGCGAAAAATTTATTCGGGCTGAAGTTATTTATTGGGAGGAGCTTTTGAATGCCGGTTCATACTCTGCCGCCAGAGAAAAAGGTCTTGTTCGGACGGAAGGGAAAGAGTATATAGTCAAAGACGGGGATGTCATAGAGTTCAAGATTTGATCTTGAACTCGTAGATACTGAGCCTTGCGAATGTATAATTGAATTCAAGAATTAAACCAATATCCTTCACAGAGTATTCCTCAGGATCCTCAATTTTGCGACCACACAGTAGTATAGGCAAAATTGGGATTTGCTTCTTTTATTGTTTTTATATAATGTTTGAATAGATTTGATTCTTCGGGCTGGATACGCCGCCTAAAGCGCGCAAAACTTGAACCTTGAAAGGAAACACCATGTCCAGAAAGACAGACGGTTGGGTAAAGAAGTATCAAGAAAAAGACGCGCTTTGGATTCACGATGGAAACGTGGAAAGACCTCACGCGCTTCTTACATCGGGAATGCATTCAAACGGTTTTTTCAACAGCAGGCTCGTGACTTCTGACGAGCCGCTTCTTCGTGAGGCGGCTTCAGACCTTGTTGAAATCTACAGACATGCGAAAGGTTTTACCAAAGGCCCCGGTTTAATTGTCGGGCCGCAAACTGGCGCGACAAAACTCGCGGAGTTTATATCTGATGAGTACGAAAGGTATCGGCCATGTGGTTGGGTTTCTCCTGAAAAAGTTGGTGAAGGAAAAAACAGGGAGATGCTTTTCAGTCCCGAAGAATTTTCTGTTTTAGAAGGCGAAGATGTTTTACTTTGTGAGGACGTCATCACTACCGGCGGAAGTATTGACTTAACGGCAAAGGCCGTTACTAAAGCTAGAGCAACAATTTTGCCCTTCGTCCTTGCTTTGGTAAACCGGTCGGGGTTGAAAGAATTGAGCGGAAGAAAGATTCTTGCGCTCATTGATCGCCCTATGCAAACATGGACGGAGGAAGAGTGTCCGCTTTGCAAACTTAAGTCAAAACCTTTTCGTCCCAAAGACAACTGGTATCTTCTGAATAAGGAGATTTAAAGATATCCCTCGTCGAGGACTCCTCGGGATCCTCAATTTTGCAGCTATACAGTAGTATAGGCAAACTTGGGAAGTACTAGTTTTCCTAAACATCAGCCCGCAAAGGAATTTTGCGGGCTGAATTTATATTTTTGCAGGTTTTTTAAAAATCTGATATAATGGGGAAATGGAAACAAGTCAAATTAAACCAAAAACAACACCAAAGGATTTCTTTCTTTATTTGGGCGTTATGGCTACGCTTTACGCGAGCGTCATTTCACTTATAAATCTTTTATTTGCTTATATTGATTACTCTTTTCCAGATGTTTTGAATTACGGTTTTGATCCGTATTTGAGCACCATACGCTGGGGTATGGCATTTTTGTTTATAATTTTCCCGGCTTTTCTTGTCGGCACTTGGTATATAAATAAAGACATTAGAGTTAATCCTGAAAAAGAAAGTATCGGTGTTCGCAAGTGGTTGACATACCTCGCTCTTTTTGTGGCCGGCGTTGCCATATTGATTGACCTGTCCGTTCTCATTTATACGTTTTTAGGCGGGGAGATAACGGCGCGCTTCGCGCTCAAAGTGCTTGTGATTTTAATTATTTCAGGATTTGGTCTTTCTTATTATTTGCTTGACCTAAGGGGGAAAATTCGTGAGAGCCAAAATTTCGGAAGAATTTTTGGCGCCGTGGCTTTTGCTACGGTTATAGTTTCTATTGCCGGCGGTTTCTTTATTATCGGCTCTCCCTCAACCCAGCGAGCTTACAGATTTGACCAAGAGAGGATAAACGGCCTTCAAAATATTCAGTGGCAGATAGTGAACTATTGGCAACAAAGGCAAAGTTTTCCAAAAACGCTAGCTGACCTAAACGACCCAATTTCAAATTATATGGTGCCGAGCGACCCTGAAACAGGAGAACAGTATGATTACAAACTTGGCGAAGGATATGCGTTTGAGCTTTGCGCTACCTTCGCTAAAGAAAGTCGCGGAGCTAATGTTGCTGTTGAACGAACAAAACCGATACCGGTTCAGGGAGAATTCAGTCTTGAAAATGAAAACTGGCGACATAATGCCGGAAGGGTTTGTTTTGAGAGGATTATAGACCCTGAAAGATACCCGCCTTTTGAAAGAACGCCTTCAAAAATTTAAGAAAAAAATTTGTCTTAATTCGGTAGTGTTCTTTGTATGTTCTATAAAAAATGCTAAAATAAGCTTTAGGTGGATTGAATCTCAAAAAGGAGAGAATAGATGAATAGCGATCCAATAGTTCCAGATAACAGCCATAGAAAGCGGAGAATAAATACTTATCAAAGTAGAGACCTTTATGCCTTGGTGTTTGAAACATCCGAGGACATCAAGGTGGCTATTGAGGCATTTTTTGATGACCCTGAACTCGTCGTAATCCCGTGGGATTTGATAGCATCCCAAGTGATTGTGATTCCTAAGGAATACTTAAAGTCTGTGACAGCCAGGAATCTAAGCTTTCGCGCCGAAGAATTAATCGATCCGGAAAAATTGACGCCAGAAGAGTTGGCGCAAGTCAGGCGTGAGCGATTCTATCCTGGTAAATAGGTTGCAAAAAAAGACCCAAGACTTGGGTCTTTTTATTTTGTCTCGGGGTATAGCCTTAAGGGTATTTTTTTTATAGTATAGGAGAAATACCATAACCACTTTAAGAATGAAAAAGTACGACCCTAAAAAAATAGAGGCCAAGTGGCAGAAGGTTTGGGACCGAAAGAAGCTTAACACCGCTAAGTCAAATTCCCACAAAAAGAAATACTATGTTCTAGTTGAATTTCCTTATCCATCAGGCGAAGGTCTTCATACTGGGCATATAAGAAGTTATACCGCTCTTGATGTGCTTGCCAGGAAGCGTCGGGCGGAAGGTTTTAATGTTTTGTATCCTATGGGCTGGGATGCTTTTGGACTTCCGACTGAAAACTATGCTATTAAAACCGGTATACATCCGAAGATCGTTACCAAAAAAAATACCGATAATTTTCGTAGACAATTAAAATCACTTGGTTTTTCGTTTGACTGGTCGCGAGAAATAAACACCACCGACCCTAAATATTATAAATGGACCCAGTGGATATTTTTGCAGTTTCTTAAAAATGGTTTGGCCTACAAAGCCAAGCGTCCCATCAACTGGTGTTTGAAGTGTAAAATCGGACTTGCCGACGAGGAGGTGGTCGGAGGTGCTTGCGAGCGTTGCGGTTCGGAGACTGAAAAACGCGACAAGGAACAGTGGATGCTTGCCATTACAAAATACGCAGACCGACTTCACAAAGACCTGGATGATGTGGATTTTTTGGAAAAAATAAAAATTCAGCAGAGAAATTGGATAGGGCGGTCCGAAGGGGCGGAAATCAGCTTTCAGCTTTCAGCTGATAGCTTTCAGGAAGATAGGGAAATATATAGTTACGTAATGGGAGTTGGTGTAATAGATGATGAACTTATTTCTATTGGGGTTAAGATTCATAAAAAAACACAAGATGGAAGTTACAAAATCACCATACCAAAAGATAAAATTAAAAATTATGAGAAATTAATAGCAAAAGTACTGAAGCCGGGATTTTGGAATGAATATGTAGATGATCAGGTAGTTTTTATATTTAAAAATAAACAAGGGAAAATCGATAGATTGGTTTGGAACGAAACAGACGAAGCAAATCTTTTAAATTTGTGTAATGAATATGCCGAGTATAATTTTAAGAGCATGCGTTCAATGCTTGAGGGGCAGGATTGGTATTCTAGCAAGTTAAAAGCTAAAAGCTTGAAGCTAGAAGCTGTCTCGGTTTTTACGACAAGACCTGATACTCTTTTTGGCGCCACTTATCTTGTGCTTGCGCCGGAGCATAACCTAATCAAAAATCTTGAATCAAGAATTATGAATTATGAAGAGGTTAGGAAATACGCAGATGATGCAAAAAGAAAATCAGAGATAGAGAGGACTTCTGAAGGAAAGGAAAAGACGGGAATTGAACTCAAGGGAATAAAAGCCATAAATCCAGCAAATAAAGAAGAGATTCCAGTATATGTAGCAGACTATGTTCTTGGTCATTACGGCACCGGAGCCATTATGGCCGTGCCGGCTCATGATGAAAGAGATTGGGATTTTGCGAAAAAATATGGATTGCCGATTCGTGAAGTTGTCATGCCTGTGCGTATTGATCATACCAATCCTCATGTGCCTGGTAAAAAAGTGATAGAAAGAAAAGCTATTCAAGCCATTGTCCGAAACACAAAGACTGGCAAAATATTATGCCTGAAATGGAAAAAACAACCTTGGACGACATTTATTGTTGGAGGCATTGAAGGCAACGAGGACATTGTCGAGGCGGCGCGCAGGGAAGTTTTGGAAGAAACAGGATATAAGAATTTGAAATATGTCCGAACACTTGGAGGCACGGTCAAAAGTGAATTTTTTGCTGCACACAAAGATGAAAATCGTGTGGCTTATTTTAATGTAGTTTATTTCGAACTTGAAAATGAAGATGCAAACGAAATATCTGTTGAAGAAAAAGAGAAGCATGAACCGATTTGGCTTGATATAAAAGATATTAGATCTGACACTATGCAATGTGGTGAGCTAGATATTTGGTTGCATCGTTTGCAAAGTGGTAATGATGCCTCAACTGAAGATGGTTTGATGATTAATTCCGGAAATTATAATGGCAAAAACTCTGAATTAATTAAAAAAGAAATTACCGAATCAGTCGGTGGTAAATGGGTTACCACTTTCAAACTCCGCGATTGGGTTTTTTCCCGTCAACGTTATTGGGGCGAGCCGATACCGGTAATTCATTGCGATAATTGCGCTCTTAAAAATCCTTCAGGACAGGGAATGATTCCGGTTCCGGAAAAAGACCTGCCGGTTTTGTTGCCGAACGTTAAAAGTTACAAGCCAACTGATAATGGCGAATCTCCGCTTTCCGCTATTTCTTCATGGGTAAATGTAAAGTGTCCGGTGTGCAAAGGGCGGGCAAAAAGAGAGACAGATGTCATGCCGAATTGGGCTGGTTCTTCTTGGTATTTTCTTCGCTATGCCGATACAAAAAACAAAAAAACATTCGCCTCCAAACAGGCTTTGAAATACTGGACGCCGGTTGATTGGTATAACGGAGGAATGGAACACACCACTTTACACCTTCTTTACTCGCGCTTTTGGCACAAATTTCTTTATGATTTAAAACTTGTTCCAACAAAAGAACCTTACTCAAAGAGAACCTCCCATGGTCTTATATTGGCTGGTGGCGGGGTAAAAATGAGCAAGTCGCTTGGAAATGTGGTTAACCCGGATTCTATCGTAAGGCTTTTGGGAGCCGATACTTTGAGACACTATGAGATGTTTATGGGTCCTTTTGACCAATCCATAGCTTGGAATGGTGATGCCATAGCAGGCTCACGTCGTTTCCTTGAGCGAGTTTTCAAATTATTTGAAAAAGTGGAAAAAACAAAGCCAGTCAAGAAACAGCCGAACAATCAGAATCTTGATTTGATTTTAAATCAAACGATTAAAAAGGTGACGGATGACATAGAGGAGCTAAAAATGAACACGGCATTGTCTCAGATGATGATTCTTTTGAATGAATTTGAAAAAGAAGAAAAAATTTCGAAGAATGATTATGGAATTTATTTGAAGTTGCTCGCGCCTTTTACTCCACATATGGCCGAAGAGCTTTGGATCGCGCTTGGTGAAAAGTCCTCCATACATCTTGAAGCTTGGCCGAAGTTTGATTCCAAAAATCTTTTTTCCGATAATATAAAACTGCCGGTTCAGATAAACGGCAAAGTCAGAGCAACCATAGAAGTAAAAAGAGACACAAGTGAAGATGATTTGCAAAAGATGGCTCTCGCACACCCCGATATTTTGAAATTTATTTCAGGGAAAAACATAAAACGCGTTATTTACGTAAAAAACAGGGTTATGAATATTGTTCTTTAGGGTGGTATGAATTTCTTTGTTATCAGTTTAGGAACTTGACTTCAGTAGACGGTAGTGGTAGAAATAGTCTAACAATATTAGATGTTAATTATACCATAAATATGACCCCGACGAAGATAAATTTCAAACCAAAGGCGGTGGTAAAGAGACTTCTTTCTGTTTTGCCGGAGAGGGCGCGGGATATTCTCCAAAGTCGTTATGGATTGGGGGATAGGGTTGAGCATATGACTCTTGAAGCAATCGGCAAGGTATACAAAATTACCCGTGAGAGAGTGCGTCAAATTGAAAATTACGCCTTTGGGGTTATTCGCAAGTCTGAAGGTTACAAAAAAGAAAAAGAGGCCCTTCTTGAACTTGAACATTTTATAGATTCTTTGGGCGGTGTCGTTCACGAGGAAGATTTTTTACGCTATGTTTCGGACGATGAGAGTATTCAAAATCACACCCACTTTCTTTTGGTCCTTGGCGATTCTTTCAAGAAGGGAAAAGAGGACCCCGATTTTCATAAAAGGTGGTATGTAAGCGAACAAACTCTAGCCCAAATTGAAAATTCAATTCAAGAAATTTACAAAAATTTATCTGATGATGACCTTATACCGGAGTCGGAAATGATAGCTTCTTTTCTTGAGGCTGTTAAAGATGTTTCAGATAAGTATAAAAATGAAGAAGTGGTGCGCAGATGGCTTTCTCTTTCAAAAAAGATTGGCAGGAATCAGCTTGGAGAGTGGGGAGTATCTAGGTCTCCGAATATCAAAGCCAAGGGGATGAGGGACTATGCCTATCTCACCATTCGCCGTCACGGTTCTCCAATGCATTTTACGGAAGTGGCAAAAGCAATCCAGAAACTTTTTGACAGGACCGCTCATGTAGCCACTTGTCATAACGAACTGATCAAAGATTCTCGTTTTGTTCTTGTCGGCCGAGGCCTTTACGCTCTTTCTGAGTGGGGATATTCAGAGGGTGTTGTGAGAGATGTTATAGCTCAGATAATTAAGAAAGATGGTCCTTTAACCAAAGACGAGATTGTGGAAAAGGTTCTAAAAGAGAGATATGTTAAAGAAAATACAATTGTTGTAAATTTGCAAAATCCAAAGTTTTTCAAAAAAAGCAAAGACGGGAAATATTCTCTGGTTTAAAGCGCGCAACAAAAGATCAGAAAACAAGTTTTTTCTAGCACCCGTTTTTGCGGTTCGGGTTTATATTGTATAATTAAACGATGGGATTTTTGGAAAGTTATTTTAGAGGTTTGTTTTCTATATTTTTAAGCGACCAATTCGCCGCTTCCGTTTCCTTGCTCTACGCTTTGTTCCCATTTTGGGGACCTCCACTTTTAGCCTTCGGTTTTTATATGGTTTGGATACAGTGGGTCAGGTCTAAATTTATCCATAGCTGGGATTATGTTCTTCTTGAAATAAAACTTCCGCGCGAGGTTTATAAATCACCGCTTGCCATGGAGCTTGCTCTCTCCGGTCTCTTTGTAACATCCGGTGAGGCGACTCCTTTTGATGTTTATGTTCTCGGAAAAACTCGTCCGTGGTTTTCCCTTGAAATAGCTTCAATAGACGGCAATATTCATTTTTATATTTGGACTAGGACTGGTTATAGAAATGTCGTGGAATCTCAGCTTTATGGACAGTATCCCGACATAGAAATTTTTGAAGTGGAGGATTATACCAAAGCTGTGCCATATTTTGACCCTGAAAAAGTATTTTTTGGCGGACATGAATATAAGCTTGATAAACCCGACCCTTATCCTATAAAGACTTATGTTGATTACGGTTTGGATAAAGACCCGAAAGAGGAATTTAAAATTGACCCGCTTACTTCCGTTCTTGAATATATGGGAAGCATAAACAAAGGCGAGCAGATATGGCTTCAGATTATTATTCAAGGTCATAAGAAAAAACATAAAAAAGGCACTTGGTTTGGAGAGACTAACATACAAGAAGAAGCAAAAGATATAGTTAGAGAGTTGCTTAATAAACTTCAAGAAAAGTCACCTAGCGTTTTAGCAGGAGAGGAGGGTGAGACTGTAAGTTTTAAGCGTTTTCCGACAAAAGGTGAATCGGAAGTGATCGCAGCTATTCAGAGAGCAGATGGTAAGCTCAATTTTGATTGCGGTGTAAGAATTATTTATGCCGCAAAACCCGAGGTTTTTCAGGGCGTCCGTATTCCTCAAAGCATAAATCTTATGAGGCCTTTTGCAAGCAAGGAACTTAATGAATTCGCTTATAATTGGGGAACATATTTTGATTATCCATGGCAGGATTACAAAAGAATCAGAGCTGATTTCAGGCGTCGCAGAATTTTAAAAGCCTACCGGTTACGCAGTTGGTTCCACCCGCCTTTCAAGAGGAAGAACTTTATTTTAAGCTCGGAAGAGCTTGCCACCATATATCATTTTCCGGGCAAGGTTCTTCAAGCGCCTTCGGTCAATCGTGTTATGTCTAAAAAAGCAGAAGCTCCTATCAATCTGCCAAGATAGATTATGTCTAATCTTAATATTAAGTTTTATAAGAATATTGTTTTGATTATTGGGGCATCATTTTCTTTTATTTTTTACTTTTCTTTTCTTGACGCGCCTGAAAATTTTCCGACAGGTCGGATAATTGATATTCCGGAAGGTTCCACTTTGCGGTCTGCTGGCAATATTTTGAAAAAAGAGGGGGTTATTGCTTCTTCTGAATTATTTTCAATAACTTCCAGCATTTTTTTCTCCGGCAAAGTGATTGCCGGAGGTTATTTGTTTGAGAAGAAAGTTCCTATGCTCTCGGTGATTTTTAAAGTGAAAAGAGGAAATTACGGGATTGTTTTCCCTCGTCTTACACTTAAAGAAGGATTTACTCTAAAAGAGATGGCTAAAGAATGCACTCTGATTTTTAAGGATTGCAATCAGGCGGAGTTTTTAGAACTTGCCAAAGATAAAGAAGGATATTTATTTCCCGACACCTATTTTTTCCCGCCCAACGCAAAGACGGCGGATGTCCTGAAAGCCGTTGAAAAAAATTTTTATATAAAAATAAAACCGCTTGAGGTTGATATTGAAAAGTTTGGAAAACCTCTTTCCGATGTTGTTATTATGGCTTCAATTATCGAAGGTGAAGCAAGAGAAGATTATGACAGAAAAATGGTTGCTGGTATTCTTTGGAAGCGGATAAAAATCGGCATGGCTCTTCAGGTGGACGCTACTTTTAAGTATATAAACGGCAAGGGTACAGCCGAGCTTTCAAAAAGCGATTTGAAGATTGATTCACCTTACAACACATATCTCTATAGAGGATTGCCCCCCACCGCCATAAACAATCCTGGACTTATAAGCATAAAGGCGGCGATTAGCCCCATTGAAACTGAATATCTTTTTTATTTGACCGATTCAGATGGTATTTTTCACTATGCCAAAACCCACGATGAACACGTTTTAAACAAAGCTCGTTATCTGAAGTGAGGTGTGGTATAAACCCTGAATGAAAAAAGTGGGAAAAAAAGTATTCGTTGGGCTTTCGGGCGGAGTGGATTCATCCGTTTCAGCCTATCTTTTAAAGAAAGAGGGCTACGATGTTGTCGGGGTTTTTATAAAAGTCTGGCAACCAGATTTTATTCAATGTTCTTTGGAAGAAGATCGATTGTCAGCGATGAGAGTTTGTTCTGAACTTGAGATTCCATTTGAGACGCTTGACCTTGAAGACGAATACAAAAAAGGGGTTATAGATTATATGATTGAAGAGTATCGGGCTGGCAGGACGC
Organism: uncultured Candidatus Saccharibacteria bacterium; assembly: GCA_964348535.1. Classification (GTDB taxonomy): domain Bacteria; phylum Patescibacteriota; class Minisyncoccia; order Phycocordibacterales; family JAKFXT01; genus JBGPJO01. The sequence continues at coordinate 36,385 of CAYGDB010000002.1, forward strand.
CGAATCCGGATGTGATGTGCAACAAGGAGGTAAAATTCGGAGCTTTTCTTGATTGGGCAAAAAGTCGCGGAGCGGACTTTGTGGCGACAGGACACTATGCAAGAATTAGCTCTCAGCTACAAGCTGCTAGCTTTCAGCTTTTAAGAGGAAAAGATAAAGCCAAAGACCAGAGTTATTTTTTATGGACGCTTGGGCAGGAACAATTGAAACATATCTTATTTCCGGTTGGGCATCTAGAAAAGAGCAAGGTTAGGGAGATTGCTTTAAAAGCAGGACTCTCAACCGCCGGCAAAAAAGACAGTCAAGGGCTTTGTTTTATCGGCAATGTGGATATGAAAGATTTTCTCAAACATTTCATATCAGAATTTCGCGGAGATGTTTTGAACGAACAAGGAGAAGTTGTCGGATTTCATGACGGTTCCGTTTTTGTGACGCTAGGGCAGCGCCACGGTTTTACCATCACCAAAAAAACTCCGCGAGACCTCCCTTACTATGTCATTCAAAAAGATGTCAAGAAAAACACAATCACTGTTTCTTCTAATTTATCAAACTTAAAACAAAAAGCGAAAAATATTGACCTTAAGGATGTTAATTTTATATCCGGACAAAATCCTCTTGCCGGAAAATATAGCGCTCAAACAAGATATCATGGTGAAGAGTATGAACTGACAATTTTATTTGATGAGAATCACAAAAATCATTTGCGCTTTACACTTGATGATTCAGGTTTGGTAGCAGACGGCCAGTCTCTTGTTTTTTACGATGGCGACCTATGTATTGGTGGTGGTGTTGTAGTATAATTGCCCTATGTCAAACAACAGGAAATTAAAATTGTTTTCTTTAATGTTTGGATTTGGTCTGATTGCGGTATTATTATTTATTGCTCTATATTTGAGATATGATCCGAGATACGCGGTTCAAAAAGATTTGAAATCTGATGTTATTACAACTAAAATATCAGCTTCCCATCAATTTAAAAACGGCTTGCATACCTATGTAGGCGACATTGAGGCACCCACCCCTTGCCACAGTATTTTTGGAGAGGCTGTGGTGAAGGAATCATATCCGGAACAAGTTGATATTCGTATTGAGACCAAAGAATCAGAAGAAATTTGCGCTCAAGTAATCACCGCCAAAAAATTTAAAGTCTCTTTTTCAGCAAGCCCTAATCCCGTGGTAAGGGCTTTCGTAAATGGAATACCGGTTTTGCTTGAAGTGACAGAATCACCGGCCACTGTTAATCTTGAAAAAATTGGATTATAGAAAATAGAAAAATGACTAAACGACGGGTACTTATCACCAAAGCGGGCGGGGACCAGGAATTGTTTGACCCTGGCAAACTTATTTTTTCACTCCAACGCTCCGGAGCTAAAGACAAAGTTATTAATGAAGTCGTCTCTGCCGTTTCGCGCCAGATTCGCTCCGGTATGCCGACATCGGAGATTTATAAAAAAGCTTTTGACCTTTTGCGTCGTATTGAAAAGCCGGTGGCCGCAAGGTATTCTCTGAAAAGAGCGGTTTTGGAACTTGGTCCTTCGGGATTTCCTTTTGAAAATTTTATTGGTGAAATTTTCAAAGCCAAGGGTTTTACCGTTCAAACAGGCGTAATGGCTCAAGGTTCTTGCGTTGAGCACGAAGTGGATTTAATCGCCTACAACGAACATAAATTCATCATTGGAGAAGCGAAATTTCACAATGACCTCGGAATCAAAAGCGATTTGAAAGTGGCCCTTTATGTGGAGTCTCGCCTTCAAGACCTTCAAAAGTACAGAGCCGAGATGGGCGAGAGAAAAATAGACGAATGCTGGCTTATAACCAATACCAAGTTTACAAAGAGCGCCGTTTCTTACGCCAATTGCAAAGGACTTAAAGTGGTTTCGTGGACTTATCCCCGCTATGGCAATCTTCAGGACTTGATAGAAGAAGCAAAAGTTCATCCGCTTACTTGCCTTACTTCGCTCTCGCGTCAGGAAAAGACTATGCTTATGGAAAAAGGAGTGGTTCTTTGCAAGTCGATTGAAGAAAATAAGAAGACTCTTTCCGAGGCGGGGATTACGGGAGCAAAGCTCGAGAGAGTGCTTGAGGAGGGAAGAAATCTCTGTCAGCCAAATTTTTGAAGAAGATTTTAATTAACAGTTTAAAAAATAAATTTTATGGAATTTTTTCTAAACGGCGATACGATTCTTTTTGGGAAATTATTACTGGCTCTCACTTTGGGTCTGGCTCTCGGTTTTGAAAGAACGATTGCCGGAAAAATGGCCGGCATGCGAACATACGCCCTTGTGGCAATGGGTTCCTGTCTTTTGATTATTGTTTCTCAATCGGTTATGGCTTCTTACATTGGAAACGTTAATTTTGATCCTATGCGTTTGGCCTCTGGAATTATAACCGGAATCGGTTTTATTTGTGGCGGTCTTATAATTTTTTCAGACAAGAAACTTACTGGCCTTACCACTGCCGCCGGTATGTGGGTGGCGACAGCCATCGGTATCGCGGTCGGGTACGGTCTTTTTATTCTCGCTGTATTCGCCACCATCCTTACCCTTGCCACTTTCACTCTCCTTTTTAAAGTTGAGGAATCGGTTAGAGAATTTTCCGGCGAAAACGCCAGAGATTAGGGTTTCAAGAGGTGGGGTAACGAGACTTGAAAATAAGCTATTTAAATGATAGGATTTTCTCCAGAAGTTTCGGATAAATCAAACATAAGGAGATGGCCATGCCTAAGGCAAGTCTTAAAGTCAAACCTATTTTAGACAGAATCGCTGTACTTGAGTCTAAAAAGTCTAAAATTCAGGATGACATTAAAAATCAAACTGAATTGCTTCGTGAGCAGATAAGGAGCGGTGGGACATCTGGCGACAGGATCAGAGATTTCTTGATTGCGCATGACACTTTGCCACCAAAAAAGAATCTTGAGGAGTTTTGTAATATTCTTGAACTATTCGTTCAAGAACGTGTTGGTCAGTTGGTTCTAACGATTAATGCACCTCCTCTAATGGTTCGCCGTAACGTAATAGATGGGTCAGGGGACTTTATAGGTGAGCTGGGTGGCTGGTATAACCTTTCCGAGAAAGCTGACCTGCGTCTCGGAATACTTGGTGGCGAGTTGGCGCTAGACCTCTTCGATCTTCAGAAGTGTGGTTTTAAGACAAAAAATCACGCCCATTCTGCGGACCTGAAGTCAAAATCAGAGCTTGTTGATGGCGACTTGTTCTTTGATTTTCTTCGTTATCAGTATTTTTCTCAGTCCTCTAAAGAATTAGGAATACCAAGAATTTTTGATTTTAGGATTGGGGATGATGCAGTTCGTAAATGGTTCAATAATACCGATGAAAAACGCCAGGGTCTTATTTTTGAGATGGCAAAACTTATAGATCGACCGCTCCCTGACCCTATGGGACTGGAGGAAAGCCTGCTCAATTGGCGTGAAAGTTCTTAGAAACCGGCTTAAGGTTTTGCGTCCTTTCTTAGCTATTCTTGGCGACTGCAAAAAATTTGAAAGTCCCCTATCTTATTGACCGTGTGGTTAGATATGGGACTTTTTCTTTTGGTGGCAAAAATAATTTTATTTCATCCCCGCACCAACCTTAAACTGTAATTTAGAATTAGCGCAGGGTGTAGGTATTTTTTGTGATTTTCTAGAGAGAGGCTTTTAAGGTATAATCCCTAAATGGCTTTTCTTTATTCTAGACGTGCGCGGAACAATTTTGATCCCGGTGACGCAAAACCTTTTCGGGTCTCTCGTTCAAAGATAGACCTTTTTGTTGAGTGTCCGCGTTGTTTTTATCTTGACCAACGTCTCGGCATAAAAAGGCCGGACACATATCCGCTTA
>CAYGDB010000003.1:0-37579 GCA_964348535.1 uncultured Candidatus Saccharibacteria bacterium
TCTAGTAGAGCCGCAGTATATCAAATTCAGCCTCCCAAAAATTCCTTTAGCTCGATATATCGCAAGGTTTTTGTTTTAGAGATTGATATCAAGAGGAATCAATTATTTTTTTCAAACGTTAGCCACGAATATTTTAGACCGTTAAAATCTTTTTTTTCTTCAGAAAATTTTTTAATGAAAATATTTTCATAAGGCGGGAAAAAAGTATCGCCTATGGTTTCATCTTCAACCAGAGTTAAATACAAGCGGTCGGCTGATGTCAGCGCTTCTTTGTATATTTCACCGCCACCGATGATGAAAATTTCGTTCGCGCCATCCGCCCTTTCCGCGGCGGAAAGGGCGGAGGAGAAGGAGTCTGTAACCATTACCCCTTCCGCTTTGTAGTCAGCGTTTCTTGTTACCACAATATTTGTCCGACCGGGAAGCGGGCGAAATTTCTCCGGCAGGGATTCCCATGTTTTCCGTCCCATAATAACCGGATGTCCAGAAGTAAGCTCCTTGAAGCGTTTTAGGTCATCCGGAATACGCCATGGCAGATTATTGTCTTTCCCGATAACTCTATTTGTCCCGATGGCTACTATGATAGAAATCATTTTATTATAAATTTATGCGATTGGAGGCAGTTCAAGGCGCGAGCGAAATTTGCGAGCAAAATGTATCTTAATACATTGCGTGAGCAAATGAGTGAAGCAACAAAGGAATGCGCCAATCGCATAAGTTTTAATTTTAGACAATCATTTGGGCTTTGATGGCCGGATGGCTTTGATAATTTTCAAGAGCGATGTCTTCCATAGTGAATTTGTCTATATCTTTAATTTCAGGGTTTAATTTAAGAGTTGGAAGAGAGAGTGGTTCGCGGGATAATTGTTCTTTCACGGCCTCAAAATGTTCGTGATATATGTGGGCGTCATTCAAAGTCAGAATACACTCGTATGGTTTCATTTCCACAATTTGGGCCACCATTGACAAGAGAAGGGCGTAAGAGGCGATATTAAAAGGTACTCCCAAAAACATATCGCAACTTCTCTGAACCATATGAAGTGAAAGTTTGCCATCGGCCGCGAAAAATTGAAAAAGCATATGACAAGGAGGGAGAGCCATATCGTCAATTTCTCCCGGGTTCCATGCCGAGACAATCAATCTGCGGTCGCTAGGATTTGTTTTCAGTTTTTCTATCGCATTTTTTAGCTGGTCAACAACTCGTCCATCCGGCGTTTGCCAATTTCGCCACTGGACTCCATAAATTCTGCCGAGGTCTCCTTCAAATTTCGCTTTAGGTTTCCAATAATCGGAGTTGGCGTTATCGGTCCATATAGTGTGGTCAGAGCCCATTATTTCTTTAAGGCGATTATCGTCAGAGGAACCCTCCAAAAACCATAGTAACTCTCCTTTAACCCCCTTAAAAGCCAGTTTTTTTGTAGTTACGGCAGGGAAACCTTCTTCAAGATTGAAGCGCATTGGAATGGCAAACAATGCCCGAGTGGTGGCGTTCCTTCCTTTTCTGTCCACTCCTTCATCCATTATTTTTTTTAAAATATCGTTATAAGTTTTCATTTTTTCTTTTTGATATCTCTATCAAGATAAAGTCGGGGTAGTATCATCTCCGGTTTCCAGTTTTTTTTGAGCGAAGAGATGGATTCGTCCGATTGGTATTTTCCTTTGTTTCCGTAGTCGCCTCCAAGGATAGGGCCGGTTTCAAAAAATATTATCTGGGCAATTCGCCTTCCGACGACCAGAGGAATGTAGTAACGCGAAGAGTTGTTTGTTATCTCCATAGTCCATCTGTTTACATATCCGACATCACCCCAGCCGGCGCATTTACAAACTTCTATGAAACTTCGGCCCAAGCTGGAACGGGCTTTCATCATTGTGGTGATGTGTTCTTTTCCGCCTATAAACTCTTCGGTGTGAGCAAGAATTGTTTCGCCGGGCGCCAGCAAGATTATTTTTTCTTCCGGTCCTATGCCGTTAAAATCAAAGTTGTAATTTTTTAAAATATCCTTGGCTTTTTTTGCTTTGAGCGGTTTACTTCCCCAGACTCTCTCTACGTGTTTTTTGTCGTATATATTGTAAAGATTTTCAAAATGAGCGGGGTGTTGTTCGGCAAAAAAAGATTCTCCGAGAGTAACATCGTAGCTTGAGGTTGAAAGATTTGGACGTTTAAAGGGCTCAATAATAATTGCCCCTTTTTTCATTTCTTCAAGAATTTTTTTGTCTGAAAGGGCCATAGTGTGGGATTAAATTTGTGTTTATATAAAGCTAGTATATCATTGGGAAACTAGACAATCTATTTATGAAAGATTATCAGAATATTAAAAAACAGGACAAGGCTGTTTACAAGGCTCTTTTAGGGGAAGAGGTCAGGGAGCGTGACGGGCTTGAACTTATTCCCTCCGAAAACTATGTTTCAAAGGCGGTCAGGGAAGCAAACGGTTCCATATTTACAAATAAGTATTCTGAAGGGTATCCCGGCCGCCGTTACTACGGCGGCCAAAAATATACAGACATCGTTGAAAAAATCGCCATTGATAGAGCCTGCAAACTGTTCAAAGCCAAATTTGCTAATGTTCAGCCGCACTCCGGCGCTCCGGCTAATATGATAGTTTACTCGGCTCTCTTAAATCCCGGCGATACAGTCTTGGGAATGGATTTAAGCCACGGCGGGCATTTGACTCACGGGCACCCGGTAACATTTTCCGCCAAGATTTATAATTTTGTTCGCTACAAAATGAAAAATCCGGATACCGGCGAGATTGATTATGAAGAGTTACGACAAACCGCCCTTAAAGAAAAACCTAAAATAATTTTGGCCGGATTTTCGGCTTATTCTCGAGAGCTTGATTACAAAAAGTTTGCGGAAATTTCTAAAGAGGTCGGAGCTGTTACAGTGGCCGATATGGCTCACATTGCCGGATTGATTGCTGGCGGCGAGGTTAAAAATCCGTTTGATTACGGTTTTGACATTATCACCACGACCACTCACAAGACCCTCCGTGGCCCCCGCGGAGGGTTGATTTTGGTAAGAGAGAGTGAAGAACTTGCTCAAAAAATTGATAAAGCCACCTTCCCAGGTTTTCAAGGTGGTCCCCATATGAATACCATCGCCGCCAAGGCTGTTTGTTTTGGAGAAGCTCTCAAACCTTCTTTTAAAAAGTATGCCAAGCAGATTTTGAAAAATGCCAAGGCAATGGAAAAAGTTTTTGAAAAACGGGGTGTTAGGATGCTCGGTGGAGGAACTTCAAACCACCTTATTTTGGCCGATGTTTACGGTTCGCTTGGAGTTTCAGGAAGGGAAGCTCAAACAGCGCTTGATGAAGTCGGTATCACTTTAAATATGAACGCTATTGCCAACGACTCTCGCAAACCCATGGACCCATCCGGTATTCGTTTTGGCACCCCGGCAATTACCACTCGCGGTTTTAAAGAAAAAGATTCGGCTCGGATAGCCGAACTTATCATTGATACTCTTAAGAATATTAATGACAAAAAGAAAAAAGAAGCTGTAAGAAAAGAAGTTTTAAATCTTTGTAAAAAATATCCGATACCGGACTCTTTTTAAATTATGGATAAAAAGAAGGGAAAATTTATAGTTTTGGACGGCTTGGACGGTTCCGGCAAAGGGGCCCAGCTTGAGCTTCTTAAAAAGTTTCTTGCCGAGAAAAAAGTTTCGGTTTTGTTTACAAGGGAGCCCGGCGGCTCTCCCTATGGCGAAGAAATAAGAAAAGTTATTCTTAACCCTCTTGGAAAAGAGGCCGACCCTCTGACCCAGTTTTTTCTTTTTTGGGCGGACAGACACGACCATATTAAAAAAGTTGTCTCGCCGGCGCTTTTAAAAGGCATTAACGTCATATCCGACAGATTTGATTCCTCTACTTTTGCTTTTCAAATTTTTGGCGGAGCAGAGACTAAGCTTCTCCAGCCGTTTTCTTTTTTTCGCAAGCTTGTTCTTGACGATGTTGAACCCTCTCTTTATATAGTTTTGGATCTGTCGCCCGAGGTTGCTCTTGAGAGAATAAAGAAAGATAAGGAACGTTTGAAAACCCATTTTGACCTCCAGCCGCTTTCTTACCATAGCCGTGTTCGGGCTGGTTTTAAAAGATTTAAGGCTATGGGCTACCGTGTTGTTTTTGTGAACGCCGACCGACCACCTGAAGATATTCACAAAGATATAAAAAAACTGGTTTCAGAGGAGCTTGGTATATAGAAGCAATTCAAAAAATAAAGGCCACCATTTCTGGCGGCCTTTTGAAAAATTCAGGTTCTAAGAGTCCAAGGTCTACGCCTCGCCGGCTGGCAATTCGCAGAAGCAAAGGAGAACGTCGATCGAATCCCAGTCGCGCCCGAAGCGGATGAGACCGAAACGGAAGCCATCATTAGGGCCTGTGCTCACGTACGGCACCCTATGGTCGCCGTTCGGATCCCACCAGAGATTTTCCTGTTTGTCGTAGGAAACGCAGTATTTGCCTTTCGGTAATTGATCGCGTTTTTGCTCCCAGACATGGGAAACTCCTTGAGCGCCAGTGTATACGGCGTTCTGGGAATCAAGGAATTTCATCCTCTCTGTTGCAGTTGTCTTCCCAGATGTTGTCTGCTCAAAAGCCCGTACCCAGAGTTTATCCCCGGGTTTGAGAATCCGGCTCGTCCTTGGAAAGTTGGCATCTGTTAAATCATTGCTGTAGAGATAGGACGATCGGAGTTCCTTGTCCTTGTAGCGAGCTCTAAACGAGTCCAACCTTGTCTCGTGTAGACAACCCTCCGGAATAGTGATAATTCCGAGGTCGGCAATGAGACGGAATTTCTCTTTCTTCGGCTTTGGCGAGGCAATCACGACTTCTCTTGAAGCTGTGATTATAGCGCCATCGCTTATCTGTTTGATTGTGGCATTCACACCGGTCGGGTCAACTCCTCCGGACACAAATCGGCTAACAAGTTCCGGCAATCTCGTTCCGAAAAACAGCTCATGTTCTTCGGGTGTCGGTTTTCTTTTCCCATTCATACCGTCTGCGACAACACAATTGGTCGTCATACGACAGTTCTCCTTCTCAATGTACCCTGCCATTATGGTCAGGATTTCTGGCTGGATGGTAGCACAGTAGCCGATTTATCTCAAGGAAATGCAATCAATATCACGAACGAGCCATTTTTTTGATGTCTTTTCTGGTGTAGAATAAGTAAATGACCATTTCAGAAACTCTATCAAGGGCTATAAATGAAGCCCTTCTAACTCTTGAGCTTCCCAAAGTTTCTTTTGCCGTTGAGCACCCCTCTGATATTTCTCACGGGGACTACGCTACGAATGTGGCTTTGATTATTGGGAAAAACTTAGGCAGAAATCCAAAAGAAGTAGCTGAAGCCATTGTGTCGGAACTGAATAATAAAAACATAAAAGAGGTTCTGTCATTTGAAGTTGCCGGGCCCGGTTTTATAAACATCAGATTGTCCAGACAATTTTTCGCCGACAGTGTTAAAAATATTATTGAGCAAAAAAACGATTTTGGGAAAAATAGCATCTATGCCGGAAAAAAGATTTTGGTGGAATATACCAGTCCGAATCTTTTCAAACCGCTTCATATCGGAAATCTTATGTCCAATATCGTGGGGGAGTCTCTCTCCCGCCTTATTGAAGCCGGCGGGGCGGAAGTTAAAAGAATAAATTATCCTTCCGACATCGGTCTTACGGTTGCCAAAGGTGTTTGGGCGCTTAGAAAAAATGGCGGAAATCCGGATGATATTTCCGCTCTCGGCAAAGCTTACCAAGAGGGCAATATGGCGTATGAAAATGACGAGAGCGCCAAAAAAGAAATTGAGGCGGTAAACAAAGCTCTGTATGAAGATTCCGACCTTGAGCTTTCCGAGCTTAGAAAAAGAGGAATTGAAACTTCAAAAAAACATTTGAATAGTTTGTGTGAAATTCTTGGCACCGTTTTTGATTTTGAAATTTTTGAAAGTCAGTCTTCCTCGGTTGGAAAAAGTATCGTGGAAAGCCACATAGAAGACGGCATTTTTGAAAAAAGCCAAGGGGCCATTATTTTTCGCGGAGAAAAATTCGGACTTCATACCAGAGTCTTTATAAATGCTATGGGTTTGCCGACATACGAGGCTAAAGATATCGGGTTGGCAGATTTAAAAAGAAAGCTTTATGATTTTGATTTGTCCATCACCACAACCGCGGTTGAACAGTTGGAGTATTTTAAAGTTCTGATAAAAGCGACTGAGAAAGTTTTTCCGGAGATGTCCGAAAAAATTAAGCACATACCTTACGGATTTTTAACTTTAAAATCCGGCAAAATGTCTTCAAGAAAAGGAAATGTGATTACGGCGGAATCTTTGATTGGTGACCTTAAAGAAAAAGCCCTTGAGAAAATGGCAAGTCAGGATGTTAGTGATAAAGAGGAGACGGCTCTTTCCGTGACTGTGTCCGCTATAAAGTATTCAGTCTTGAAACAGTCAACCGGAAAAAATGTTATTTTTGATGAAGAAAGCTCACTTTCTTTTCATGGTGATTCCGGACCTTACCTTCAATATACCGCTGTCCGCGCTCGTTCTGTTTTGAACAAAGCCTCTAAATTTGAAATCAGCGCTCTGCCTTCTGAGGTCAGTTTTCTTGAAAGATTGCTTTACAGGTTTGGAGAGGTTATAAAAAGAGCTCAAGGGGAATACGAACCGCATTATGTGGCAAGTTTTATCACCGAGGTTGCCGCCGCTTTTAATACTTACTACAGTCAAACTAAAATTATTGAGGATTCCCCGGAATCTTCTTACCGGTTGGCTTTGACCGAGGCGACTGAAATTGTGATTAAAAATGGTTTGCATGTCTTGGGTATCTCCGTTCCCGATAAAATGTGATTATGAAAGAAAACAAAAACAAAAAAGAAAAATCTTCTTCAGGCGATGAGGAATTGAAAAAAAGCGACATCGCTCTCAAAGAAGAAGAAATTTTAAAATTTTGGCAAGAAAATAAAATTTTTGAAAAATCCGAATCCAAAGGGGATAAAGAGTTTATTTTTTATGACGGTCCGCCTTTTGCGACAGGCTTGCCTCACCACGGTCATATTTTGGCTGGCACCATAAAAGACGCTATTCCGCGTTATAGGACTATGAGGGGGGACAAAGTAAATCGTCGCTGGGGTTGGGATTGCCACGGTTTGCCCATTGAAAATATTATTGAAAAAGAACTCAATCTCAAAAATAAAAAAGATATAGAGATATTCGGTATAGATAAATTTAATCAAGCGGCCAGAAAAGAGGTTCTTCGCTACGCCGATGACTGGAAAAGAATTATCCCGCGGATGGGAAGATGGGTGAATATGGAAAATCCTTATCAGACCATGGACCCCAATTATACCGAGAGTGTCTGGTGGGCTTTCAAAACCCTTTACGATAAGAATCTTATATATCAGGGCTTTAAAAGCATGCATCTTTGCCCGCGTTGCGAGACCACCCTCTCCAATTTTGAAGTTGCTCAAGGGTATAAAGATATTACCGATTTGGCGGTTACGGTAAAGTTTGAACTTACCGATGAACCAGGAACATATATTTTGGCTTGGACCACTACTCCGTGGACTCTTCCGGGGAATATGGCTGTTGCCGTTAATCCTGAAATAATTTACGTCAAAGTGGAAAAAGACGGGATGAGGTATGTTTTGGCCAAAGACAGGATTTCTGTTATGGGCGATGATGTTAAAATAATTGAAGAATGGAAGGGGGGTGATTTGGTTGGAAAATCCTACAATCCGCCTTTTGATTACTATCAAAAAATTGATTTTCAAAATAAAGAAAATGCTTGGAAGATTTACGGGGCGGAATACGTAAAGGCGGAAGATGGCACAGGAATTGTTCACATTGCTCCTCCTTATGGAGCGGAAGATTTGACTCTTGCTCAAAAAGAAAATATACCGGTTGTTCATCATGTCGGCGTTGATGGGAAATTCAAAAAAGAGATTATTGATTTTCTCGGTCTTCAGGCTAAACCGAAAGATGACCATCAATCTTCGGATGTTTTGATTATAAAAAATCTGGCTGGTCGGAATCTTTTATTCCATAAGGAAAAAATTATTCACCCGTATCCTCACTGTTGGCGGTGCGATACTCCGCTTTTGAATTATGCCGCCACTTCATGGTTTGTTAACATTCAAAAAATAAAAAGTGAATTAGTGTCTGAAAATAAAAAAATAGATTGGATTCCGATTGAAATTAGAGATGGCAGATTCGGTAAAATGCTTGAAAGCGCCCCTGACTGGGCTATTTCGCGTTCACGCTACTGGGGAGCGCCACTTCCTGTTTGGCGTTGTCTTAGTTGTGAGTCGCAAACCGTCATTGGCTCTGTTTCTGACTTGAAAAAGTTTTCAAAGAAATCCGGCAATCAATATTTTTTGATGAGACACGGAGAGGCCGAAAGTAACGCCAAAGACGTCAGTAGTTCCTCATATTTGGACAAAATTCATCTGACTGAAAAAGGAAAAGCCGAAGCGGAAGCTAGAGTTGAAGAGGTCAAAGAAAAAGGTATTGATTTGATTTTTGCTTCTGATTTTGCCCGCACCAAAGAGACGGCCATTTTGGTTGGCAAAGGTGTTGGCATTCCGGACAAAGAAATTATTTTTGATAAAAGGTTGAGAGAAATCGACACTGGTATTTTCTCCGGAAAGCCAAACGGTGATTATCACAATTATTTTTCTTCTCTCCTGGAGAAGTTTGAAAAGCGTCCGCCCCAAGGAGAAAATTTAAATGATTTGCGTCATCGAGTGATGGAATTTATTTATGAAATTGAAGAAAAATATAAAGACAAAAAGATTTTAATCGTGACTCACGAATATGCTTGCTGGATGATAACCCAAGGCGCTATGGGTTGGGGCAACAGTCAAAGCGCCTCTATTAAAGAAACAAAAGATGATTTTATAAAAACGGCCGAGGTTCTAGAGCTTCCGTTTGTTCCGCTTCCGCATAATGAAAATTTTGAACTTGATTTGCATCGTCCTTATATAGACGATATGGAATTATCTTGCAAATGCGGAGGTGTTTTAAAACGCATTCCGGAAGTTTTTGATTGTTGGTTTGAATCCGGTTCCATGCCGTACGCCCAATTTCACTACCCATTTGAGAAAGAGAAATTTGATCCTACTGATAAGAAGGGCTACCCGGCTAATTTTATAGCCGAAGGTTTGGACCAAACACGCGGTTGGTTTTATTCCATGCTCGTTCTTGGGACAGCTCTTTTTGGAGAGAAATCTTATGAACGGGTGATTGTTAATGGCCTTATTCTTGCCGAGGATGGTCAGAAAATGTCAAAAAAACTTAAGAATTATCCCGACCCTCTGGATGTGGTCGACAGATACGGGGCTGACGCCCTTCGTTATTATTTGCTGTCATCGCCGGTGGTTCGGGGCGAAGACCTTAACTTTTCAGAAAATGGCGTGGATGAAGTTGTTAAAAAAATCATCTCTCGTCTTGATAACGTGTTTTCATTTTATGAAATTTATCGGGTAGATGTAAAATCAAAGTCGGGTGATAGTCCGAATATTCTTGATAAATGGATTTTGTCTCGATTGGGAGAGCTTTCTTTTGAAGTCACGGAAGCTATGGAAAATTACGAACTTGATAAAGCTTCCAAACCTTTCCTCTTATTTGTTGATGATTTATCCACTTGGTATTTGAGGAGGTCACGGGAAAGATTCAAGGGCTTTGACGCTTTAGACAAAGAGTTTGCCGTTCTCACCACCGGTTTTGTTCTTCTTGAAGTAAGCAAACTTTTAGCGCCCTTTATGCCGTTTCTTTCGGAGCGTCTTTTTCAAAAACTTCGGGTTGAAAGCGACCTTGTAAGCGTTCATCTTGAAGGTTGGCCGAAAGCGGGAAATATAGACCATGATTTATTGAAAAAAATGAAGGAGGTTCGCGATCTAGTTTCCCTCGGTCTTGAGGCAAGAGCCAAGCATTCCATTAAAGTTCGACAACCTCTCAAATCTCTTTCCATTAAAAATAAAGAAATTGTTGAAAATAAAGAACTGGCTCTTCTCATAAAAGACGAGGTCAATGTTAAGGAATTACTGTTTCATTCCGGCAGTGAAGAGGTTTTGCTTGATATTTTGATTACCCCAGAACTTCGCCTTGAAGGGATGGCGCGCGATTTAATAAGAGAAATTCAGGACGAGCGGAAAAAAATAGGACTTAGTCCAAGTGATGCCATAAATGTTCAAATAAAAACTTCGGATATTGATATTCAGAGTTTTTCTGATCAGATTGGAAAAGCGGTAAATGCAAGTCGGGTAGAGATACTAAAATCCGAAGATGCCCCGGGAGTTTTGATTGAAAAGCTCTAAGATGACATACGAAATTTACGAGACAAAAGCTTTTGTTTTGTCTGCTCATAATACGGGGGAAGGAAACCGTCTTTTTTATTTGCTTACTGAAGACCTTGGTCTGGTAAAAGCCGTGGCTCAAAATATTCGGGCCGAAAAATCAAAACTTCGTTATAATTTACAAGCTAATTCCAGTCTAGAGGTTTCTCTTGTTCGTGGTAGGGAATACTGGAGAATTATTGGAGCAAAAAATGGCAAACATTTTTTTTACCTTTTCAAAAATGATTTGGAAAAGTTACATTTGTTAAACAGACTTTTCAGTCTTTTATCACGTATGATACAGGGCGAGGGCGGTAACAATTACTTATTTGGCACGATGGAGGGCGCCGTTAAATCTCTTGAAGATAATTTAGTTTCGGAAAGTTATGTCAGATGTGTTGAAATTTTGGCAGTGTCTAGAATTCTTTGGTCTTTGGGTTATTTTTCAGAACCTGCTCGTTACAGAATATTTTTTTCTGATACCAGTTTTGATTCAAAGATTCTTAATTCTGTTGTTCCAATCGAAAAAAGTTTTCTTGCGGATATAAACACAGCTATCCACGAGAGTCACCTCTAGTGTGGTAAAATACTAAAATTAAACTATGAGAGAGGAAAAGGAAAAATTGACACGTATTGAAAATTTAAAGAGAATGATGTACTCGCGCGAAGGCGCGAATGTTAGCAGAGTGAGACAGCATGATTTACCACCGTCTCGCGATTTTGCAAAAAATGATTGGGAACACTCCATGTCTCCTAAAAATAAAGTCACTCCCCCTAAAAAAGTGTTTAAATTTTTTCTGACTTTTTCAGTTGCTTTTTTCTTTGTCGCTGTAGCCTACGCTTCTTATTTGTATTTGGGTGGCAACAATCTAGTTTCTAATAGAAATATAGCCATATCAATTAACGGCCCGGTGTCAATTAAGGGTGGCGATAAACTTTCGCTTGAAATTGCGGTTGAGAATAATAATTCAACCGCTCTTGAAGTCGCGGATATTATTGTTGAGTATCCTGATGGCGCCAGAAATCCGGATGACCTATCTGTTGAGATGCCTCGCTTTAGGGAAGGTCTTGGAGATGTAGCTCCGGGGGAAGTTGTTAAAAAAACAGTTTCTATTGTTCTTTTTGGCGAAGAGCGCGCCGTTAAAAAAATAAAAGTTGTTGTTGAGTATCGCGTTTCCGAGTCCAACGCCATTTTTTACAAAGAATTTGAATACGAGGTGATTATAAGTTCTGCCCCCATTTCTATTTTGGTTGAAGCAGAGAAGGAAGCGACAAGTGGGCAGGAAACGGTGCTCAAGGTAAGAATAAATTCCAATTCAAACGATGTCATAAAAGGGGTTATCCTAAAAGCCGAATACCCTTCAGGTTTTAGTTTGAAGTCTTCTGATCCTAACCCGTTTGTCGGCAATAATTTATGGAATCTGGGTGATATAAAATCGGGAAGCTCAAGAGTTTTTACGATAAAAGGTATTTTGTCCGGTGAAAACCTCGATTCAAGAGTATTCGGTTTTATTATCGGCACGGCCAGTTCAAAAGATAATAAGGTAATTGCAACACCTTTTGCCACTATTAAAGAAGAAGTTTCTATCAAAAAATCTTTTGTGGGAGTTTCTCTCGAAATTAATGGCTCAAATGAAGAGAACATTTCAGTCAAAAGCGGAAAACCGATTATGGTTGATATAAAGTATATTAATAACCTTCTTGTTCCGGTATCTGATGTTGAGATATCTCTAAAGGTTGACGGCGCCGCCTTGGATAAGACTTCTGTCTCTGCGGAAAAAGGTTTTTATCGTTCTGTTGACAATACCGTCATTTGGAATAAATCAACTTACAAGACTCTTTCTTCTATTCCGCCAGGTGAAAGTGGAAATGTAAGTTTGACGCTCTCACCCCTCTCAATGTCTAAAGGGATTGCCTCAATCAGAAATCCAGAAATAAAGTTTTCGGTCAGTGTTAAAGGAAAGAGAGTTGAGGGGGAAAGACTGCCACAGGAAGTGGTGGACTCTATTGTAAGATCTATAAAAATCCAAAGTGATGTCACCCTTGCTTCGAGACTTTTATACTACTCAGGTCCTTTCAAAAATAAAGGACCAATGCCACCAAGGGCTGAAAAAGAAACAACATACAATGTTATTTTAAGTTTGACCAACGGTTCAAATGATTTAAGCGACGGATTGGTAACCATACCGCTTCCTCCCTATGTTCGCTTTATAAAATCGGAAGCTGGAGAGACTTTGAATTTTGAGGAGGGAAGCGGTCTCGTTACTTGGAATATTGGTTCTATTAAGGCCCGGACTGGTTTCGATAGCTCACCTAAAGAGGCGGTTTTTCAAATCGCTTTTACACCTTCAGTCAGTCAGATTGGAGATAGTCCGATTTTATTAAATGATATTTCTTTTTCTGGCTATGACAGATTCACTTTAAGCGGTGTTAGTTTATTAAGAAAAGGGCTTGATACAAGTTTGACATCCGATTCGGGCGCTAAACAGGGAGATAATATTGTGGTAAAGTAAGTTTCTTATGGAAGAAACTATTCTGGATAAAATAACATCTCTTGCCAAACGTCGCGGCTTCATATATCAGGGTTCTGAAATTTATGGCGGGCTTTCCGGCACATGGGATTACGGTCCTTTGGGAGTGGCTTTAAAAAACAACGTTAAAAATCTATGGTGGAAGATGTTTGTTGAGGAGAGGGAAGATATGTATGGATTGGATGCGGCCATTCTTATGAATGCCAAAGTTTGGGAAACAAGCGGACACGTTTCTGGTTTTACCGATCCATTGGTTGAATGTGATAAATGCAAAAAACGTTTTCGTTCAGATCTGCTTTCTGACCAGAGCAAATGTCCGGAGTGTGGGGGAAAACTGGGAGCGACTCGTCAGTTTAACATGATGCTTAAAACACAAGTTGGAGTTATAGATGATTCCTCTTCTGTTTCTTATCTTCGTCCCGAAACAGCACAGGGTATTTTTGTCAATTTTAAAAATATTCTTGATTCTTTTCATCCTCGTTTGCCTTTTGGGGTTGCCCAAATAGGCAAGGCTTTTAGAAACGAAATAACTCCTCGCGATTTTGTTTTTAGAACCCGTGAATTTGAACAAATGGAGATTGAATTTTTTGTCAGGGAGGCTGATTGGGAAGAATGGTTTGAACACTTTAGAAAAAATATGTGGCGTTTTATTGAGCTTGTCGGCATAGATAAAGAAAAAGTCCATGAGCTTGAAGTTTCTCCGGAAGACCGCGCTCATTATTCAAAACGAACCATTGATTTTGAATTTGATTTTCCTTTTGGCAGGAAAGAGCTTTACGGGCTTGCTTACCGCAGCGACTATGACCTTAAAAAACACAACGAAGCTTCTAACTCTGACCTTTCCTACTTTGATGAAGAAACCAAAGAAAGATTTGTTCCACATGTCATAGAACCTACTTTTGGTTTAGATAGAACGGTTTTAGCTCTTCTCGCTTCCGCTTACATTGAAGATGAAATTGGGGGAGAAGGGGAAAAGCGCGTTTTCTTGAAACTTTCCCCCAGAGTGGCTCCTGTCAAAGTCGCCGTTTTCCCGCTTTTGAAAAATAAACCGGAACTTGTTTCTAAGGCCAGAGCAATTTACGCCACAATTTTTGAGAAAGTGTCTGCGGTAGTTTTTGACGATAATGGCAACATAGGAAAGCGCTACCGAAGACAAGATGAAATCGGCACGCCCTTTTGCGTTACTATTGATTTCCAAACTCTTGAGGATGATACCGTTACCATTCGCGACCGCGATACCGGGAGGCAGGACAGGATTGCGATAAGTGAATTGAACACCGCTATTTTAAGCAAACTTTCTTAATCACAGACTGTGAATTACGAAACTCTTTACTTGGCGCAAGTTTTTACTCGACGCGCATAAAAATCTGCTGATTTTTTTGCTATTCTCGGCTCGTCAGCCTGCGAAATGTCTCACAAAAACTGCCCCTGCGACGAGTTTCGCAATTCACGATCATAGAGTTTCTTTTTTCAAACCGCTCTGATATCATCGTGTTATGATGAGCGAAGGAAAAACCATAGAAATCACGACCGGCACTATTGTCAGAGCCATTCTTTTGATATTGGCTGTGGCTCTTATTTTTTATTTGCGCGATTTGATTTTAATCATACTGACGGCCGTTGTCATAGCCTCTTCCATTGAGCCTGGTATCACTCATCTCAAAAAATGGCGAGTTTCTCGTCTTCCTGCCGTCATTATATTGTATCTGTCTGTCGCCATTGTTTTTATATCAACCTTTTATTTTCTAGTCCCGCCTTTGCTTGATGATACTATAAACTTTTTAAATACCTTGCCCGACAAGCTGGCCTTGATTGAGAAAAAAAGTGTTGAAAGTATCGCTCCGCAGATGTTCAGCCAGTTCAACGATTTCGTTCCGCTTAAGGATGTTTTTGAAGGAGTCCGGTCGGTGGCTACCGATGTTTCTGGCGGAATATTTAAAACCACGAACGCTCTTTTTGGCGGGGTTTTGAGTTTTGTGCTGATTATAGTTTTTTCTTTCTATTTTGCCGTCCAAGAAACCGGAGTTGATGATTTTCTCAGAGTGGTTACTCCGGTCAAGAATCAGAAATATGTTTTCTCGCTATGGAAACGTTCACAGATAAAAATAGGTCTTTGGATGCAAGGACAGCTTCTGTTGGGATTGATTGTCGGAGTTTTGACTTATCTCGGTTTGACTATTTTGGGCGTGCCATACGCGCTCCTACTCTCTATTCTAATGATATTCTTTGAGCTTATTCCGGTTTTTGGTCCTATAATTGGAGCTGTTCCCGCTGTCATTATCGCTTTTGCCACAGGCGGCGCCTCTCTCGGATTTTTCACTGTCGGTCTTTACGTTATTATTCAGCAGTTTGAAAATCATCTGATATATCCTTTGGTTGTTCAAAAAGTAGTCGGGGTGCCGCCTCTTCTTGTTATCATAGCTCTTATAGCCGGAGCCCAAATTGCTGGATTCTTGGGTATCCTTTTGTCCGTCCCATTTGCCGCCGCCCTTAAGGAATATATTGATGACGTAAACTTGGCGAAGCTTCACGGCAAAGAGTTAAAAATCTGAGCAATTTCCATTTCTATGCCTCTAAAGTCAGAAAAATGTTTTTATATCACTACTCCTATTTTCTATCCCAATGCCAAGCTTCACATGGGGCATGCTTATACCACTGTCATATCAGATATTTTTTCCAGATATCACAAGTTGAAAGGCGAACAAACATATTTTCTGACAGGCTCAGATGAAAATACTCAAAAAGTTGTTGAAGCTTCCCTCAAAGCGGGGAGGAGCACGAAGGATTTTTTGGATGAGATTGTTTTAAATTTTAAAAATCTTTTCAGTGGGCTCAATATTTCTTACGACCAGTTTATTCGGACTTCAGACGAGGTGGTTCATTTTCCGGGAGCCATAAAACTTTGGCAAGCTCTGGTTTCATCCGGCGATATATATAAAAAGAAATATGAAGGACTTTATTGCGTCGGACATGAATCTTTTGTGACTGAAAAGGATTTGGTTGATGGAATCTGCCCGGACCATAAAATGACACCGGAAAAAATTCAAGAAGAAAATTATTTTTTCAGGCTTTCTCGCTATAATCAAATTATAAAGGAAAAAATCGAGTCTGATGAATTAAAGATTGTTCCGAATAGTCGCAAAAATGAAATAATGTCTTTGCTTAATGAGGGTCTTGAGGACGTCAGTTTTTCAAGGTCTCGAAAGGCTTCGTCAGTCGGCATTCCTGTTCCCGGTGATTCTGAGCAAATAATGTATGTTTGGTGTGATGCTCTCTCAAACTATATAAGCGCTCTTGGCTATGGCAAGGAAGACGATTCTCTTTTTAGAAAATTCTGGCCGGCAGATTTGCATGTTGTGGGGAAAGATATATTGCGTTTTCATGCCGCCATCTGGCCGGCGATGCTTCTCTCGGCCGGGCTTCCTTTGCCCAAGACTATTTTGGCCCATGGCCTTATCACTTCAGGTGGAAGAAAAATGTCTAAGACTCTTGGTAACGTTATTGACCCTATTGAGCTTTTGAACGAATATGGCGCTGACGCCGTCAGATACTATCTGGCTCGTCACATTTCTCCTTTTGAAGACGGCGACCTTACAAAGGAAGCTTTTCTTGACTCTTATAACGCCTCTTTGGCTAACGGTATTGGTAATCTTGCGAGTAGGATTCTCAAGATGGCTGTTTCTTACGATGCTTTTCCGGATTTCTCTCAAAGTGATGATAATCAATTGCCAGAGGGGTATGAAAAATATATGGAAGAGTATCAGGTAAACAAGGCGGCTGATTTTGTCTGGGAAAAAATACAAGGCCTTGATCTTTTTATACAAAAAGAAGAGCCTTTTAAAGTTTTTAAAAGCAATCCGGATAAAGCCCGCAAAGATGTTTCTTATTTGGTTTCCGAGCTTTTTAATATCGCTTTTTTGCTCGGGCCATTCTTACCAGAAACTTCTGAAAAGATTAAATTCGCCATTAAAGAGAAAAAAATGACAGAGATCCTGTTTATTCGCAAATAGGATTTTATGTTTAAATATTTTGACGTACACTCTCATATTCACGGAAGGGAATATGATACAGACCGCCAAGATGTTTTGCTTAGAATGAGGGAAAGAGGAGTCGGCGCCATTACTGTTGGGACACATTTGGAATCTTCAAGACAGGCCGTTGCTCTTTCGGAAAGCGAGCCTGATGTCTGGTCGGCTGTTGGGCTGCATCCTACAGACACTAAAGAAAATTTTGATTACAAAAGTTTTAAAGAGCTTGCTCTGAATAAAAGAGTGGTCGCGATAGGGGAATGCGGTCTTGATTATTTTCGTTTGGAAAATGATGAACAAAAACCACAAAGACAAAGAGAAGAAAAAGAAAGACAAAAAAGAATATTTTTTGAACAAATGAATTTGGCTGTCGATGTCGACAAACCGCTTATGATCCACTGCCGTCCAAGTGGTAAAACTATGGACGCTCACGAAGATATGCTCCAAATCCTTCTGACTTCCAGCTTGGAACAAAGCTCAAAAAAGTTAAGAGGCAACATTCATTTTTTTACAGGGACAATAGATATCGCCAAAAGATATTTTGAGCTTGGTTTCACCGTTTCTTTTCCCGGCGTCATTACTTTTGCTTCAGAGTATGAAAATCTTATTTTGAATTGTCCGATAGATATGATTATGTCGGAAACCGACTCGCCGTACGCTTCTCCCGTGCCGTACAGAGGAAAAAGAAATGAGCCGTCTTATGTTATTGAAACAGTCCGTAAAATAGCTGCCATCTTGGGAAAAAGCGAAGAAGAAGTTGCTTTTGCAACTGTTCAAAATGCTAGCAGGGTCTTTGGGGTTTTCATATAAAAACCTCCAAACACCCCACCCTTTTACAAAGCTCCGCCCTTTGGAAATCAGACACTAGACGCCAGATAATACACACTAGATACACGGTTGTCTAATGTCTGGACATCTATTTGTCTAATGGTCTAATTAAATGTTCGAAACAGAGCTTCCAACATTTCTTTCTTGTTCTTGCGTTTAGGCCATGCTTGTGTTAGCCTTGAGTTCATGCAAAATAATGAAAGTGAAGGCAAAAACGGTATATATGAAATCGGGATTTTGATTGTCCCCAGCGTTTCTGAAGATGCCGCGCGTTCTGTTTTTTCCGATATTACAGAAATGATTTCAAAACACGGCGCCGTAAAAACGTCTGATAATCCTGTCTTACGCGAGCTTGCTTATGAAATGACCAAAACATCCGGTGGTAAAATTCATCATTTTACGAGCGCTTATTTCGGTTCAATTATATTTCAAACTGAAAATTCTCTTGTCCTATCTATAAAAAATCAAATTGAAAAACAAACTGACGTCCTTCGTCTTTTGCTTATCAAAACGACACCAACGGCTCTGGTGCCAAGAGAGCGCAGAGTTTCAGGAAGAATTGATTCTGAAAAGTTCAGACCTGAAAAACCGGCTGTCCCTCCAGCCCCTCTATCTGAAGCAGAGCTTGATAAAACCATAGAAGCTCTTGTAGTATAATAAAGTCTTATGTTTTTTAATAAAGCCATAATTATAGGAAATTTGACTCGAGATCCGGAGTTAAGAGCGTTGCCGTCCGGTATTCAGGTAACTTCTTTTTCTGTTGCCACCAATAGGGTGTGGAAAGATAAAAACGGGATGAAGCAGGAGTCGTCAGATTTTCATAATATTGTTACCTTTGGACGTCAGGCTGAAATAGTTGCTCAATATTTGAAAAAAGGCAATATGGTTTTGGTCGAGGGACGGATTCAAACAAGGTCTTGGGATGACAAAACAAGCGGTGAGAAAAAATATCGTACCGAAATAGTGGCCGAGCGTGTTCAATTTGGTCCAAAAGGAAGCGGGGCGGGGCCATCTGCGCCGATGGGTGAGTCACCAAAGAGCGGGAAGCAAGAGTCGGATACCATCGAATATCCGGAGGAAGAAATTAATCCAGAGGATATTCCTTTTTAAACAGATATAAATATATGAAGAAACAATGCTACTTTTCACAAAATAATATAAAGCACATAGACTACAAAGACGTGGAGCTTTTAAAGAAATTCTTGACTCCTCATAGTCGTCTTATGTCAGGAAAAAAAGGAAGTGTTTCCGCTAAAAACCAAAGAAAGCTTTCTTTGGCCGTAAAGCATGCCCGCTATATGGGATTATTGCCTTACGTCGCCCGCTAATTTTATTAAATCGTTTTAAATGAAAAATGGACGAACTTTTAGAGTTCGTCCATTTTGTTTTTGTTTGGCAAATCAGTCCTGTACGGTCCAGTTCTTGGATGGTACCAATATCCGTGGTCGTGTAAGTCTTCGCCGAACATGTTGCTTTTGTGACTTACATAGCATGTATAGGTTTCACCATAGAGTATTATGGTTTCGCCGATTACATAGTATGTATCCGTTCGCCATGTTGTGAGATTCATGCCCTCTCCTTTTTTGTAACTTGGGCAATATAAACAAATTTACTGGCGCTTGTCAAAAATTTTGTAGGAATTATTATTGTTCATCAGCAAGGCTAAAAAGATCGTTCTGTGGAAGAATTATCTAAAAACTCCCCTCCTTTACAATTCCAGGACTAACGCAGTCCATGTCATAACAATCATAACTTGCTGTTGTGTATCTAAATGAACGAGGACCTGTAAATTTAAAATCATATAACACCCCTAGATCATCGTAGACACGCCTTGACACTGTGTCTACGATGTGGAAAGTTTTTCTACTTTCACCTATACCGCAATCATTACAGGGTGCCCGCCTTAAGGCCACCAATTCTCCTCCTGGAGAAATTGCATAGATACGATTATATTTTGGGACTAACTCATCGAAAATGATAGTTTTTTTATCAATATCATATCCAAATACAAAATTGATATCTTTTATATGTCCGCCTCCTCTGTAGTCGAAGTCATAAGATAGTCCTGTTAACAATGAAACGTAAATTATTCGTTCGTCTGGAGATTCCTTTTGATCAAATATACGTGTCTTGTCCGATACTGCGATAACAATATCTGTATCTTGCGATGAATCGGTAACCAACTTACCTGCCATTTTATCGTAGTATAGTTTTGACGCTGATGTCTCTATCGTTTTACTCGGCATTACGGAATTTTGAATTCCACTTTCAGACAGAAGGCAAAAAATGGTAACTATTACCCCCTAAAATAATTGTTAAAATGATACCGCCTCCGAAAGATGAGAAGTGAAAACTATTTTTTGAAGGAAACATTTTTTGTTGAGCTGGTATGTTAGTATCTTGAGGAGACATAAATATAATTAAAATTATAATTTTTATATTATACACTAATTTAGTCCTTGTACAGTTAACCCCTAATGGTAACTATACAAATTTATAAACTGAAAAGGTTAAACCTTTTCAGTTTATTTCAGTTTATAAGGACTACCAAGGACGGTCCTTGGTAAAGGCGGGATTAGTTTTTTCCTGTCCTTTCAACATATGCCCCCGTTTCGGTGTTCACTTTTATTACGTCGCCTTCGTTTATGAAAAGAGGAACATTTATCGTTATTCCACTTTCAAGCTTGGCTTGCTTCATTGCCCCTTGGGAACTGTCGCCCTTTACGGCGGGAGGGGAGTCAATTACTTTTAGATCAACTTTGATAGGCATTTTAAATCCGACTAGCTTGTCTTCAAAAGTCAGAATATCAAGCGTCATATTCGGTTTCATAAATTTTCCCTGCTCGCCGACAACGTCTTCTTTAAAAGCCATCCTTTTTGAAGGTTCTTTTTCTTCGCAAAACCAATACTCGCCTTTATTGTTGTAAAGATATTTGATAGGTCTTGAATTAATTTCAGCTTCTTCCGCTTTCTCCGACTGGTGAAATGAATGCTCAACCACCCTCCCTCCTATAAGGTGTTTCATTTTTACCTGATTGACGGGCTTTCTCATTTGTTTGCGGAAGACGTGAGAATCTAAAATTTCGTAAGGCTCGCCTTCAAAAACGATGTATTTTTTCTTGGTTATTTCATTATATTCAAGTATCGCCATAATTTCGCTATTCTACCGAAGGTTAGAAAAAAGTCCAATGTAACTTTTAGAAACGACGGATGGTTGAAATAATGGAAAAGTCGAGTATAGTTCTGCTAATGGGCAAGATAGCCAGAAATCTATGTTTTTAGTGGAAGAAAGCACAAAAAAAGAAGGCAGTGGTGGATTAAGCGATGAAGATGTTTTCCTCGCATCCGTAAATAAACCCTATCTTTTTGGTGTCTTGCTTGACCGCTATCAGGAAGCTTTTTTTCGTAAAGCAAAGCAGATATTAAAGACTGATGAAGACGCGGAAGATGTTGTCCAGCAAACATTTACAAAAATCTATCTTTACTCGGGAAGATTTGTTCCCCAAGGAGTCGGTTCTTTTAAATCATGGGGCTATAAGATTTTAGTAAATACCGCTTTTACTCATTACCAAAAAATTAAAAATTACAGAACAGTCGCTCTCACGGATGATTTCGCTGAAATTCTTCCGGATATGAAGCAACTCTCGGAAGCCGAGCATAAGGAACTAATTGATTACGTGGCCTCTGTTCTTAATCGTATGCCGGACAAGCTTTCTTCGATTTTAGCCAAATTTTTTATTGACGGAAAAAGCCAGGAGGAAATAGCCAAAGAAGAGGGAGTAAGCGTCGGGGCGGTCAAGACAAGAGTTTATAGAGCAAAAGAATCATTCAGAAATATGCTAGCAACCATTACTTAATTTCTTTAGTTATAAGTGTATGCAAAATCAAAATAAACTAAAAATGAGCATAATGGGCAGAGTTTATATGGCTTATGCTATGAGGAAGATATTTAGGTCAAGCACCGTGAGAGCCGTTCTTTCAGTCGGTTCTTTGGTTTCCCTTTTTTCATTTGTGTCTGTTTTAAATGTCATTAAAAATACGCCAAGTCTTGCCAACCCTGAAGCGCTTTATAATTTTTCTATTTCAGCCTTTTCTAACACCGAAATTGCCGTTCAGTTTTCTCTGGTTGTTCTTTTTGTTGCCATTCTTTGGTTTGCTCGCGACTTAATCAGAATCTCGCTTCTTTCTCAATCAAGAACTCAATCAATTTAAAACTTCTGTAGATTTTCTTAGTCCGCTAATTTTTTTTATTCATCACTCCCGTCTGAGCCGATACTAGCGCCTTCCTTTAGTTTCTTTTGTATTTCTTTCAAAAGCTCGTTTGCCACTTTTTTGTTTTCTTTAAGATATGTTCTTGCCGCGTCATATCCTCGCCCGATTTTTTCTTCTCCAAAACTGTAAGAGGCGCCTGATTTTTGAACTATGTTAAATTTCTCACCGAGGGCAAGCAGTTCTCCTTCGCGTGAAATTCCTTCTCCATACATCAAATCAAACTCGGTTGAACGAAAAGGAGCCGCTACCTTATTTTTTACCACTTTTACTCTTACTCTTCCGCCCATAATTTCCTCTCCTTTTTTGATAGAAGCTATTCGGCGAATATCAAGGCGTATGGATGTGTAAAATTTAAGAGCCTTCCCTCCAGGAGTAGTTTCCGGATTTCCGAACATTATGCCAATCTGCATTCTGATTTGATTTATAAATATAATTAGAGTTTTTGATTTTCCTACGATCGCAGTCAGTTTTCGCAGGGCTTGGGACATCAGTCTGGCTTGTTTGCCCATGTGTTGAGCTCCCATATCTCCTTCTATTTCATCTTTTGGAGTAAGGGCGGCGACCGAGTCGATTACTATCACATCCACTTTTCCGGAACGAACCAGACTTTCTGTTATTTCAAGCGCTTGCTCTCCGGTATCAGGCTGTGATATTAAAAGGTCTTTTATTTTTACTCCAAGCTTTGTCGCATATTCAGGGTCCATGGCGTGTTCAGCGTCTATATAAGCGCATATCCCTCCGCCTTTTTGGGCTTCGGCGACTACATGTAAAGCCAAGGTTGTTTTTCCTGATGATTCCGGTCCGAATATCTCAACAATACGGCCTCTTGGCAATCCTCCTATCCCGAGCGCGGCGTCGAGCCCGATTGAGCCTGTCGGTATGGCTCTAATATCAACTCTCGGTTTGTCCCCGAGTTTCATGATTGCCTCATCCCCGAATTTCATTTTTATAGCTCTGATGGTTTCTTCTATTTCTGTGCTTCCCACCGCCGCTTTCTCTTTTTTTTCTTTAGCCATTTTGGTTATTGGTAATTATTATTGGTAATTGGTTATTAATAATTTAAAATAAATCAACTTACTTTAAGTGCGCGCGCTTCTTGTCGGCATTTCCGGTTTTTAGCGGGTTTACCCACCTAAATTTTTTATTGAATACATTTTTGCTTATCAATGTTTTTTATTTATAAAATAGCACCTTTACAAAATTGTCGCTCTATCTAAAAATTTTTGGCGGGTAAATAAATAATCTCTTTGGTCGCCACTCCTTCTCGACCGAATTTACCTTTTGCTCTGACTGTCATTATATTATAACCTTCGTAGAGTAAAATTTGGTCTGTCATATTTCCTTCATCGTCAACGAATATTTGTTTGTCATTCAGACTAATGAAAGTGGCGTTTTTTATCACCCCTTCAATTTTAATAAGGGATTCTCTCACAGTCTCGCCATTTTTAGGGGAGTCGATCTGGATTTTTGGTCCTGTTAGAAGGTTAGCCGACTTGCTAGCACCATAGCCGAGTATTATAACTCCGAGAATTATTCCTGCCCCCACTCTTATGTACCTGCCATTCTGAATCATTTTATTCCGAGTTTTCCTCTTCTGATTTTTCGTTTATTCCAAACACCTCTCGTGGTTTTGCTCCTTCACCCTTACCAACAACTCCGCGTTCTTCCAGTATATCAATAAGTCTTGCGGCTCTCGCGTAGCCTATTCCAAGTTTTCTTTGAAGATATGAAGTGGAAGCTTTTCCTGCCGTTATTACCGCCTCTCTGGCTTCTTCGTAAAGCTCATCATCTTCATTTTCTTCAATATTTATTTGGAGTGCGTTTGGTCCGTTTAGATTATTGCCAACCTCAAGATTTATCTCGTGAGGTATTTCATCACCCCATGTGTCTGCCAGGTATTTTACCACTTTTTTTACCTCGTTTTCTGATATGAAAGCCGATTGTAGACGAGAAGGTTGAGACATTTCACCCGAAAGATAAAGCATGTCGCCTGCGCCCAAGAGTTTTTCGGCGCCGGACGTGTCTAGTATTGTTCGGGAGTCTATCTGGGAAGCGACCTGAAGCGCCACTCTTGCCGGAATATTGGCTTTTATAAGTCCGGTAATGACATTAACACTTGGTCTCTGGGTGGATAGTATGAGGTGAATACCAACCGCTCGGCTCATTTGGGCAAGACGAACTATGGCCGCTTCGAGCTCTCTAGGGTAGGAAGTCATAATGTCCGCAAGCTCATCTATTATTACTACTATATAAGGCATCATCTCCGGCAGTTTTTTCTCATCTTCATCTCGGTTTGAACTTTTTTCAAGTTTTTCTAAAAGTGGCTGAAGTTTATTTTTATGGTAAGACTCAATATCTCGCACCGACTCGCTTTCGAGTATATCGTAACGCCTATCCATTTCTTTGGCCGCCCATTTGAGCGCCATTATGGCTTTTTTAGCATCTGTTATAACAGGCGTTAGCAGGTGGGGGATTTTATTGTAAAGGGTAAGCTCGACCCGTTTTGGGTCAATCATTATGAATCGCAGATTTTCAGGCGAGTTCCTATAAAGAAGCGATGTTATTAGAGTATGAATGGCTACAGATTTTCCAGAGCCCGTGGCGCCTGCCACCAGTAGGTGGGGCATTTTAGCCAAGTTGCTAAAATGTGATTTACCGGATATGCCACGACCCAGACCGACATAGAGTGGTTTGTCGGATGTTGCGAATTCTTCGGCCCCAAGAAGTGAAGCCAGTCCGACGATAGATTTAACGGTGTTTGGAATTTCAACACCGACCAAAGATTTTCCGGGAATCGGAGCTTCTATTCTTATGGGATGAGCGGCAAGGGCGAGAGCCAAGTCATTTTGCAAGGCCACTATTCTTGAGAGCTTCACGCCTTCGGCCGGTTTTAGAGCATAGCGGGTAACCGAAGGACCGATGGATATTTCATCCATCTCAACCACTATCCCGAAGTTCTGAAGAGTCCTTTTTATAATATTGGCGCTTGCTTTTATGTCTCCTACGCCCGGCCTGCCTCTATCTTTTTCAAGGAGAGATAATGGCGGTGGCACGTAGGCTCTTCCCATCGGTCTGAACAGAAGCCCACCCGAGATTTGACCTCCACTCATTTTTTCGTCTGGACGAGATGATATTAAATGACTAACCGATTCGTTTTCTTCCGCACCTTTTTCCTCTACGCCTTCTGTTTCCGTTGAGTTTCCATAGTTCTTAAATTGATCCTCTCCCTCAATGGTAGGTACGTCTATGACTGTAGGTTCAGGTGCTTTATTTTTAAACAATTTGGAAAAAAATTCCGGTATTTTTGAAAAAATAGAAAAAAATGAAGCACCGATTCCTATTGTCAGGTCAAACAATATAAGCACGGAAACAATAATTAACATCGAAAGAATAGAAAATGAGGCGTAGAAATCAAATAGTGATAAAAGTGGTTCTGCTACCCACCTCCCCACTATTCCGGACGATCCTTTAGATATCAGCTCAAGCATTCCAAGTCCCGATAAAAAAAATATCCCCCCGCCTATTGTTTTTAGTCCGGCCATTTCGTGTTTGATTGATCTAAAAAAAGAAATACTTAATAGCAGAAAAATAGTTGGTATTAAAAAATATCCAAAGCCGAGCAGGTAGGATAGCAAATCATAAAGACCGCGGCCAGCTATGCCGGCTTTCTTAAATCCGGCCAAAAGAAAAACAACAAATAGTCCGAGAAAAACCACAGCCCAAACGCTGCTTTTGGTTTCCTCTCGAAGACTCCACTTGTTCCATTTTTTTCCGCTATTTTCGGTTTTTTCTTTTCTTTTTATTTTTTCTTTTTTTGCCATATTTATTTCTGATTATACCACCCTGCCGTTTAATTGCCTTGATATTTAAACGCCTTGCCAATCTGTTGATAATGTATCTTTTTGTTCCCGGTCTATTGATAACCTATAAGACAAGAATATAATGTCTTATACGGCTCCTTTTAAAAGGACAGATGATTATCTCTTAAAAGACATTTAATGGACAAAATAAACAAACTTCATGCCCCAGCTTATGGTCAGATTGGTAAAAATAACCAATCAGAGTTTGATTTTATAAAGGACAAACCGGAACTTATTTATCTCGTAAAAAAGCTTGAACGTCTTGCGAGCGCCATCCATATGGTGACTAATTTTTTATCGGAAATCGAACCGCTCAGAATTTCTCTTCGGGAGGAATGTCTTTTAGCTCTTAAAAATGTTCTTTTGCGAGAACGGGCCATGGGTTTTATAAGTGTTGAGAACAACATTCTCCACTGCGTATCTCTATTAAACATAGGGAAAGGTTCCGTCATTATTTCAGATATGAACGCGGAGCTTCTAAAAAAAGAGTTTTTGGGACTTCTTCCCGTAATCGGCAATATGTATATAAATGAAAGAGAACGACTTTCTTTCAATGCCTCAGAGCTTAATTTAGAGTCAGCTCCTGATTCAGAGGCGGGAGTCAGTCACGAACCTTTAAAGGACATTTTATTTTCTAAAGGACATAAAGGTATAGGTGATGTCCTTTATGAAACAAGCATTCTAAAGGACAAAATAAAGGACAAAAAAAATCTTAAAAGCCTGAAACAGGCTGAAAAGGTTGATTCTACAAGGAGTCGGATGATACTTGATATACTTAAAAATAGGGGAGAAGTCGGGATAAAGGACATAACTTCGCTTATGAAAGGAGTAAGCAGTAAAACCATACAGAGAGACCTGGGGACCCTTGTCTCAAATGGTGTCCTTAAGAAATTAGGGAAACGGCGTTGGAGTCGTTATTTATTGGTAGGGTAATGAATTATGAATCACGAATTATGACTAAAGGCGGAGCGCCTTTAGGAGGAGGGTTTTCTTACCATAATTCATAATTCTTACTTCATAACTCATCTTCAATTTGTCTTGACTTTCCCTTCCAAAAATGAGAGTATTCCCTAGATGGATTGCTGGTGTCAAAATAACCCAAAGGAGTTATTTAAAGCTAGTTATCCACAAAGTAAATTTTGCGGGAGGGTATGTAAGATACTATAATTGCGCTACAAGTTTGTAGATTTAAAATTCTGCCTTCTTGTATTGCTTGAACGAAAGTTTTTTTCCAAAAGTTACAGCTCTCCCGCACTCAAGTTCGTTGACATTTTAATAAGGCAGATAAAACTTAAATCATTTCGGCGTAAGCCTTGATGGCTACAGAAAATCTTTGTCCCGATGGCGCTTTTATTATGGCGCCCTGCAGTAATTTCCGATTGCCCGTTAATATTTTATAAGCTAACCCGAGCGATTTTAGATTGTCCTTAAAAACAATTTATCTCGTGCGGTTTGGTGAAAGTCGTATCGTTTCAAAAATAAATAAAAAATATTTTTGGCGATGCGCGGACAAATGAATCCACGGCGTCGAACCGCGGATGCCTTTGTTTATCGTGTAGGTGTGAAAATATTTAATTTATTTTCACGCCATTATTTTAGTAACATTTACTATGAATCAATTGAAAAAATCTAAAACTGCGAAAGTGGTTGCGGGATTTGTTGGTTTTCTTACCGTGGCTTCGATGATTGGAGGAACAGCCTTCAGCGCATCAGCCGCGACTAACGAAGAGCTCCAAGCTCAAATCAACTCCCTCCTTGCTACCATTACCGCTCTTCAGTCACAGCTTTCTGGCAACACTACTTCAGGTGGTGCCACAGCATGTACATTCACTTCAGACCTTACTATGGGTTCAAAAGGTGAAGCTGTAACATGTCTTCAGAATTATTTGAAAGGAACCGGTCATTTCACCTTCGCAGGTGGAGCAACTGGCACTTTCGGTTCTATTACTAAAGCCGCCGTTTCTGCATGGCAGGCCGCTAACGGAGTGACTCCTGCCGCAGGATACTTTGGTGCGAAGTCTCGCGCTAAGTACACTATGGTTGGCGGAACAACCGGCGGAACAACCGGTGGAACTACAGGAGGAACAACTGGTGGCACGACTGCTCCAGCAGGAACTGGTCTTTCAGTTTCAGCCGCTTCACAGCCAACCGCCTCTCTTGCTCCTACCAGCGCTTCACGAATTCCATTCACCAAAGTTACTCTCACCGCTTCAAACGATGGTGATGTTACCGTTAACGGTATCGTTGTTGAGCGCACAGGACTTGCCGCTGACGCCGCTTTCTCTGGCATCGTGCTTCTTGACGAAAACGGTCTTCAGATCGGTATAGCAAAAACTTTGAATTCAAATCATCAGGTAACAGTCGGCGAGCCTTTCACCATTAAGGCGGGCACGTCAAAAACAGTTACCATCGCTGGAAACATGGGTTCAAGTCTCGCTACCTACGCTGGACAGGTTGCAACCCTTTCTGTTGTAGGAGTTAATACTTCAGCAACAGTTTCAGGTTCTCTTCCAATCACAGGAGCCGCTCACACCGTGAACGCTTCCCTTACATTGGGTTCGGTTACTCAAGCTGTTTCTTCTTTTGACCCTCAGACTTCAGCTACCAAGGAAATCGGCACAACCGGATATAAGTTTTCCGGTGTTCGATACACTGCAGGTTCTGCTGAAAAAATCCGTCTTTGGTCCATTCGTTGGAACCAGGCCGGTTCAGCTGGCGCAACCGACCTTGCCAATATCAAGGTTGTGGTTGACGGAACAAGCTATGACACAACCATTTCAGCTGACGGTAAGTATTACACCGCTTCATTCGGTTCAGGCATACTTATAGATAAGGGTCTTTCCAAGGATATACATATCCAAGGCGACCTTATCGGTTCCTCTTCTGCCGCTCGCACAGTCCGATTTGACATCTACAAAGCAACTGATGTCTATATGACTGGTGAGACCTACGGTTACGGAATCACAGCTCCTGCCGGTTCTGTCACGGCGTCAGATGCCACATCCGAATTTACTTCCGGCACACCTTACTTTGACGGTTCACTTTTGACTGTTTCTGCAGGTTCTGTTACATCAGTTAACAAATCTTTGTCAGTTCCAGCTCAAAACATTGGTGTGAACGTTCCAAATCAGATACTGGGTGGATTTGAGGTTGATCTTAAGGGCGAGTCAATTTCTGTTCAGTCTCTTGCCTTTACAATAGCAACAACTGGCACATGGGGAGGTTATCCAACCAATATTTCCCTTTATGACCAAAATGGCGCTGTTGTAGCTGGTCCTGTTGACCAGTCTTCCGGCACAACAATTACCTTTACGGATACCGTAACTTTCCCAGTTGGAAAGAACGTCTATACTCTTAAAGGTAAGATTCCTTCTGGCACTGTAAATGGCGCTACTGTCATTATGTCAGTAACACCTAGCTCACAGTGGACAAACGTAACAGGGCAGACTACTGGAAACACAATCTCGCTCTCAACACTTTCTAACGCGGCTGTGATGAACACTATGACAGTCAGAGCAGCAGCGCTTGGTGTCAGCATTTCAACCCAACCTCCTGCTCAAAGCGTTATTACAGGTTCACAGGGCTTCACCTACGCTAATGTCCTCTTGGACGCTAGCCAATCAGGTGAAGACGTAAGATTGTCTTCACTTCCTCTGTCTATGACATTCGCTGCCATGGAAGTAACCCAAGTATCATCTTGCCAGCTCTTTGATGGCGCAACTCCTTTGACCACCGGTTCAAACGTGGTTAATCCTTCAGGCGCATCAGATTCTGACCAGACATTTACACTTGACCAGTCTTTGACGGTTTCAAAAGGAACTGTTAAAACATTGGCTCTCAAATGTAACCTCGCAAGCTCGGTTTCAGCTGGCGACACTGTTTCTTGGGGTATCAATGCCGCGCCTACAATCACACCTACCGGCGTAACTTCAGGTAATACTGTTACTGAAACCGTTACAGCGGCTGCAGGTCAGACAATGACTGTTGCCGCAAGCGGTTCTTACACAGTTACCAACGACAGCGCTCTTCTTTACAAGACTGCCCAGGCCGGAACAAGCGGCGTTGAGCTTGCTCGACTACGCTTTACCGCAGGAGCATCAGAGGCTTTGAACTTGAAACAAATTGCTCTTCAATTGGGCAACACTTCTTCAAGCTCACCGGCTGATCTCCTCGGTCAGACAGTAACATTGTGGAATGGTGCTACTCAAATAGGTACAGCGCAATTCGGTGTTGGTGCTTCTGCTGACAACGCTACTTCTACTTTGTTGTCACCAGCTCCAATGATTGCCGCTGGTGAATCTGTCCTCATTACCGTTAAAGGTGATTTGACAGCTCAAAACATCAATGAAGGCACTCCTGGCGCATTTATATCTGTTGATTACGATGGCGATAACGTTGGAATCAATGGTAACTACGCCCTCGGTGCATCTTCACAGAGCAATATCAGCTCTGGAACGACAGCGGACGTTACTACCAGTGGTCTAAGAATCTTCAGAACAGTTCCTTCTATTGCTGTAACAAGCAACGGTGGAGCGCTGTCAGCTGGAGTAGACCTCTACAAGTTTGTGGTAACAAACCCAAACAGCAGAGACGTTGTCTTCCAGAAGTTTAGTTTCTCAGTTGCAACAACTGGTGGAAATGTAAATGATTTTACTCTCTACGGTGATGGAACAGCCTTCAACACCTCGGCAGTAACGCTAGCTGCAGCTCTAGGAACAGAGCTAGAGATTCCAGCAAGTGGCACTTCAAATGCTCAGATTGTTCCTGCTAACAGCTCCAAGACCTATGTCTTGAAAGCTGCCACAGCAGTGGATACGGCATCAGTTTCAGAGTCTGTTAACCTCGCTCTTCTTGCAGATACATCGTATCCTTCACTCGCGGGATTGTTAGGAACAGTAACTACAGTTGAAGCTGGTGGGGCTAATACAGATAACATAATCTGGTCGCCGTTCTCAACTTCAACCCCTGTTGCTACAGTGGCAAGTCAGAGCACTGTTGATTGGACAAATGGATACGGTATGCCTGGCTTCCCAAGCAACACCGCCTTCCCAGTTCAAGTTTGGACACGAGCAAACTAATAACCACCTTGTGATTTCCTGACCCAGATTATCCTGGATTAGGGAAAGGTTAAGCAAAACCCCCTTTCGCCAAAAGCGAAAGGGGGTTTTTGCGTGCCCTCCTAAAAAGGACCGCCCTTTCTACTAAAAGGGCGGTCCTTTTTAACAGTTTGGGTTTTATTATTTAGGTGTATAATTTTCCTATGGAAAGAAAGTTTAATTTTTCAATCGGCGAATATTATCACATTTATAATCGGGGGACTGATAAACGTGTAATTTTTTTGGATTTAAATCACTATGATCGTTTTTTAGTTTTACTATATCTTTGTAATAGTATTACTCCAGTAAATATGGCTGAAAACTTCCCCAAAGGACTCCCTAAAGGGCGGTCCTTTTTAGAGCTTTTTGAAATTGAGCGACATGAGAGGTTGGTAGATATTGTTGCTTATTGTCTTATGCCGAATCATTTTCATATTTTAATTTATCAAAAGTCTGAGGGTGGTATACAAAAATTTATGTCAAAGCTTTCAACTGCGTATTCAATGTATTTTAATAAGAAAAATAATCGCACAGGAACCTTGTTTGAAAGCAGATTTAAAGCAACGCATGCTAATAGCGATGAGTATTTAAAGTATCTTTTTGCTTATATACATCTAAATCCTGTAAAAATTATTGATTCAGGATGGAAGGAAAATGGCATTCATGACCATCTTATTGCACAAAATTATTTGAATGATTATGCATATTCGAGCTACCTTGATTGGCAGGGGAAAGTTCGTCCAGAAACAAATATCCTCAATCGTGAAGCGTCTCCAGAATACTTTACTACGGCAAAAAAATTTGATGATTTTGTAAATGATTGGCTCTTTTTTAAAGATGACAAGGAGGTCTTAGAGATAAAAAAGGACCGCCCTTTAGGAATTAGAAAGGGCGGTCCTTTTTAGGTTGGTGTGTATATTGAGTTTGGAAACGGGGGAAGTGTTGTTAGAATACACAGTATGATCTCGTGGGGAAAAATTAAAAAAATCTTGAAATGGGTGGGGATTGGTTTGGTTGGTATTTTTGTTCTTGCGGTTATTATTCGTATTCCTCATGTGATAGAGGTTGAAAAGAGTAAAGAACTGGTGGCGAAAATACACGCCACGAAACTTACTTTGAAAGATGTATGGGGAGATAATCTTCCTCCCGACCCTGGCGCCGAAGCTGACAAAACTATTGCAGGCATTGATGCGAACAAGAACGGAATCCGTGACGATGTTGAGCTTGCTATTTTTAAAGAATATCCAGATTCCGCAAGGACAAGGGCAGCACTTTTACAGTATGCGCTGGCGTTGCAAATGGAAACAGTGCAGCCTTTTTTGAATAATGTTATAGCTGCTGGAGTTGTCGATCAACAGGATCGAGCATTTTTTTGTATGGGTGATATCTATCCAGAAATGGAACAAGAGGGCGCTGTCCTTGAGGCGATACTTAGATACGGGAAGTTTCTCTCTAGTCATCAGTTTAATACAAAGGAACGTAAAGATGCTCATAAATATTTTTATTCACTAATAAAAAGTGGGAGAATAGAAAATTGGATAAATTGTGATATTGATATGAAAACTCTGACTAAATAAGAATTCTTATCATGAAGAAATTATTCGCACTACTAAATGCTCTTGGGATATTCCTTACCACCTTCGTTTATGTGCATGCACAAGAATTTCCGAATTTATGCAAAAAAGATGGATACACAATTTCTGCAATAAATGGTGTTTTTACAGACGAAGAAGGTGCTCGAAACAACGAGAGATCTCTCAAGCTATTTCTAAAAGAAGACTATAAGGGAGAGAAGATTTATTATCACTACCTCTTCAACCCCTCCCACGGCGCTGGGGCATTAGACATATCCGACACTCTAATACAAAAGTTTTTTGCAAAACAAACGGATTATGACCTGATAGAAATGCTCGCGGACGCGAGCGAGAAAATAACAACTCAAAAAGTTCTACTGGTTGCCCATTCACAGGGCAATTTTTATGCCAATAATTTTTATCAAAAGGTTGCAGGCAAAGATAATGGAATCCCATTCCAATCCATCGGTGTTTATGGCGTTGCCTCACCGGCAAGTTTTGTTGCCGGTGGCGGCCGTTATCTTACTTCTAACACCGACAATGTCATAAACTCATTTCGGAATTTTGCCGGCGATATCTTGCCCGCAAACGTAAGCATTAAACTTGACCCTAACGACAAATCCTTTGAGCGCGGTCATAGTTTTTCAGAAGTTTATATTCCCACCGAAGGCATCAGAATTGTTTCCGATATACAAAACTCTTTGGATAAACTCTCAGCAAATCCCGAACGTCGTGAAGACGCGCGTTGTTTTGAACCGCAAGAAATTAACTTGGCTCATAAGATCAACGGCGCCGTAATCGGCGCCGTTGATACATTTACAAATGGCGTTGTTCAAACAGGAAAGTTTACTTACGTTGTTGTAACAATCGCAGGGAAAACAGCGTACACTTTTTCTGAATCAGCGCTTGTTGCGGTAGCCATGGGAGCTGAAAGTCTGGGTGGCATTATTTACGATTTGGCCCATCGTACTCCCTATACAGTAGGCGATTTCGCAACCTCAAATACCGCCTCTGTTATTCTATCAACGGTCAATAATCTGCCGCCCGCTCCTGTATCAAAGGCCTCGAATGTCCCTCAACTTCAGCAAAATGTGTCATCCACCACACTTCCATCCTCTGTATTAAAAACAAAAACCGAAACTTCTTCTGAAGAAGCAACGCCGCCGACTACGCCACGCCTTGTTTTTATAGCAGGTTTTGGCGGTGGAGCGCCTTTAATTTCAAAGCCGGAAGAAAAATTATTTGAAGAAGTTAAAGAAGGCGGAGAAGTAGAGACTTTGTTAGCGCCGACTATTTACGCGGAACAATGTGAGCAATCTTTGGCCACAGACGGTTGTCTTCTTGCGACAACAACACTTCGCTTTTCTTGGTCTAGTGTTGATGACGCTCTGTATTATTCTCTAGATAAAAATGGTGAATATGGAACGACCACTGAAACCACGATTGAAATTACATCTCCTGATTTTTTAGATTACAAATTATCCGTATCGGCAACTAATTCAAAAAGTCAAACAAGCGCCACCAGCACAAAGACCATTTCTGTTGCCACTATTCCGATTGCCATAAATGAAATTGCATGGATGGGCACCAGCGCTTCTTCAAATGATGAATGGCTGGAGCTTAAAAATAATACTCCTTATAACATAGACCTTAGTCAGTGGGCGCTTGAATCAAAAAGTGGCACGCCGTATATAAAACTGTCGGGGATGATAGGCCCGAGAAAGTTTATTTTACTTGAAAGGACAAATGATGAAACTGTAAGCGATATTACGTCTTCTGCGATTTACACCGGAGCTCTAAATAATTCCGGAGAACAATTGATTCTTTTCCACGCTTCAACAATTTTTGACAGCACTCCATCTGGCGCTTGGGTGGCCGGGGAAAACACCGGTTCCACCACTCGAAAAACGATGGAAAGAGTTTCGCCAAAAGAATCAGGAACACTTGAAACAAACTGGAAGACCTGGGGAAGTGTTATAGATTTCATAAAAAATAGCAAGGATGCCGAGGGTAATGAAATCTTCGGCACTCCTGGCGCTCGCAATTCGGTTAATTATTTTTCTTTAAATGACGGCAAAGATATTGATGATAATCTGACGCTTCCGGCCGATACTGGATATTATGCTTCCACCACTATTCTTGTCTCCGCCTCGAGCACTCTTACTATAAAAGAAGGCGTTGATATCAGTCTTTATAACGGCGACCTTTTGGTTGAAGGCGGGCTTTTGGTAAAAGGGAAAGAAGGAATTTTTGTAAACTTTAACACATTTTCCGGCACCCAAACTAATAATGGAATTGTTTTTTACGATAGTGTGGGCACAAGCACTTTTGATTATGTAAGAGTGGAAAATACTGGAGGAATAGAAGTGGGAAGTTCTTCCGTTGAAATAAGAGACAGTGCTTTTATAAATAATAAACACGGTTTGGAACTCTATGACGAAAGCGTGGCTGTGATTGAAAATACCAGTTTTGCGAGCACAACAAAAGAAGCTGTAGTGGCGGAAGGGGGAAGTATTGTTTCAATCGCGTCATCTAAAATCACCGATACTTTGGACAATGAAGCTGTGGCTGTTTACGACAGTTATCTTACCGTCTCATCAACAACTATAGAAAACGTTAAAGACGGTGATGGCGTAGGGGCCTACAATTCATCGGTATCCATTTCAGATTCAATAATTAAAAATATTGATGATGGAGATGGTTTGGGACTTTACGATTCATATTCATCTATCAAAAATACCACGCTTGAAAACGGCTCTGGTAACGGCATTGCAATTTATGGTGGTGTGGCAAACATTGAAGATTCTTCGATTTCCGGATTTACAGATGGGGCGGGAATTTATGTGTCTGACCCTCTAGAACCTGTTGTGATTTCAAATACCGAAGTTTTCGGAAACGATTCCGATGTCGAATCGTACCCTAATGGCTCGGTGGTAATCTCTCCCTAAATTTTGACAAAGAATCAAAAAAGGACCGCCCTTTAGGAATTAAAAAGGGCGGTCCTTTTTTGATGTGGAAAAAGTTTTTATTTTAGGCTAGAATTGTCTATATGACACAAATGACGAAAAATCAGAAAATTTTAGGTACTATTGCGGGATTGATTATAATCATCGCTTTGGCTGCGGCCTATTTTAGGGGTGATTTTGGTTTGAGAAGTAAAAGTGGGGAACAAACTGCTTCAAGCACTATAAATATTGGCAATCTAAATCTGGATTCTTCCGGTGAGGCCGGGCAGGATGGAGTTACCGTTAAAATAGAGTCTATCGGAAATTTTCCGCCTGCGCCAAAGTTTCCAAGAAAAATAAATTATCCCGAGAGTTATAGCGCCGAAGCAAGAAATATAATGGATAAAAAAGTAGCCGATTTGGTTTCCTTGCTTAACAAAAATTCTCGCAATATAGAGGCTTGGCTTGATATAGGTATTGTTTACAAACAAGTGGGGGATTACTCTGGAGCCAGAGAGGCTTGGGAATATGTTGGACTCTTATCTCCAAAAGGAATAGTTTCTTTTAACAACTTGGGCGACCTATATCATTACTATCTGAAAGACTATCCAAAATCCGAAAAGAGTTTCTTGCAGGCGATAAAAAATGATTCTAAATACATTATTTCTTATATAAATCTCCACGAGCTTTACAAATTTTCTTATCAAACCGATACGAGCAAGGCTGTTGATGTATTAAAGCAAGGTATTTCTGCCAATCCCGGAAATATAGACCTTCTTATAACTCTGGCTTCATATTATAGAGATAAAGGGGATTCAAAAAATGCTCGGATTTACTACGAAGAATCTTTACAAAAAGCCAAGGACGCCGGCAACCAAGCATTGGTTGATGCTATAAACGCGGAAATAAAGACGCTTAAATAATGTCAGGATTTTTCAACAAATCTTCATTCAGATTTATGGGCGGTTTTTTGTTTTTTCTTTTTGTCAGTATCAGTTTTTTGGTGGGGGTTTCTGCTTACTCTGAAGCTCGCGGAGTTGATTTGGTATCTTTAGTTTTGAATTTTATCAAACCGATTTAAAAAATAAAAACCGCGACAGGTGTGTGAGCATCCTGTCGCGGAATTTAAGGAAAGCTAATTCCCTTTGAGTATTTTTGTCATCATCATCTGAACATCTTCATAGAGTCGATGATTGAGTGGAAGAGGGTTTTTTAGCCCATTTTTTCTATCCCTCATGTAGTCCGAGAGCATAGCTCTAGCAACTCTCTCGGCTTCAGTGTGAAGCGCTTGATGATTTGGAGGCATAGGATTTAGAAAATTCTTTCCCTTCAGAATCTCAAGAGAGAGTATCGGACAACTGTACTCAATACCCTGCTCTTCGGCTTGGAGCATTGTTACTATGTCTTCTATAACAAAGCGTTTTCCTTTCTTCCACAAATCGCAAATGTTTAACACATGGTGGGCTACTGCCCCATAACCGACATCTTTGCCAGTGCTAAGCATTACATTATTAGACCAACTTTGTTCGGCTGGGGTGGTCATCGTGTCCTCCTTTGGGGTTTTTAGGGAAGTTTAATCCTGCCGTTCTCCTCTCTGATAGAGAGGATTTGTTGGCGAATTTTTTCAGAGGTGGGACTAAGTCTCCCATCTTCTGATCTTTCAAGTATTCCCGCTTGTATAAAATACAGTTCGGGTATTTTCATATCATCTATGAATCTTGTTTCCGACCCTTCGGCAATCAATTTCAAGTTTATGATAGCCTGGTCACTCATAGAGTATCCGAGTATGTATTCTAAACGTTTAGCTGTAGATATGACGATGTTCATTTTCCACTCTCCTTGGTTTGTCTGCTTATAATACTGGCACAGCCTTACGCTTATGTCAATGATTTGAATTTTGGAATTTTTGCTACACTATTTCCATGACTTTCAAGAAACTTTTTGAAAATGAGGAACACCGCCTGAATGCTTTTTTTGGGATTGGTTATATCGCCTTGATTTTTGTTTTGGCCGGCTTTGTCTGGCTTGTAGATGATCGTTTCCCTAAGACAATCCCAATATTTGATTTTATTCTTCTTTCTTTGGCCACCTTCCGTCTCATTCGTCTTTTTGTT
>CAYGDB010000004.1:0-12704 GCA_964348535.1 uncultured Candidatus Saccharibacteria bacterium
GCGCCTTTCCCAAGCCCGGTGAGATTACCCTTGCTCACCGCGGTGTTTTATTTCTGGATGAATTTCCGGAGTTTGATAGAAGAGTGGTTGAATCCTTACGCCAACCGCTTGAAGATAAAGTGGTTTCTATTTCGCGCTCTAAAGGCACGGGACATTTTCCAGCAAATTTTATCCTGATAGCCGCCATGAATCCTTGCCCTTGCGGAAATTACGGCACGGAAAAAGATTGCTCGTGTAGCGCAAGGGACATTATTCGTTACAGGAAAAAAATGTCGGGACCAATTGCCGATAGAATAGACATCTGGATAGACGTGCCGTTGATTTCGCACAAAAAACTTTCGGATGAAAATACGGGAGGGGAGGAGAGCGCCGAAGTTAGAGAGAGAGTTCTTAAGGCCCGAAAAATTCAGTCTGAAAGATTCAAAAAAGAAGGAAGAAAAATCCGTTTAAACGGAGAAATGAGCCCGAAAGAGATAGAAAAATTTATTCCGCTTTCAAAAGAGGTCAAAAATATTTTGAACAGCTCGGCTGAAAAATTAAAACTCTCTCCTCGGGCATATCACAAGGTCATAAAGCTGGCGAGAACTATCGCCGACCTTGAAGAAGCGTCAGACCTGAAGATTAATCACATTCTTGAAGCGTTGCAGTATAGACCGAAGGAAAACTAAAACTTGGAACATAGAACATATAAAATTGGAGGAAACTTTTTGTTCTTTTTAAAACTTAAAACACCTCAAGAACATTAAAGAACCAAAAAAAATAAAAAGGGTGTGTGAACCGTTCGATATATCGAAAGGTTGGAGTATGAGTGAGTGAAGTAATGGAGGATGGAGAGAGAAGATCCTGAATTTTTAAATTTTTGGTGACTTTGCAATCTCTCGCTCGGTGTCTAATGTCTAATGTCTGCCATCTAATTTCTAACGTCTTATGTCTAGTGTCTAGTGTCTAGTGTCTATCTAGAGTCTAACTAAAAGGGATTTTTTGCTCCGCGAATCTCGAAGTGAACATGGGACCCTGTTGATTTTCCGGTAGAACCCACATTGCCTATAACCTGTCCTCTAACGACTGAATA
Source organism: uncultured Candidatus Saccharibacteria bacterium (assembly GCA_964348535.1). Lineage (GTDB taxonomy): Bacteria > Patescibacteriota > Minisyncoccia > Phycocordibacterales > JAKFXT01 > JBGPJO01. The sequence continues at coordinate 1,073 of CAYGDB010000004.1, forward strand.
TCCTTCAAAAACAAGATTTTTGCTTAAGTGAGCATACAAAGTCTGGGTGCCGTTCGGATGACTTACGACAATATAATTTCCATAACCACCATTCCAACCATAGTTTTTACTGATAATAACCTTACCGCCAGCGGCCGCCAAAAGAGGTGAGCCATTCGGCGCCGCAAGGTCAACGCCATTGTATCCATGAAGTCCCTGGCTTTTTCTCCCACCCAACACAGGACGGAGATAGTAACCTTCATAACTCGGCCCACTTGCGCCACGAACTGACTTTCTAACGCCTGTTGATTTTGAAACGGGCGCGGACACAACCCCATCCGGAATGATAACCGTATCACCTATTGCTATCGCCGAATCCAAAGAAAGTCCGTTAAATTGAGCTATTTCAGAAAGATCAGCATTATATTTTTTGGCAAGCGAGGCCAAGGTATCGCCTCTTACAACCCTATGTTGAACACCGGAAATTGGGAGAATTATTAAACTTTGCCCGGGATTTATTTTTCCACCCTTAATATCATTGGCCCAAATGATTGTATTAACAGAAACTCCAAAAATTTTAGCTATACCAGAGAGAGAGTCTCCGCTACGGACAACATAAACGCTTATATTGTCCGTCCCCTGGCCATCCTCTACGTTAGCAATAGTGCCGGAAGGTCCACCCTCTGACAAAAGAGCTGAGTCGCCAACAATAGTAATATCTCCACCCCCCTTGGCGGGATTTGGATCTTGGTTTATTGCCGCCTGAAGCAGGCTCATGGTTTGGACGTTTGACGGCGCCTCCTCCGCGGAAACTTCTATAGAGCCTTTAAATATTTGAGATAAAATATCAAAAAAACCGGCGTTGACGCTAGCCGGAGCAATAAAAAGCAAAACAAACACGAACATTGCATTTAAAATGCCCGAAAAAAATCCTTTTTTTGTTCGGCTATCTCCTTGGCAAGATTTAGTATGGAGGCCGAGATTTTCTGGTTTATTATTAATACTTTAAAAAGTTAAGTAAAGAAGAGATTCTCTGTAGAATAATGGCTCAACAAAGCCATTATGTAAGATGCCAACTATTCAGGACACCTTTCACTATAGCCCCCCAAACAAGGAAGTCAATCACATAAAAACGCGCCTGTGGATAACAATCTCCCTAAAAAACTTCTGCAAAGAATTCATTTTTTAAAAAAGAAAACATCTTAATGTCATGCTAAACTGCAAAAAGTGAAAGACCATTTGGAACACTTAAACGACCCACAAAAAAAAGCCTCTCTTCAGACGGAGGGGCCGCTTTTAATTGTGGCGGGAGCGGGAGCCGGAAAGACCAAAACCATTACTTACAGGATACTCAATCTTATAAAAGGTGGAGTAAGTCCAGAGAGCATTTTGGCAATCACTTTCACAAACAAAGCCGCCAAAGAAATGAAAGAACGTCTTTTTAAACTGCTCTCGGAAGATATCACCCTCAATCTTCCCGTTTCTTCATCAGAACGTCCCTTCGTTTCAACATTTCACGCCCTTGGTGTTCACATAATAAAAGAGAACGCCAGATTGCTCGGCATTCCCCGCTATTTTAATATCTTTGACCGAAGCGATTCCGTCAAAGCCATACGGCAATCAATGGAACATTTCTCGATAGATACCAAACAATTTGAACCATCACGCATTCTCTCAATCATTTCCAAAGAAAAAGGGGCTGGTGTTTCGATTGGAGAATTTGAGTCAAAGGGAGAGCGCGACTTTGTGGGAGATGTAGTTAAAAAAGTCTGGGGGAAGTATGAAAATATACTTGCCGAAAACAAAGCCCTTGATTTTGACGATCTTCTTCTCAAAACATTAAATCTATTAAAGGAAAACCAAAACATTCGGGAAAAATATTCCTCCATTTGGAAATACATACACATAGACGAATACCAAGACACCAATATGGTCCAATACCAGATAGCAAAATTACTTGCCGAAAAACACAGGAATATATGCGTGGTGGGCGATATTGACCAATCCATATATTCTTGGAGAGGGGCTGATTTTAAAAACATCAGCCGTTTTGAAAAAGATTATGTGGAAGCAAAAGTGGTCATTCTTGAGCAAAATTATCGCTCAACAAAAACAATTCTGGAGGCGGCAAACATGATTATTTCTAAAAATATCATGCGCAAAGAAAAAAACTTATTTACCGAAAACGAAAACGGAGAAAAAATTTCTTTGTACGGAGCATACGACGAAAGTGATGAAGCTTATTTTGTTGCAAACAAAGCCCGCGAGCTCATAACAAAAGGAATTTCACCAAAAGAAATTGCTGTGCTGTATCGCGCCAACTTCCAATCAAGAATACTAGAAGAGGCGTTTCTTTCGGAAAAAGTTCCATACCAAGTGCTAGGCGTTCGTTTTTTTGAAAGAAAAGAAGTGAAAGATATTCTTTCATATTTGAGAGCGGCCCTTGAACCGGAAAATATTATTGACATCAAAAGAATAATAAATTCTCCCGCCAGAGGAATAGGGAAGACTACGATTTTAAAAATATTTTCTGGACAAGAATCCGACCTGCCTCAAAAAACAAGAGACAAAATCTCTGACTTTAGAAAAATTTTATCCGACATCAAGAAAAAAATTGAAACTTCAAAAACATCCGAAGCCGTGCTTTACGCCATAGTGGAGAGTGGCGCCAAAAGAGAATTTGAGAGTGGTAAAAATGAAGACTTGGAAAGATTGGAAAACCTCTATGAACTTGTTTCACTTTCTAAAAAATACGATTTTTTAGAAGGCAAAGATGGAATAGAACATCTTTTAACCGACGCGACGCTTGCCACAGATCAGGATGATATAAAAGAAGATACAGATGCCGTAAAATTAATGACCGTTCACGCTTCAAAAGGTCTTGAATTTGAATATGTTTTTATCACGGGACTTGAAGATGACCTTTTTCCTCACAGAAAACCGGACGGCGAAAAGAAAAACAAAGAAGAGACTGAAGAGGAAAGGAGATTATTTTATGTGGCTTTAACCAGAGCAAAAAAGAAGCTCTTTTTATCTTATGCGTCTGTCCGAACAATTTTCGGATTAAAGCGCGTTTCCGCGCCGTCAGAATTTCTTGAAGACATAGATGAAACGCTCACCGAAAACGCCCGTCAGGATAACGCTCCCCGCGGGAAAATAATTTATTTGGAATAATATGAAACCCAAAAAACAACTCGGGCAAAATTTTTTAACCCGGGACCACTACGCCAAAGCAATGGCTGAGTCCGCTGAAATAAATAAAAAAGACACGATTCTTGAAATAGGACCGGGAAAGGGAATTCTAACCGAGGTTTTGTTGTCTCAGGCAAAAAAAGTTATTGCCGTTGAAAAGGACAAGGAGCTCCTGCCTTTTCTGGAAAATAAATTTCAAAAAGAAATAAAAGGTGGGAAGTTGAAAATCATTGAAGGTGATGCTTTAAATCTTACTCCGTCTCCATTCCCAATTGGTAATTCAGGCTTCAAATTAGTGGCCAATATTCCATACTACATCACCGGAGAAATCCTCCGTTATTTTTTAACCGCCGAAAAACAACCGCAGTCCATGACCTTGATGGTCCAAAAAGAGGTGGCGGAAAGAATTGTTGCCAAAAATGGAAAAGAAAGTTTGCTTTCCATTTCGGTGAAAGTTTACGGGGAACCGAAAATTATCACCAAAGTCGGCGCCGGCAATTTTTATCCCAAGCCAAAAGTAGACTCGGCTATTATTCAAATAGACAATATCTCTAGAGATTTTTTCAAAAATATTTCCGAGGAAAAGTTTTTTGAAGTTCTTCGTACCGGATTCGGCCACAAAAGAAAAGTCCTGTCTGGCAACTTAAAAATATTTGGCAAAGAAAAAATTGCCACGGCTTTCCAAAAAGCAAAACTGGAACCTAAATCAAGAGCTGAGGATGTCTCTCTTCAACAATGGGGGATACTGACAAAGGGCACGTAAAGCATCTTTGCAAAAGGTTAAACCTTTTCATTTAAACACATATAACTATCCCCAATAACGCTTGGTATTGAGAGAACTTTTAAACTCATTCTGTTATAATTACACGGTAGAAAATGGGAAACTTGAAAGAATATCTACCAAGCGGACAGTTTACAAAAACCGCGCTTTCGCTTTTTGCGTTGGCGGGCTTGGTTGGTATCGCTTTAATCTACCCCGAAGAAAGAACCTTTAAATATTCAAGTCAGGGGGCCGAACTTGAAGCGGAAACGCTTGAGAGAATTGTTGATGCGGCGGGAAATGTGGATAAAGACGCAGACGGTCTTAAGGACTGGGAAGAGACCCTTTTTAAAAGCGACCCAAACAATAAAGACACGGATGGGGATGGAACGGACGACGGAGAAGAAGTGAAGCTCGGACGAAATCCGATTATTCCTGGCCCTAATGACAAAATTCAGAAATCCGAAACTTTAAGCGGAAATTACACTGAAGATTCTTACGAAAATCTGACCGCTACAGACAAGGTGTCCCGCCAACTGTTTGCCGAGTACTTCCAAGCAAAGCAATCCGGAGCAGAAGTCAGTTCTGAAACTCAAAGCAGAATTATAGAATCTGCAATTTCAGACCCAAATCTGATAAAAAAAGCTCGTTTTTATACGGAAGGAGAACTTAAAATAATTAATGAATCTGGAGAATCATCCTTAAGAAAATACGGAAATAATGTAGGCGCTATTTTAAAAAAATATCCAGGAAGCAAAGAGAGTGAACTTGTGACACTTAACCGAGCGATTCAAAAAGATGACGAAAATGAACTCGCAAAGCTTGATATTTCGGCTTCTGCCTACCAAAACACAATCAAAGATATGCTTCTTTTGTCGGTTCCTAAAAAGGCGGTTTCGGTTCATCTGTCCGTAATTAACGGGCTAAGCGCTGTTGAAAAAATAAACAGAGATATGAGAAACGTATTTAAAGACCCGATAACCGCCCTTTCAAGCACTCAAGAATACATAAAAACCGTTACAAATCTTGCAGAATCACTAAAAAATGTTGGTTTGTTTTTTAAAGAAGAAGGTGTGTTTTTTAATGAAAACGAGAACGGATACTACTACGCCAATATTGTAAAATGATATTTCAAAAAATTTCAAAATTAAAAACGGGCGTGTGGCGAATGCTAGGAAAAGGAGCAACCTTTCTGGTTATTTTGTCACTTGTAATTTCACCGATACTTATTCCACCCAAAAAAACAGAGGCTGAGCTCCCTGTTATTGACCCGGCGCTTGTGGCCATTGCTTCTGTTGTAAGCAGTGTTTTGGGCGTTATTGATACGGCAACAAGCGCTCTTGTGGTAAAAGAATATGTTCTTGATGGTATTCTTTATGAAATAGTCCAGATTGTTAAGACTCAAATTGTTCAAAGCACTGTTAACTGGATAAATAACGGGTTTGAAGGTAATCCAGGATTTTTGGAAAACCCGGGGCAATTTTTTAAAGATGTTGCCGATGAAACACTGGGGCATTATTTGGAAGGAAGCGAGTTTGGATTTATCTGCAGTCCTTTTCAGGTTCAAATAAGACTGGCTCTTATAGAAAAACACTACGGCGCCAGAACTCCAAGATGTACTTTAAGCGGGGCACTAAACAACTTGGAGGGGGGTTTTGACGACTTCGTCAGCATAGATTATGGAGTCAGCCAGAGGAATGTGCCCGGTAGAGTATTTAAGTGGTCAGAATGGCATGGTGTTGTTCAACCCGAAGGAAATCCGTACGGGGCTTACGCAGCCGCTGAAGCGGAATTAAGTTTCCGACTAAGCACCAGCAAGGGAAATATACAAAAAGAGCTAGACTTGGGAAGAGGCCTTCTTTCATTTAAAGATTGCTCCAATGTTGATGCTGGAGTTGACACTCGCCAATACTTCAACATTACCCCGGAAGGGGAAACTGGGTCAAGAGTCACTCCGGAAGAGGAAGCTGAGTTAAGGTCTGCCGTAAAAAAAAGATTGCGTGGACCAGGAAAATCAAATTGCAAAACAAAAACCCCCGGGAGCGTGATAGAAACTCAGTTAAATAAAGTCCTTAGCGGTCCTTATGAAAGCCTTATATCAGCGGACGAAATAAATGAAATAGTTTCAGCGCTTTTGGGACAACTTCTCCAACAGGTTTTGGGTAGTGGCGGACTTTCTGGCGCCAGCCAATCAAGCTCCAATTTTGGAGGTAGAAGCTATATAGATACTCTTAGTAATGAATCTTTTTCAAGATTAAACACCAATCGTCAAATTTTAAATCCCAAAATAAATGAGAGCATAGCCACACTAGACGAATATGTAAGAACAAAGAACCAATCTGTTTTCAGAATAAACACATCCATCAATCTTCAAAACCAAATTATAACTAAATGCGGGACGACATCTATTCAAGCAACTTCCGCCACAAACACTTTGAGCTCCACCTTAAACCCAATTAAGGTGAGGTTAGACAGCGATGTCACCATAGCAAAGGACCGTCTGGAGGAGCTGACAGATATTGAAACGGAATTGGCCACAACTGTGAACCCTAACGCTTTCACCATTCTTTTTAATAGATACACAGAACTTTCAAGGCTAATAGATGCGGAAGCGATAATCTCTGAAGCCGTAAAGGAGCGAGACGTAACCATTCCGGGGCAATTAAATTCCATTGATGCAAACGCTCAATCAACAGTAAATTCCTGCAATATAATTCCTTAAAAATGAAAAAGTTTGTTTATAGTTTAATAATTATATCAATCCTATTTTCTTCAGTGGGAATTATCCTTCCGACTGATGCATATGCGCTCACCTGTCCGTCAGGAGAGACTACCCTTAGAAATCCAGATGGGAGTTTTCGTTGCGGAGTTCCTCCGCAAGGCCCAACCATTGCTGAGATTGGTAGAACCATTATAAGTTTTGGCAAATGCGCTTTAAGTCCATTTGATTGCGCGGCAATAGCTATATTAGGACTTACAGGCTACCTGCTTTACGGCGCTGGAATAGTTTTAAATTTCGCGGTAGCGGTTACCATCCTAAACATGTCAAGTTTTATCAAAAACATAGACGCTATAGATATAGCGTGGGCTGCCTTTAGAGACCTTGCCAACATATTTTTTATATTCGTTCTAATTTATATATCCGTTAGCACAATTTTAGGACTCTCATCCGGAGCAACAAAGAAAAAATTGGCAACTGTGGTAGTTGTGGCGCTTCTCATAAACTTCAGCTTATTTTTTACAAAAGCGATTATAGACACTTCAAACATCGTAACCATACAATTTTACAATGCTATTGCTCCGGGTGGAGATTCTCTTGACACCGGGCTGTCAGGTATTTTCACGGACAGATTGGAATTGGTATCAATTTTTGATACTAAAACAAAAACATCCGCCGCAGGGTATTACGATTCAGCATTTGATAGCGTGAAAGGTGTTGAGAACCCTTTCACCGTTGCCACAATGGGGTCATTATTTTTCCTTATTGCCGCTTTTGTTTTTATAGCAGCGGCGATACTTTTGATAACAAGGTTCGTTATTCTGATTTTTTTGATGATTATGTCTCCGCTTGCCTATGTGGGTATGATTCTTCCAAAAGGAGAGGGTATGTCAAAAAAATGGTGGGATAGTCTTATTGACCAATGCTTATTCGCCCCAGTTTTAATGATGTTTCTCTGGGTTACGGCAAGCATAATAAACCATCCTTCTTTTGCCACAATTATATCTGGTGGCAACCCAACAAACGCAACTTTTGCTAATGCCATAGGAGAAAACACGCCTTCTAATGTATGGGTAATTTTTAACTTTATGGTAATTATCAGCTTACTAATTACATCTTTAATCGCCGCTAAAAGAGCTGGGGCGGCGGGAAGCGGGTTTGCCACAAAATTGGCTGCTGGGGCAACAATAGGAGGCGCCGCATGGTTGGGCAGAAATACTGCAGGAAGAGTAGCGAGTCGAATTGCCCGTTCAGAAAGGTTCCAAGAATTTGCAGGACGCTACAAAGGAGCGGAAATTGCTCTAAAAGGAGTCAGGGGTGTCGCAAATTCAAGCATGGATGTTCGTGCAACCAAATTAGGAGACCACTTCGCTAAAGAAACCGGACTAGAGACCGGAAAGGCTAGCGGTATAGGAGGATTTAATGCCACACTAAATAAACAATCAGAGGAGGGTGTCTTATTCGGAAGAAGTCTTGACCGCAGCCCAGCCGGACGCCAAGCATATGCAACACGTCTAGCAACATCGCCACTCGCTAGCGGTGGCAGTAGAAACTCTCTGAATTCAATATTTGGGACAATGGGCAGAAAGAATCGCGTGGTGGCGGCCAGACTCCTTCGCGAGCGTTCAAATGAACTTCGTACTGAAATTAATCAACTCAATCAAGAACTCTCCAGCCTCCAACGAGTAGCAGCGCCAACACCTTCTCAACTAAATCGGATTGCAGAACTTACTGGTCCAGCTACAAATAACCAATCAATAGCGCATAGGGTGGCCGAAAGAAATAGACTTGAAGCTCAAATGGTAACACTGGAACTAGCCCCAGCGCCATTAGCCCCAGGCGCGCCTCCAGGAACACCAGCCCCAACTTCCCCTGACACCATGCGCCAACAATACTAATTATGGAAAATGACTTTACAAAAATAGAAGATGCTTTTAAGAAAGCGCCAGCCAAAATAAAAGAGGCTTTGCTTTCTACAGAATTGTCGGAAACACTCCAAAAAATTATGGAAGAAAACAAAATCTCCAGTGAAAATGCAGACAAAGTGACAGATGAAACTGGCGCGGTTTTGCTTGGTCTTAGCCCACGAGAATCCATATCAATTTCAATCGAAAGAAACACAGGAATAGCAAAGGAACTAGCATTAAATGTCGCTAGAGAAATAGAAGAAAAAATATTTAAGAATGTTTTGGCAAGTAATACACATCAAGAACCTCAGAGTGGAGAAATCGTTTGGGAAGAGCATAATCCTTTTTTGCCTATGCTTAGTAAGACGACAGATGATAGACAACAGATACTAGACAATAGACCTTCAGACGTAAAAGAGGAGAAGGAAAAACCAGATGTGACTTCGGCTTTGGCGGCGGAGATGGGGAACCTTCTTGGTCGTGAAGCGCAAAACATGAAGCATGGAGCGCACAGCATTGAAATACAAAACGTAAAACCAATAATTCCAGAGGATAAACTGTCGGGGGTGGTGCAGATGCCGAGGAAAGAGGTGGAGATGATGAGGAAAGATACACAAGAGACAGCAGACATTAGACAGTCAGATAAGAAGGGAGATCCTTACAGGGAGCCAGTAGAATAGATATGGAATAGACAATAGACATCAGACTTGTAGACAATAGACATCAAACATTGGACTTGCGGACGATAGACATTCGACAGAAGGCTTTTAGATAATAGACAGCAGACAATAAAAAAAGAGACTGTATGAATAATAACTTTAAAAAATTGGTAGTGTGGCAGAAATCAGTAGAGTTAGTGGAGAAAGTTTATATAGCAACAAAAAAATTACCGAGAGAAGAGGTGTATAATCTGACAAGCCAAATTAGACGAGCGGCGCTATCAATACCGTCAAACATAGCCGAGGGGAGTAGGAGAAATAATCAGCCTGAATTCAACCAATTCCTGGGTATAGCCAGAGGATCAGCGGCTGAACTTGAAACCCAACTTCTAATAGCCCAAAAACTTTACCCTAAAATAGATTTTGGTAGTTCAGAAAAATTGCTTGTAGAAGTCCAAAAAATGCTTAACTCTTTCTATCACAAATTTAATACTTCTAACATATCCTCTATTGTCTAATAGTCTGATGTCTATTAGTCTAAATTCCATGCAATTCCAAGTCCCACAATTCATAGATGTAGAGGATAAAATTTTCGGGCCGTTTACCTTGAAGCAATTCATATACATCTCGGGCGGCGCCGGACTGATTGCCCTTATGTATTTTTACATTCCTTTTTTCATAGCTATTTTTCTTATGCCAATGGTAGCCGCCTTATCAGCCGCTCTGGCTTTTTATAAAATTAACAATAAACCCTTTATAAATATGCTGGAATCCGCAACAATGTATTTCTTCCGCAACAAACTTTATATTTGGAAAAAAGAACCCAGAAAAGCCACTCCGGAGAAAAAAAGCGAAGAGGATGTCTTGACGCCGTTCCTCGCTCCCAAACTTTCAGACAGCAAGCTTAAAGACCTTGCGTGGAGTTTGGATGTTACAAACTTACCAAATCGTAAAACATAAAACTCGAGGCCTAAAACATAAAGCATCTGGTATAATAAATCCGACTTTTTAGGTCATAAATTTTGTTTACAATACAATGGCTACCCAATCACTTCCAACTCAAGAATTTGTTCCAATCAAAGAAGTGATTGACGGCATTGTTGTCTTAAAAGACGGATCATTGCGGGCAATTCTCCTTACTTCTTCGGTAAACTTTGCCTTGAAATCCGAGGACGAGCAAAAATCCATTCTTTTTCAATTTCAAAATTTCCTAAATTCTCTGGATTTTCCGATTCAAATTTTTATCCAATCAAGAAAGCTTGATATCAGACCATATATTGCTATTTTGGAAGAGCGTTATAAAGACCAGATGAGCGACCTTCTTAAAATTCAAACAAGAGAGTACATAGAATTCATCAAAATTTTCACCGAGAGTTCCAATATTATGACCAAAAGTTTCTTTGTGGTCATCCCGTATTCGCCGACAATTTTAGAAACAAACAAAAGCGTAGCTCAAAATCTAAGCGCCATAAGCGGTGGATTTCTTGGAGAAAAAAGAAATGACGAGGAAAAGATGCTAGATTCAAAAGCTCGCTTTGAGGAACATCGCACACAGCTTGAACAAAGAGTCTCGGTGGTTGAGCAGGGGCTAACAAGAGTTGGTGTTCGGCTGATACAGCTTGGAACGGAAGAAGTGATTGAGCTTTATTACAAGATATTCAATCCAGGGGAATTAGAAAAACCCATCAAGTTGAATTAAAAAACTTGATGGGTTTGGAATTATGAATATAGAATTATGAATTATGAAAAAAATGGTCAAACAAAAAGGATTCAATCTTTTGTGGACCTTAATACTTGGCAGGAAAGTCATAAACTGGTTGTTCTTATATATAAAACCAGTCGAGAATTCCCTAGGGATGAACAATTCGGCTTAACTAATCAAATAAGAAGGGCCGTGGTATCAATTACTTCAAATATAGCCGAGGGTTTTAGTCGTCATTCTTTTAAAGAGAAGGTACAATTCTATTCTATAGCCCTCGGTTCTCTTACCGAAACCCAAAATCAACTTATTATAGGAAAGGATGTCAGTTATCTTAGTGAAAGCGCCTACGAAAAACTCACTGCCCAAGCTATAATTGTAAGCAAGCTGTTTAATGGCCTTATAAAAAAATCTCGTTCCATTCTTAATTCATAATTCTATATTCATAATTCTAACCTATGGCCCTACTTGAATTTTTCAAATCAAAAAAAGAAGAGAGCGAGAGAGACAAGCTCTCAGCAATGTTGCCGAAGCAGATTTTTGAATCCAGCGTTCTTGAGTTGAAAGATATCATAGCTCCTTCAGCCCTAAAAATAACGCCAAAAGAGCTGAACCTCGGAGAAAAAATGGTTCGAACTTTTTTTGTCATATCCTATCCGCGCTATCTTAATGAAAGTTGGTTTTCACCAATTATAAATCTGGACAAAGTTTATGATA
>CAYGDB010000004.1:12804-31770 GCA_964348535.1 uncultured Candidatus Saccharibacteria bacterium
TATCTTAATGAAAGTTGGTTTTCACCAATTATAAATCTGGACAAAGTTTATGATATTTCGATATTTATCCACCCTGTTGAAACCGGCACGGTCCTTCGGCAATTCCAAAAAAAGGTGGCCGAGGTTCAAAGTCAAATCAACGCAAGAGAAGAAAAAGGGTTGGTCAGAGACCCTGTCCTTGATACCGCCTACCAAGACTTGGAGCAGTTGCGAGACTCTCTCCAACAAGCCCAAGAGAAACTTTTTGACGTCGGTCTTTATATTTCTGTCTATGGAAATTTAGAACAAGAATTAGACAAAGGTGAATCTGAAATCCGTTCTATTCTTGAATCAAAACTTGTCTATTTAAAACCATCGCTTTTTCAGCAAGAGCAAGGATTCAAAAGTGTTATACCGCTTGGTACCGATGAATTGATGGTTCACTCCAAACTAAACTCCTCACCACTATCAAGCTTGTTTCCTTTTATCTCCTTTGACCTGACATCCGATAGGGGAATTCTTTACGGAATAAACCGCCACAACTCAAGTCTCATTCTTTTTGACAGATTTTCTCTTGAAAATTACAATTCCGTCACTTTTGCCAAAGCCGGTGCCGGAAAATCCTACGCCGTAAAATTGGAGATACTTCGGACACTGATGTTTGACACAGAAGTAATAGTTATAGACCCTGAACGCGAGTACGAGTACTTAGCAGAAGCCGCTGGTGGTCGTTATTTCAACATATCCCTCACTTCAGAGCATCACATAAATCCTTTTGACTTGCCTGTGCCGAGAGAAGATGAGTCAACGGCAGACATTCTCCGCTCTAATATAGTGAATCTGGTGGGGCTTTTCAGAATAATGATGGGAGGCCTTACGCCAGAGGAAGACGCCATAATTGACCGAGCCATTACAGAGACTTACGCTCTTAAAGATATAACGGCGGAGGCCGACTTTGGCAGTATTGAACCGCCTTTAATGTCCGACTTTGAACTGGTGCTTGGGGGAATGGAAGGCGGGGATTCCCTTGCTCAACGCCTGACTAAATACACCCGAGGCACATGGGCCGGATTTATAAACAAACCGACCAATGTTGACATAAATAAAAAATTCGTCGTTTTTTCGGTGCGTGACATGGAAGACGAGCTCAAGCCGGTTGCCATGTATATCATCACTCACTTCATATGGAACGCCATAAGAAAAGAGCTCAAAAAAAGATTACTCGTAATTGACGAGGCTTGGTGGATGATGAAGTCAGAAGACACGGCTTCATTTCTCTTCTCGCTCGCAAAGAGAGGGAGAAAATACTACTTGGGACTTTCCACCATAACCCAGGACGTGGACGACTTTCTAAAATCAACGTACGGCCTTCCCATTATTACCAACTCATCCATTCAGCTACTTCTCAAACAATCTCCGACAGCGATAGACGTTCTCCAAAAAACATTCAACCTAACCGAGGAAGAAAAATATCTTCTACTTGAATCAGATGTCGGGGAAGGAATATTCTTTGCCGGTTTAAAACACGTGGCCATTAAAATAATCGCTTCATACACCGAAGACCAAATAATCACATCCGACCCGTCCCAGCTTCTGGCAATAAAAAAGTCCAAGACAGAGCTCTCAATGCAGAAGTAGGTCGTTCAGACTCTGAAGAATCTTCAGACTCAAAGAGGTAGAGGGTGGAGGGTTTAAAAAGAAAAAACCAATGGAAAAGATAGATAGAATTCCCAAAAGCACGGCCATTCTTATGCTCGGCGTGGCTATTTTTTTTGACGTTTTTCAGATGTTTTTGAATTTCATTATTATTGGAATGATATTGAATCCGATTTTAGTAACACCTTTTGCCAGCCTCACTTTCTACCTATGGTACAAAATGCGCGGGGTGGGGCTTTCCGACAGCGCTAAACGCTTTGCCGTGTATGTGGCAGGATTTTTGCTTGAACTTATTCCCATACTGAACACCCTCCCGGGATTAACTCTTTCAACAGCCCTAATGATAGTGATAGTCCGTGCCGAAGACAAAGTGGAAAACGCCAAGAACAAACTAAAAATGCCAAACAGAAAAAACGGCTAGAAAGCAAAACGAGTAAGAAATGCTCTTACTCAAATTCAAACAAACAGACCCACTGTTGAAAGAAGAGTGGAATAGAAAGAACAAAAAAGTTATTATGGAGAAGCCGCAAACGATAACCAACCGACCAGAGAAAAACTGGTTGCTTAAAATGAAAAAAAATCTAAACAAATTTGCGCTTGCTCTTTTTTTCTTCTTTGCTTTTTCCTCTACCACTTTTGGGCAAGGAATACCGGGAGCGGGAGTAAACGTATCAATCCAGCCAAGAAATCCGAAGGCTTTTCAAACGATAACGATATCTCTTGAAAGTTTTTCAACAGATCTTAATCAGGCCAACATAAAGTGGTATTTGAATGGTTCACTCCAAAAAGAAGGACGGGCAATGAAAAATTTCACGGCAGAAACAGGAAGTCTGGGAAGCGTCTTAACGGCAGAGGTGGTGATAGATACAAAAAATCTGGGCGTCATAACGAAAAAAGTGACGGTAATTCCCGCCGAAGTTGAAATAATAGGACAAGCTGATTCCTTTGTTCCTCCTTTTTATAAAGGAAAGGTGCTCGCTTCAACCGAAGGCTATCAAACCCTTATAGCCATTCCATCATTTGTTACCAAGAGTGGAAGAAAAATCTCACCAAATGACATCGTGTTCAAATGGGAAAGAAATGGAAGCGTTTTATCCGACGATTCTGGTTTAGGAAGAAGCCTGATTACCGTTAAAGTCCCTTATATTAAAGAGGCCGTAGAAAAGTTTGAGGTCGAGGTGAGCGCTCCTGAACATAATCTAAACGCCACAGAAATTTACTTTGTTTCGCCTGAAAATCCTCAAATTGTTTTTTACGAAAACAACCCTCTTCTTGGAGTAATGTTTAATCGGGCCTTAAACGAAACACTCAACCTAAACAAAGATGAAATAGCCATTATTGCCTATCCTTTTGCTTTTAATAAAGGCGTGATAACTAGCGCCGACTCCAACTTTAGCTGGAAAATAAACAATAACAAAGTTTCCCCGACAGGAAAAAGAAACATCATCACTTTACGCCGTCCGACCGACTCAAAAGGGGTATCCTCTGTTTCTCTTTCCATAGAAAATTCAAAAAGGGTTTTTGAGTCCGCTTACCAAAGTTTGAGAATTAACTTGGGTAATTCAGATACTCAAAGCCCGCAATTTTAATTTATGACGTCAATCAAAAAACTTTCTTTCTTTTTATTTTTTGTAACGATTATTGTTCCTTTATCTTTCACTTGGTTTTTTGAAACAGGTATTGCCTTAGGAGCAATATGTCCCCCTGGGGCCATAAATTGCGAAACAACTTCAGGTGGAATATTGAATGATACTGGAGGATTAGAAAATGTAAGAAATACGGTAATAAACAACGACGGGACAACCTACACAGACATTGAAGGTGATACAGAGAGAGATGTGTATCAAGAATTTGGTGGAACATGCCCAAGTGGCACATATTGCTTGCTTGCCCCTTTGCCAGGCATTGAAACCGTCCCAAGAAATCAAGGTTTCGCCGACTACGCTCAAATAATCATAAATCTAATTATAGGTTTCTCGGCCCTTCTTGCCGTCCTTATGTTTATGATTGGCGGATTTACATATATGACTGGCGATTCAATAGGCAGCAAATCTGAAGGGAGGGGTATAATGACTAACGCCATATTCGGTTTTGTTCTTCTTCTCGCTTCTTATATTATTTTACAAACAATAAACCCCGAACTTCTAAAATTGGATTTGAATGTTCAACAAGTGATTGTCCCCGCAGACGATGGCGGTGAAACTGGAGATGGGGGTGGTAGTGGCGGCACTCAAACGGCTTCGCAAGCTGCAAATAATGCGCTCGCCAAACAAATGTTTGGAGAAGCCTTTTCCGTGAACAAGGGGGGTTGTATTAATGAAGCTCAAACTAATTGCACATCATTAGATGTAAGAGATGGAACAAGGAATGGAATTATTAACCTCCAGAATAGATGCAGTTCTGGAAACGTCTCTTGCGATCTTATAATAAGCGGAGGGGCAGAAGGTGGGCATGAATCAGGAACATACTCCCATAAAAACGGATATAAGATGGACATATCATATCGAAGTCCTGGCGCCCAAAAATTTAGAGAATTTCTTGGTAACCAAAGTGTAACAAATGAAGACACCTTTATACAAGAAACTGGAAGCAGTATGAAACCAAATACAAATTACATTTTTCAGAATAATGGCTACGCCTACATTGTCAGACTTGAAGAAGGTAACGGGCAAGACCACTGGGACATAGCGGTAGTTAGCACGCCAAGATAACAAACAAAATACAAAATTAAAAATGTCCAAGAAAACCGCCATAATAATAACTCTCGCCGCTACCATCTTGGCTGTGGTGGGGCTTGTGGCCTGGTATCTTTTTCTGTCTCCTCAAAACAACCTAGGCGGGGAAAGCGGTATCAATAAATTAATCTCAACTTTTTTCCCAGCTGGAGAACAGACAGTAGATAATAGACAAGAGACAATAGACAAGACCGCAGAAACCGACAAAGAGAAAATAGACCCGAACGAAGGACAGCCGGCGCCCGCGATAAGAGAGATTTCTCCTAATCCCGTGGCTGGATTTGTTATTGTTGAAGATAAAAAAAGTAGCACCACCGTCCGCTATATGGAATCTGAAACCGGACACATCTACTCCGCTTTACTTGCCACCATTTCTAAAAAACGCCTAACAAACACCACCATTCCTAAAGTAAGAGAAGCGATTTTCCTTCCGAACGGAGAGAAACTTATCGCCAGATATTTGGATGAAGACAACGTCAGCATTAAAAGTTTTGCCGGAACAATAAATCTTCCCAAAACGGAAGCGGGTCTTTTCATTGAAGGCGAGCTTCAGGGAGAGTTTTTAGTGGATGACATAGTTGACATTACGGCAACAAACGCCGAGAAAATATTTTATACTATTGTTGAAAACGGTGGGGCGGCGGGAATCATCGCAAATTCAAACGGTTCAAAACCGGCCCGAGTATTTTCTTCTCCAATACGCGAATGGTTGCCGCAGTGGGCTGGAGATAATTTATACCTCGCCACCAAAGCATCCTCAAACGCTCCCGGCCATCTATTTAAGATTAATACTTCAAACGGTTCTCAAACAAAAATTATCGGGAGTATTTTTGGCATGACCACTAATGTAAACCCTAAAAATACCGACATCATATACAGCGACGGCTCTTTAAAACTGAAATCATATAATTTAAAAACCAAAAAAATATCCGAGCTGGCTCTTCAAACTTTGGCTGAGAAATGCGCATGGGAGGATTCCTCGGATGTGGTGATATATTGTGGTATTCCTAACAACATGGAATCGGGAGAGCATCCTGACGACTGGTATAAAGGACTTGTGGGTTTCAAAGACGATCTTTGGCGGATGAATTTAACAACCGGAGAGATTACGTTTATAGCCCAATTTGATAAGGTGTCTGACAAACCCATTGATATTATAAATCCGAAAGTAAGCAAAGACGGCAATTATCTTGTTTTCACGAACAAAAACGATTTATCGCTTTGGAGCGTAAGGGTTAGATAAGAATCTGAATTACGAAGTATGAATTATGGTATGAAATTTTTTAACCTTACTCATAATTCTTAATTCATGCTTCATATCTGTGGTTCAACATACTTAATTACCACCCTTCTAAAACGGCCTTCGCCGTATGATTCAGTCTTTATACTCGGATCATTTTCAAATGCAGAGTGAATAACAAGTCTTTCGTAAGAAGACATCGGGTCCATTTCAACATCATGCTTAAACATTTTTGCCCTCTCGGCAAGCATACGCGCAGCGTCTTTAAGTTTTTCCACCCGAGCTTCTTTATATCCGTTTACGTCAATTGAAATTTCACGACCAATT
The DNA here is from genome assembly GCA_964348535.1 of uncultured Candidatus Saccharibacteria bacterium. GTDB lineage: Bacteria > Patescibacteriota > Minisyncoccia > Phycocordibacterales > JAKFXT01 > JBGPJO01. The sequence goes on from CAYGDB010000004.1 coordinate 18,742, forward strand.
CCTTCAGCAAATTTTGTCTCCACAATTCGGCGCAAAAGATACGTAAGAGCGTCTAGAGTTTCACCTTCTCTGCCTATAAGAAGAGCCGAGTCTGGAGATTGTATGAAAAAAGTAAAGCCTTTAAACGAGGGTTTTGTTTCTATTGAAGAAATCTCCACATTCAAAGATTTTAAAATACTCTCAAGCTCTTTTATTATTTCATCTTTCATACTTTTGTTTTTATTACCTTTCTGTCACCAAAAATATCTTTAAAACTATTCGGCTTTCTGGTGATTATTTCCTGCAAAATTGAAAATAAGTTGGATGTTGTCCAGTAGAGAGCTATGGCGGCGGTAAGAGTGTGGGCAAAGAAAGCGACAAAAATCGGAAATACATACTTCATTTGAAAATTCATGCTTTTTTGAAAATCAGCCTGAAACGAAGGTTTTTCATCCTTACTAATGACCGGTGGGTTCTTCCCGTTTGTGAGGTTAAGGTAAACGCTAGCCTGTAGGAATTGGGTAACACCGGCAATAATTGCTATAGGCCAGTTTTTGTCAGTAATATCAAACAAGCCAAAAAAGGCGGTACTTGTAAATTCCGGTATCCTTATAAAGGAATATAAAATATCGGCTTTAACGGCAGGCAATCCAGAACTGGTAAAAATATAGTAAAGAGCAAGAATGACTGGCAATTGAAGGAGTAGAGGCAGAATCGGAGCAAACATGCTTACTTTTTTATCACGATAGAGTTCTAGGGTTTTTCGCGCTCTTTCCTCCCGATTGTCCTTGTATTTTTTAGTTATAGCCTCAAGCTCCGGCTGTATTTCTTTTATTTTTATTTGAGAAAGAATGGCTTTTTTTGAAGAAGGGTAGAGGAGAAGTCGGACAATAATGGTAATAGCTATAACCGCAAGCCCTATATTATGCCCTGGCATAACACCAATAAGAAAAACAAGGCCATTATATAGTGGCTCATAAATCACCGCATGAAAAAAACTTGAAATCATTAGACCATTCTATCTGTTTAGAAGATTCGCATCAACTATACAAATTATGAATCGATAACTCCGATTTTAGCTCAATATCTTGGCTTTTTTAAGAAAATTCTCAATTTCTTGCCTTAATAATAAATTATCCGAGACTATACCCTCTTTTTTAAGGAAAAAAATACCATAAAATCCTGGACTTACTCTGGGATAGATTTCTGAAAGAATCCTATAGAACCGGCGTCTGATTTGATTGCGCTTAACAGCTGTCGGGCATATTTTTTTCGAAATAACACAAGCAAAGCGTGTTTCGCCCGCAAGCTTTCCAAATTTAAAAGAAAAAAGACCGAAGTCGAGATGACGAGCTTTACTTAAAAACTTTCTTTCAAAGAAGGCCTTGGATAAACGCCTTTTGCTTTGAAGCATGGATTATACTGATAGTTTAGAACGTTTTTTTGAACGACGACGAGATATCACTCTACGACCGGTAGGGTTCTCCATTCTGGAAAGGAAGCCGTGTTTTCTGGCTCTTTTTCTTTTTTTAGGTTGATAGGTTTGAGACATAAAGAGAGTTTACACTCAAAATTCACAAATAGCAAATTTAGTTGCCTATATTTACTTTCCACATACTGTAAACAGCTTATCACCACAAATATCTGTTTTGTTAAGTTTGTGTTTCTAAAACAAGGTCTATAATTGTCTCTACAATAAATTTATGTCTGACACTAAACAACTTTGGGACAGCGCTCTTGTTGAGATGGAGTTATTTCTTCCTAAAGCCACTTTCAGCACGTGGTTTAAAGACACTTTTATTATAAAAAACGAAGACGGTGTGGTTTTTATATCCGTCCCTAACCAATTTGCAAAAGAATGGCTTTTTAATAAGTATCACAAGATGATAATGAAGTCTCTTCGTTCAATATCAGAAAATATTCGTTCAATTGAATATATCGTAACAAAAGAAGCCCCTAAGAAGGACTTGGATACTAAAAAAAACCATCAACAAGCTGATCAGAAATTACCCCTTTCAGATTTTTATATCAACAAAGAAGATAATCTAAATCCAAGATACACATTCGACTCTTTTGTTGTCGGAGCTTTTAATGAACTAGCCCATGCGGCAGCGCAGGCAATTATTAAAAAACCTGGGATTACTTATAATCCTCTTTTTATTTACGGTGATACCGGCCACGGAAAAACCCACCTGATTCAATCGCTGGGAAATTATTTTAAAAATAATCTTGGTCGCAAAGTTTACTACACAACATCTGAAAAGTTCACCATTGAGTGTGTAAACTCAATCAGAGAAAATAAGATGAATAACTTTAAAGAGAAGTACAGAAATAACGACGTGTTTATAATGGACGACATTCAGTTTTTATCAAAAAAAGAAAAAACTCAGGAGGAACTTTTTCATTTGTTTAACACCTTATATGATAATAACAAGCAAATAATATTTTCCTCCGATAAACATCCTCAATACATTCAAAATATGGAGGAAAGGTTAAAAAGTCGTTTTGTGGCCGGAATGATTGTTGATATTCCGGCCCCTGATCATGAATCACAACTGGCTATTCTTAAAACAAAAGCTTCATTTAATGGCCTTATCCTAAACAACGAAATATTCGATTATATAACAAGCGTTGCTGGTGGAAACATAAGAGAACTTGAAGGAGCTTTAAATGTCGTTATTCTCCAAACGGAAATGAGTGGTAGGGAATTATCACTTACGGAAATAAGAAATTTAATCAAAGAAAGTATAAAACCAAAAAAGGCTGTTTCTACAAAAGATATTATAAAATCAATCGCTGAATTTTATGATGTTGATGAAGGTAGTATTATTGAAAAAACAAGAAAAAAGGAAATAGTTAAGCCGAGGCAGATTATTATGTATATTTTAAGAGAAGATTTTAAAATATCATACCCAACCATAGGAGAAAAACTTGGGGGAAGAGACCACACTACTGTAATTCACTCTTGTGAAAAAATCAAAAAAGATTTAAAAGAAGATGTAATATTGAGTCAAGAAATACAGCAAATTAGAAATATTTTAAAGTAGTGGATAAGTATGAAAAAAATGTTTATTAATCAGTATCAATTTGTGTAAAACTTATATGAAAAATTAATTAATCAGATATAAACAATTAAAATAACAAATACCCATATAAATAAAAACCTAATATACTATTAAAAATAAGACTTTTTTAAATTTATGAACATATCAACATACCCAATATTAATAATAAATCTTATATATATAATATGAAGATAGAATGCGTAAAAGACTATCTGCAGAAATTTGTTTCAAAAGCTGAAAAGATATCCGGTAAAAATCAACCATTACCGATATTATCTTCAATTTTATTTTCAGTTAAAAATAATCAATTAAAAATAAAATCAACTAATCTTGATTTAGGTGTTGAGTTTTCTGTTCCTGTTAAAGTCATTGAAGATGGTGATGTTGCCATACCTGCGTCTTTAATTAATAATTACTTATCAAATGTTCAAACTAAAAATATTAAAATAGAATCTGAGGGAGGTGTTGTTGTTGTTTCTTCTTCTCAAGGAAGAACAACCTTCAAAACATTAAATAGTGATGATTTTCCAATAATTCCTCAAGTGTCAAAAGATGTTATTCTAAACATAAAAAACAAAGATTTTATTTCCGGAATAAAATCAGTTTGGTATGCGGCTTCCATTTCAAGTATAAAACCTGAACTTTCAAGCGTTTATATATATCCATATGACGGAAAAATTGTTTTTGTAGCCACCGACTCTTTTAGATTGGCAGAAAAAAAGATATCTTTCAAAGGGGATCAAGAAATCCCTTCAATTTTAATACCATTTAAGAATATTCCTGAAATAGTAAGGTGTGTTGATGGTATAGAGGGATTGATTGATGTTGCAATAACTAAAAATCAAATAGCATTTTTTGCTGAAAATTTTTATCTTACTTCTAGGATTGTTGAGGGTGTTTTTCCCGACTATAAGCAGATTATTCCTAAAAGCTTTACAACCGAGGTGTTTTTAATGAAGGAAGATATTCTAAACGTTCTTCACCTTTCTAATATATTTAGTGATAAATTTAATCAGATTTCTTTCTCTGCTCATCCTAAGAATAAACTTTTTGAAGTTAGGTCAAAAAATATTGATCTTGGTGAAAGTGTTGAAAAATTGGATGCAGACATATCCGGAGAAGATATTGATGTTAATTTTAATTATCGTTATATTATTGACGCTTTTCAATCAATTAATTCCGATAATGTTAAGTTTTCTTTCAGTGGAGTCCAAAAACCCCTTGTTATAAAAGGTGTTTCAGATGAGAGTTTTTTATATCTTGTAATGCCAATGAATAGATAAATGGAATTACCGAACATATCTTCTTTTTTAGAAAAATATAAAAAACTCCCATCCCCAAAAAGAAGTCTCAGGGAGGCGATTGAGGAGTTTTTTGACGCGAAAAAAATGGTAAAAGATGTCTTTTATAAAAATGGCATTGTTTATGTGAAAACTCAACCTGTTTTAAAGCAGGAAATATTTTTGAATAAAAAAAAACTTATTTCTTTTTTAAAAGAAAAGAATCTTGGAATATTGATTGATGATATTCGTTAATGTTTTTTGTTCTCTTCTTGAATCTTATTCTGTATCATTTTCTACAAAAAATGGAACAATTAATTCGGTTTTATTTAGAATACTGTCGTAGGCCACAACTTTAAGATTATTAGAGTATTCCACTTTTTCAGGATTGTCTTTTGCTGTAAATGAAATGGAGAAAGGACTATTTTTTGAAGAACCCAAAAAATACTCATTGAGATAAAAATCAACTTTTTCAATCGGGTAAGGACCTGATGATATTATTGTTGGTGTGATTTTTTCTGATGAAGAAAACACCTCTTTTGGTTTTATTCCGGAGATTGATAAGTTTGGACCGGAGCCGTTGTGGAGGGTGTCAGTTTGGGTCGGTATGATTTCGATGCTCTCTTCTTTTATGTTTTTTTCTCGAACCCACAAACGAATAGGATATTCCCAAAATTTAAATTGTGGGTCATCCGATGGATTTTGAGGAATTTCTCCACTGGGTTTATTTTTATCAACCCAATACAAAATGGAATGTATATTTTTTACCGCCCTTTCTTCTCGGGCGTCAGTTGGGGTTAGTGTGGTTGCAAGATTGCCTGAAAATTTATCAGTGGTATAAACAATTCCTCCTTGCCAAAGACCCCTTAAAACAGGACGAACTTTTGTTTTATCAACAGAATCAGCTTTAGGTAGTGTCTCGTTTGGCAAGCTTTCCAAAACATCTTTCATGAAAGCATTCCACATTGGAGCTACGATAAAACCAGCAACCTTTTTTTCCATTGGGCTGTTGTCGTTATTTCCGGCCCATGTGCCCACGGCAATGCTTGGAGTGTACCCAACAATCCAAGCGTCCTTGTAATCGTTTGTGGTGCCTGTTTTTGCCGCCACTTCTCGGTTTGGAAAGTATAAGTAGGAAGTATCACCAAACGCGGGACTCCTTGCCTTATTATCAGACAGTACGTCAGAAATTGTTCGAGCAACATTTGAATCAAGGACGGTTTTTGGTGAAAGGCTGAACTCTTCCAATGTTTCTCCCTGACTATTCTCTACTTTTAGTACTGAAACATAATGGTTTCTAATACCATCGTTTCCAAACACGCCATAAGCGCTTGTAAGGTCAAGAAGGGAAACTTCTCCACCTCCCAAAACCAGTGTAAGACCATACCTATCTTTGTTTTCAAGGGTGGTTATTCCCATATCCTCGGATGTCTCTATGGAGTCTTTAATTCCAGCCAAATATAGTGTTTTAACAGAAGGAATGTTCATAGATTGGGCTAAAGCGTCTCGAAGCGATACAGGACCTCGGAACGTGTTGTCGTAGTTGTCCGGTGAAAAACACGGCGATTCTTTTGAGAAATTCCAAGGCTCGCAAAAAGTTGAAAATTGAGTTTTTAAGTCGAACAAAACAGTGTCTGGGGTGTAGCCTTTTTTAAAAGCTGTGGCATAGACAAACGGTTTGAATGCTGATCCGGGCTGTCTTTTTGCCAAAGCAACATTAAAATTCCCGTCAATGTTTTTGTCAAAGTAGTCGCGAGAACCGACGAGCGCTAGTATTTGTCCTGTTTTTGGATCAATTGCCACAAGCGCTGCGTTTTCCGCATTGAATTTTATTTTGTTTTCAAGGGCAAATTTTTTAACGATTTCTTCCGCTTTTGCTTGCATCTTAAAGTCGATGGTCGTTATTATTTTTAGACCATCATTTTCAAGCGACTCTCGGCCATATTTTTGTTCAAGATACTCTCTTACCCAAAAAACAAAATGAGAAGCTTTTATACTCGTGTTCCCTTGGGGCAGAAAAGCGACTTTTTCATTTTTAGCTTTTTCAAACTCTTCCTCGGTGATAAATTTATTTTCTAGCATTTTGGACAATACAAGGTCTTTCCTTTTGTCTAGAGCTTCTTTGTGGTTTCCGTAAGGAGAATAGTAGGTTGGAGCCTGCGGTATTGCGGCAAGGTAGGCGGCTTCTCCCAAGGTTGTCTCTTCGGCGTGTTTTCCAAAAAATGCCAGACTGGCTTCTTCCACACCGTATATTGTTCCTCCGTAAGGACTTTCGTTTAAATATATTTCAAGAATTTGCTCTTTTGAAGCAACTTGCTCCAGTTTAACTGAAAGTATCCACTCTTTTAATTTTCTTGAAATTTTCTTTTCAGATGTCAAAAGAGAGTTTTTTACCACCTGTTGTGTTATTGTTGAACCCCCTTGGGAAAATCCAAAAGAGATCGCATTCATAAAAACTGCCCGCATAATCGATGATATTTTAATACCGCGGTGTTGATAAAATTCCGAGTCTTCAATGGCCACAGAGGCGTTTTTTATATTTCGCGAAATTTTTTCACCGGAAATTATTGTTCTTTTATTATTTTCGCCAAGGTTATAAAGAAGGATCTCGCCGGAGCGGTCGTAGATTTTCGCAGACTGAGAAACCCTTCTTTCGTTAAATGAATTGAGGTCGGGAACTTGAATAGATGACGCCCAAAAAATTATGACTCCCGTTAAAATAAAAAAGAGGCTCAAAAAAATCGCCAGAAACCCTCTCATTTTTTGGCTATTGCGCCCTTTGTTAGAATGTCTTCTCATAAGAGTATATCCTAGCAAATAATTAGGAACTAGACATTAGACCTCAGACGATAGACAATAGACAAATGAGATTTTTCAAAACTTTTAACAAAGCATCGGTTGAGACAACGCCAGAAAAAATTGAGTCTGTTCTTTCTCGTGGCGTTGAAAATATATATCCGAACAAAGAGTTTCTTCGGGTAGCCCTCCTTAAAGGTGACAAATTGACTTTTTATCTTGGGATAGACCCGACCGCGAAGACTCTTCATGTTGGGCATTCCATAATTTTGCTTAAATTGAAGGAATTTCAAGATCTTGGGCACAAGGTTATTCTTCTCATAGGTGATTTTACCGGAATGATAGGAGACCCAACCGATAAGAAGGCAACAAGAAAACGCCTCACCAGAAGCGAGGTTCTTTTAAATTCCGGTCTTTATAAAAAACAAATCAGTTCGATACTTTCGTTTAAAGGTAAAAATCCCGCCATCTTGAAATATAATTCAACATGGTTGTCAAAAATGAATTTTGAGAATGTTCTTGACCTTGCTTCGCGAATGACCGTTGATCAAATGTTAAAGCGAGATATGTTTGAAAAAAGGAATGAGGAAGGAAAACCGACTTATATACATGAATTTCTTTATCCTCTACTTCAGGGTTACGATTCTGTTGCTATGGATGTCGACGGTGAAATAGGAGGAAATGATCAGACATTCAACATGCTTGCAGGTCGGACGCTCATGAAACAAATAAAAAACAAAGAAAAGTTTGTAGTGTCTATGAAGTTGCTTACGGACTCAAGTGGGAAGAAAATGGGCAAGACAGAAGGTAACATGGTGTCTTTAAATGACCGTCCGGAAGAAATGTACGGGAGAATTATGAGTTGGGGTGACGGTATGATTTGCCCGGGATTTGAACTTTTAACCAATTTTTCTGAGAAAGAAATTGAGGATATCAAAAAAGTAATTAAAGATGGCGAAAATCCAAAAAATATTAAAATGAAACTGGCTAGAGAAATTGTTTCTATGTATCATGGCAAAGCGGCGGCAGAAAAGGCAGAGAGTGGTTTTAAAAGTACTTTTGAAAGTGGCGCCGCGCCGGACGAAATAAAAGAAGTGTTTATCTTAAGAGGTGGCAATGTTGGTCACTCTCTCAAAGAGGCGGGATTAGTGGCTTCAATTTCAGAATGGCGTCGTCTTGTTCAAGAAGGCGCGGTTGAAGAGGTTGGCGGTAAAAAGGTTTTGGATCCCAAAATTAAAGCTGAAAAAGATGGAGTTTTTAAAATAGGGAAGAAGCGATTTGTAAAAATTGTAGCTAAATAAAAATGTCCGCCTTTGGCGGACATTTTTATTTAGTATTCATCTTTCTCTGTCATTCCCGGCATTCCATGCGCTTCATCTAACATATCATCTTCGTCGAAAGATTCTTCAGTCTCCACCAATTCATCATCTTTACCAAGCGGATCGCTCGAATCTTCTTCATTGTCAGAATCCCACTTATTTCCCATATGCTTTTAGCGTTTAAATTCAAAAGCTTTTAAGGCGACCTTTTATAATACTTAGTTTTTACCATAAGGTTTTATTTTTGCAACAATTTTAATATTGCCGTGTGGATAAATCTCCGCTTGGTTAGAGATCTCGGGTTGGCAGTCGAAAAGAAGCGCTTCCCGTAAGGGCTATTGCGATGGCGTCTATCTCATCGTCTTCTTCTGTCTTTTTTTCAATTGATACAAGAAGTCTTACCATTTTTTCAACCTGCTTCTTGTCGCTTTTGCCGTAGCCCGTAACAGCCATCTTTACCTGAAGAGGGGTGAAATCAAGAACGGAGAGATTATTTTTTTGACACGCGTATATGACAACACCTCTTACTTCGCCTACCCGCATGGCGGTTTTCTGATTATTTGAGACAAATAGATTTTCAATGGCAAGAATGTCCGGCTTGAATTGCTCAATAATGCCTTCCACTCGTTCTCCAAGAGCCAAAAGTCTTTTCTCAAAAGAAAGAGTTTTTTTTGTTTTGAAACACTCTGAATGAACAAGGGTATCGAGACCGCCCTTGCGGTCAATAATTGCCATGCCCAATTTTTCGTATCCGGGGTCTACCCCAAGCACTCTAAGTTGTTTGTTCTTATTCAAGGTTTTTTGGAAAGATGGCGTTGGTAAAAACATCCTGAACATCGTCATTATCTTCAAGTTCGTTTATTAAAGCTATGAGGGATTGAACCGAATGGTCGCTTATTTCAACAGGGTCTTTTGAAATCCACTCGCCGTCAATTTTGTTAAAAGCCCAGGAAGCGGAACCCGGGGAGCCAAGATTTCCTCCGTGTTTGCTTAGAATATGTTTAATTTCAGCAGACGTCCTGTTTTTATTTTCTGTTAAAATTTCTATAATGATAGCAACGCCCGATGGTCCGTATCCTTCGTATATCATGCTTTGAATATTTGGTGAATCTGCGCCCGCCCCTTTTTTAACGGCTCTTTCTATATTTTCTTTTGGCATATTGAAAGATTTGGCTTGGTCTATTATGGCTTTCAATCCAAAGTCGTTGATGTTACCTCCTGATTTTTTTGATTCCAGTGTTATAAGACGACTGAATTTTGAAAAAACTTTGCTTTTTTGAGCATCGGTCGCGCCTTTTTTCCGTTTTATTTGAGACCATTTATTATGACCAGACATGGATGATAGTAATTTGGTTTGATTTTTAATTTTATATTAACTTTCTTTGATTGTTTTCGGTTTCATATTCCAAATGAAGATAGGCCGTCTCTGTGGCAACTCTACCTCGCGGGGTGCGTTCTATCAGTCCAAGCTGAAGGAGATAGGGTTCATTGACCTCTTCAATCGTAGCCATTTCTTCAGATAAAGCAGCGGCTATAGTCGAAAGACCAACCGGCCCCCCTTTGAATTTTGAAATCAAAACATCAAGCATTTTTCTATCGGATGAATTCAGTCCAAGGTTGTCAATTTCAAGTAAAGAAAGCGCTTCCTGAACTGCTTCTTTCGATAGTGTTCTTTTTCCAACCTGAGCAAAGTCTCTGGCTCTTTTTAGAAGATAGTTAGCTGTTCGTGGTGTAAAGCGACTGCGCTTGGCGATTTCTTCCGTCGCTTCTTTTTCTATTGAGACTCTTAATAACTTTGCCGAGCGTGTTACTATTTTGGCTATTTCTTCTTCATTATAAAATTCAAGTCTGAATACCCCTCCGCTAAAACGACTTCTCAAAGGAGCAGACATCGTTGCTATTCTTGTGGTTGCCGCTATCATTGTGAAGGCGGGAAGCTCAAGTTGGAGAGTTCGGGCCGATGGTCCTTTGCCGATGATTATATCCAAAACGCCCGACTCCATCGCGGGATAAAGAATCTCTTCTACGGTTTTGTTCAAGCGGTGAATTTCGTCAATGAATATTATGTCTCCCGGCGCAAGATTGGTAAGGATAGCCGCAAGGTCTCCAACCTTTTCAATCGCAGGTCCGGAGGTTATTTTTAGAGACCCGCCGACTTCTTTGGCTATAAGGTGGGCGAGAGTTGTTTTTCCCAAGCCTGGCGGTCCGTAAAAAAGTATGTGTTCTGGAGTATGCCCCCTTTCTTTGGCCGCTCCGAGAAGAATTTTTAGATTATCTTTTATTTTTTCTTGCCCGACGTATTCTTCAAACGAAGAAGGTCTGAGAGTTTGGTCTAAATGGGCGTCTTTGTCTACTCTTTTTTCTTTCTCGTCATCCTTATTTTGTTTTTTAATTATGCTTGACATATATTTTAATCTATGATAGCATATCTCAAGCCCTCTACAAGGGGCATTTGATTTTGTTCTTCGCGTTTTATGTATTCTGCTGCGATATAAACAGCATATCTCAAGCCCTCTACAAGGGGCACTTGATTTTGTTCTTTTCTAATCCAGACCACTACTCTCTAAGGAATCAGGCCTAGCCTGCTGGTATTTCTAAGAGGACGCCTTGGTTTTCCCTCCCGTAGGGTTTTTACTGGGACCATCCTTTAAGAAACGCTTAACTTCCATCGCTTGCGGAGGAAGCATTCCTTAGAGAGTATTGTTTTGGATTTCTATCTTAAGATTACGAAGATAAAGAAGTTTTTGCAAACTAGTAAAACTTTCATTTTGTTGCGCAAAAGTAAGACCTTTGATCCTATCTAAATATTAAGATCAATGACTCGACCCAGCTCATCAAGTGATGTTACTCCGTGCAAAACTTTGACAACCCCGTCTTGGATCATTGTCAAAATGGCTTGAATCTCGGAGGCTTTTTCTATATCACGCTCGCTAGGACTTTCGCGTATGATTTTATCTATGTTTTCGTCAACTATAATTGCTTCGAATATTCCTATTCTTCCTTTGTAACCTATACCACCGCAAGCTTCACACCCGACCGGTTCAAAAATATATTGATGTTGGATACCTCCAAGATCAGCTCTGATATTTTTTAGTATTTTTTCAATAAAGATTTTTTTATTTTCTGGAATTTCTATTTTTTTAGAGCATTTGCCGCAGAGTTTGCGAACGAGACGCTGGGCCATGACAACATTGATGGCTGAGCTTATAACCTTGGGGTCTATCCCGAGGTCTATCAATCTGGGGAAAGCTCCGGCGGCGTTGTTTGTATGAAGGGTTGAAAAGACAAGGTGTCCCGTTAATCCGGCGTTAATGGCAATGTCAGCGGTTTCCGAGTCGCGAATTTCACCGACCATAATGACATCCGGGTCTTGGCGGAGAATTGAACGAAGACCTTCGGCAAAAGTGTATTTGTTTTCTTCCACTTGGGTCTGAACAATGCCGGGCAAATGGTATTCTATAGGGTCTTCAATCGTAATAATTTTAATGCCGGGACCATGTACTTGTTTAAGGAAAGCGTAAAGAGTGGTTGTCTTACCGCTTCCGGTCGGTCCGGTATTTAAAAGCATACCGTTTGGTTTTCTTATTTCGCGCTCAAGTATCCTAAGCAGGGCGGGCTCAATTCCAAGCTCTTGCATTGGAACTGAAATTGTTTCTGGATTTAAAATTCGGAGAACCACCGACTCGCTGTACGCCCCAGGTAGAATTGAAGTTCGTATGTCTATGCTCGTGGTATCTATTTGAACACTAAAGCGTCCGTCCTGGGCGCTTTTTTTGACATTTAGTTTTAGGCCGGAAATAAGTTTGATTCTGGATAAAAGAAGGGCGAATGTTTCAAGGTCAAAATCAAGTATGTCTGTCAGCAAACCATCCAGTCTGTATCTTAGTCTTGCATAAGATTCCTCCGGTTCTATGTGGACGTCGGAAGAGTTCATGGAAAGTCCGCCGGCCAAAATAATTTCAAGTATTCTGGATATTCGGAACCCTTTTTTCATTTTTAAAACTTCTTCAATCAATACACGAACGTCGGTTATTGTCCCGGCTTTACTTATGAATTTTTGAATTTCCTCATTTGAAATATCAAGAACGCCGGCTTTTACTTCAGAAGCGAATGAAATTTCTTTATAGCGTGACCATGCTCTTTCGAGGCTGGCCGTTGAGACCATATAAAGGTTGGGCGTAAAGCCACGCCCTTTGAGAAATTCTATAATCTCAAGTGTTTTTGGATTTTGCGGAGAAAGAACTCCCACGCTGATTTTTCTATTTACTATGTCAAAAACCGCAAGTTTACCTTCTCTAGCCTCTGTTTCAGGCAAAAGTCTAAGAGCGTCGGTTGAGATGGAAGTTTGGGAGAGGTCAAGATATTGAAGTCCGTATTTGTTAGAGAGGGTTTGAGCAAGGTCTTCCTCCTCTTTTTTTAGAAGTTCTTCAAGCCGACGATTTTGTTTTTCTTCATCAAATTCGTGAACCATTCACGTCATTATAGCGCAGAATATGAATTATGAAGTATGAGTTATGAGTTAGGATTTAATTTCAGCATAAGTTCAACAAGTAACTGCAACACTTGATAAAATCAAGTGTATGAAATTCA
>CAYGDB010000005.1:0-28949 GCA_964348535.1 uncultured Candidatus Saccharibacteria bacterium
TTCTAGTAGAGCCGCAGTATATCAAATTCAGCCTCCCAAAAATTCCTTTAGCTCCACTTATACGAAAAAGAGTACACTGCTGTGCTCTTTTTCTGTGCTTTGTGAAGACGGAAGTATGTTTTTCTAGTAAGAAAAACAACTGAGTCCGGGGCTGGAAAATTTGTGAGCGACGGCGAGCAAATTATTGTGGCTCACATAATTTTTGCACGCAAAGCGTTCCTCGCGCTCCGCCCTCGCCCCGTTCCGCCTTTCCATGCTTATTTTTTTCGCGGGGGGGATTTTTTTAAAATTGTAATGCTTGCCCGCCAGTAGCTTTAGCGAAGGAGGGGGCGGAAACGGGGCTCGGTCGGGCTTCATTAATTACAGGCTTTGACCAGTCATTTCATATATGATACACTATTGTCATAGTTATGAAAAGCAAGAAAAACCTGTTGGAACAGCTTGATAATTTACCCCATTTCACCAAGAGCACGATATATCAGCTCGGAAGCCAGTTGGGGCTAAAGAACAGCACGGTTAATACCTACATTAGCCGCTTTTTGACGCGTAAAGAAATTCTGCCTCTAAAAAGGGGCTTATATCTATCGGCAGATTTTTTCAACAGAAACAAAAGCGATATATCGTATTCACTCTACCTCGCAAATATCATCCGGACACCGTCATATGTAAGTTCATGGACTGCTCTCCAGTATTACAACCTCGCGACGGAAGCAATTCGCTCAATCACCTCGGTAACGCCAAAAGTTACAAGGGATTATGAAACAAGAGCGGGCACTTTTTCGTATCACTCAATCCAGAAAGATCTTTTCTCCGACTATTCGCTTATAAAAGGCAAGTTTGATTTCTTCATTGCTTCGCCTTCTAAAGCGCTGTTCGATCTCTTGTATTTTAGAACGCGGCAGTTTCGAGGCGTTAGTCTTGAAAATGTTGGGAAGATGGTTGAAGAGCTAAGGATAGACATTGATGAGATGGATGAAGTGGAACGAAGCAAATTTTATGAAAAAGTAAAAACATACATCCATGAGTGAACAGATATTAACAATTTTGAAAAGCAAGCTTGATGGCCTTTCAGTATACGGCGTTAGTATTACTGATCCCGAAACACGTCTCAATGCTCTGAAAGAGGAGTTGCAGTTCTACGTTCTTGATTTTATTTACCACCATGGAGAATTCAGCAAATGGATAATGTACGGTGGGTCTGCACTTCGCATTTGTTACGACCTTGATCGTATGTCTGTTGATTTGGATTTCGAAATAAGCCACAAGATTGAAAACGACTTTCTAAACGAGCTGAAAGAGGAAGCAGAAAAACACTTTTCAAAGGTATACAGCATTGATTCTGAATTTCTGAAAATCTCCACCACTAACAATAGGGGCATAACGCTTAAATTCCGAGCCGGCAGTCTGATAGAAGGATACGCTTCCGAATGGGTGCATATAAAAGTTGACCTCAACCATTTCTCGCCAGCTTCCGGCGTTGTGACAGAGCGAATTCCACAGAATCATGGGCAGTTATCATTCGTGATTCGGACATATAATCTCTCCTCTCTTATGGCCAGCAAGATTGCCGCGATCTTCTTGCGCGGAACGCGAGGCGTCGGCGAAGCTATCTACGAAGAAAAAGGGCGAGATATTTACGATTTACTTTGGTACATGGGGAAAAAGATCGTGCCCGACCTCGGTTATCTCAAGGCAAAGAATGTTGAGGAGGCAAAGGATTATCGTACACTCTTTACCAAACTTGCAGTAAAAATGAATGCTGTGAGCGAAGAAAATTTGAAAAACGACCTCACGCCACTTTTTCTTGATCCTCGCTATGTCTCTAACTGGCTTACCAACTGGCGTGACATATTCTTTCGACTGCGCGATGCTTACAAAATAAGAACTATATCGAAATTTGAAAAGGTGCGAGTTTTTGAAGATTTTCGTACCGATGTGTTCTCTTTCATATTTGAATACAGCACGAAAGAGGGCGACCATGTGCGGATTATTTGCAATTTGAGCGAGTACTGGTTCCTCTTTAAAGATATCGAGGTTTCGTTTACGATCAACAATACCGTGAGCGACCATATTGAATTCGGAGCGAACGGTGTGAGCAGTAATCCGACCTCGGAAAAAAAGCAGAAAGAATACGCTTCGCTGTTTTATGAAAAAATCGAAGCATACCTAAAGAAAGTTAACTACGAGCTTGTTGGCGATACGCTGACGACAAAACTTATCCGCGTTACTGCAGACAAGTTGAATCAGAAAGAGCAGATCGTTCTTCGCAAGGAAGACCTCATTAGCTGCGATTTTGACGATCTTTTGAAATAGTTATGACAAAATCCTTAAACAAAAACTTACATTCGGCAAGGACTGCTAAGACAGATGAGTTTTATACTCAACTTGTTGATATTGAAAAAGAAGTGAAACGCTACAAAGATCAGTTTCGGGGTAAAGTTGTATATTGCAACTGCGATGATCCATTCGAGAGTAATTTCTTTAAATATTTTGCCGCCAATTTTAATACATTGGGTTTAAAAAAACTTATCGCTACTAGCTACAAACCGTCTCCTATTGCTAATACAGAGCTTGTATTGCAGCCATCTCTTCTTCTTAATTATGAAGATAAGATTGTGAGACAGCCAGTAGAACCAAAAGGTCGTCCAAAAACAACGGCTAACAAATTCATTATCAACGAGGCTGGCGACATTAATGATGACGGTGCTTTTGACTTGTCCGATATTGCCGAACAACTTAAAGCCAATAAGAACAACGAGTGGTCTCCGCTAAAAGGTGATGGTGACTTTAGAAGTCCAGAAAGCATAGAACTCCTTAAGCAAGCTGACATTGTTGTAACAAATCCACCGTTTTCATTATTTCGTGAGTACGTCACACAACTTCTTGAGCACAAAAAGAATTTTTTGATCCTCGGAGATCAAAATGCGATTTCTTATAAAGAGATATTTAAACCGATTAAAGAGAACAGGTTATGGTTAGGATATGACAATGGAGGTACAAAATGGTTCCAGGTCCCTAGCGACTATGATATACAAACCGAATCAAGAATCAAGATTGAAGATGGTATAAAATATTTCAGCATGGGACGAATTATGTGGTTCACAAACCTAGACACAACGAAGCGTCATGAAAAATTGACCTTATACAAAAAATACACCCCCGAAGAATACCCAACATATGATAATTACAATGCAATTGAGGTTTCAAAATACTCAGAAATTCCAGATGGTTATGATGGTGAAATGGGTGTGCCAATAACCTTTCTTGATAAATATAATCCAAACCAATTTGAAATCATTGGAAGTTTCAATGCAGGAGCTCACGGCGAAGAGTTGGGTGCAGTCAAAACAGAAACTCACACAAAAGACAAGGTAATTATGTGGAATGGACCCGTTGTAGCAAAGACGCCACTATATAAGCGAATAGTTATTAAACGAAAAAAATAATATGAAAATTGAACTTAACAGAATCAAAATACGCGATGTCATAAACGGCTACAAGGATAGTGCCGAGGAGGGTGTTGTTGCATATGCTGGAAAGCTTGATATTCGTCCGAAATATCAGCGTGAATTTGTATATAAGGGACACCAACGCGACGCTGTGTTAGAAACTATCAAGCAAAGCTTTCCGCTCAATGTTATGTACTGGATGGTGAAAGAAGACGGCGGTTATGAAGTGCTTGATGGACAGCAACGCACCATCAGTATCGGGCAATATGTTGAGGGCGATTTTTCGCTTAATGATCGCTACTTTGGAAACCTTACGCAAGAAGAAAAAGATCAGATACTTGATTACGAGTTGATGATTTATTTCTGCGAGGGTAATGACAAAGAACGCTTGGATTGGTTCAAGACAATTAACATCGCGGGCGAAAAATTGACCGATCAAGAATTACGCAATGCTGTCTATACGGGACCGTGGCTTTCGGACGCAAAGCTCAAATTCAGTAAAACAAACTGCGCTGCGTATCTTCTCGCAAACGATGGCGGTTCACTCCTCAAAGGCTCGCCAATTCGTCAAGAATACTTGGAAACTGCATTGTCATGGATAAACAACAGCGAGATTGCGGACTACATGGCAAAACACCAGCACGACGAGAATGCAGATAAATTGTGGAATTACTTCCAAAACGTCATCGCATGGGTACGCAAGACATTCTCGAATCATCGCAAGGAAATGGCGAGCGTAAATTGGGGTGAGCTATACAACGAATTCAAAGATAAGAAATTAAACGCCGCTAAATTGGAAGCTGAGGTTGCCCGATTGATGCAGGATGAGGATGTAACGAAAAAATCCGGCATCTATCCGTACTTGCTGACCGGAGACGAGAGACACCTTTCTATTCGCGCATTCAACGACAAAATGAAGCGTGAGGCGTATGAGAGACAAAAAGGTGTCTGCATAAAATGCAAAAAGAAATTTGAGATTGAGGAAATGGAGGCCGATCATATTACCCCCTGGCACGAGGGAGGCAAAACGATTGCAGGAAATTGTCAGATGTTATGCAAAGATGATAACCGGAGAAAGTCTGGGAAGTAACCCCGCTTAAAAATAGCGGGGATCTTGTTTCCACCAATTTGTCCCAAAGTGGATATCTTTTGTCCCGAGCGTATGCTACAATCTACTTTGTAGAGGGAAACAATAATATGCGCAAGAAAAACATTTTAAACTTAATCAAGTACCATGCGGAAAATAATGATGCTGGCTTCAAAAAGGAGGCATACGACATAGCAAGATATTTTGATTCAGTCGGTGACTCTGAATTAGCTCAATACATAATGGCGGTTTTGTCTGGAACGAATACTTTCGTTCCTCAAGACAACAGAGACGATCTGCCATTTTTTACCAAGGTTGATTTAACCAGTGAGACCGCTCTACCGCTACCGAATTTAATCAAGAATGACATTTTTGGCATCATAAACTCGATAGAGCATCGCGCTGGGGTAAATAAATTTTTATTCGAGGGAGATCCTGGGACTGGAAAAACTGAGACCGCGAAACAAATCGCACGAATTCTTGAACGCGATCTTTATGCGGTTGATTTTGATGCCGTGATTGATAGTAAGCTCGGTCAGACTTCTAAAAATCTAGGAGCTGTTTTCTCACAACTCCGTAGCCTATCACAACCAGACAGGGTTATTGTTTTGTTTGACGAAATAGATGCTATTGCTCTTGACCGAATAAATTCAAATGATCTTCGCGAAATGGGTCGTGTCACGTCGTCTATGCTCAAGGGGCTTGATGGGCTAGACGATAATATTATTCTCATTGCTACTACCAATCTATATAAACAATTTGATAAAGCGGTAATAAGGCGTTTTGATGCCGTTGTGAACTTTAACCGATACTCACAAGATGAACTTATCGCAGTAGCTGAATCAATCCTTAATCATTTTTTAACGAAGTTTAAATTCGCTGGACGTGATATGCGCCTTTTCAGAAAAATTTTAACTACGGTAGAGCATATTCCATTCCCAGGTGATTTGAAAAACACGATCAAAACGTCGTTGGCGTTTAGCGATAAAAATAATGAGTACGATTATTTGAGAAAAATATATGAATCGATTGATTTAAAAAATGATTCTTCAGATTTGAAATCGTTACGCAAAAAGGGATTTACAGTTAGGGAAATTGAATTATTGACTGGCGTTTCAAAGAGTCAAGTTGGGAGAGAGATAAACTCATAAAAAATCATGAATGATCTTTTACAGTTAAAGGGAACTTTTCAGGAACGACCCCACGGTAGCACGCCAGGTCCTAGAAATATTCCTGCAAAGGCTTCAAGTATCGCTTCGGATCGGTTAAAAAAGTTACTGTCCGAACTTGAAAATTTGAGAGCTATTTGGAAGAGACAAAGCTTTATTGATGGGTGCTTGGTTGATGTCTGTTACATTGATGTCATCGCGAAAAGCAATCGAATTGCTGGCTACTTATCTACTTTCAGTAGTCCTGCAAACGAATCTGTTGTAGGTGCCAGATTTAATGAATTTACCGACGAGGAAAAAGGGAGAAAGCATATTATCACGCACTATGTTAGCGACGCGATTGTTGGTAACACTATAAAAAATATAAACGCGTGCATAAATTTAATTGACGAAAACTTCAATGGTCGAATAACTTATGACAATATAGACCAGCTAAATGATGTGAGTATTGACTACAGTCGATACGGTATAGCCAAAACAACATTTAGAAATATTGTTGTAGACACTCACTACATCGAGGGATTCAAGATACCCGACAATAGCGCGAATACGGCAGAACAGTCCATCATTACAATATACAAAACAGACAAAGAGACTAAGGCTCTTATGTCTGAAATTGGTATACATGTAGACCAAAGCAAACTACTGAGTCCAACGACCCTATTGTTATATCCAGACGAAATCAAACTTCTGTTGCAAAAGGCGCCATACCTCGTTGCAATGGCAACGGAAGACATAACGAAACTAAGCCTTGAAGACGTTGTTCAAGATTCAGAGTCAAAATCTACAATGACTATACCTGCGCCGAAAGACGAACCGGTTATAGGCGTGATAGATACATTATTTGATAAAAGTGTATATTTTTCTGAATGGGTTGAATTTGAAAAAATGATAGGCGATGAGATACCAGTAGAGTCGAAAGACTTTGATCATGGTACCTCTGTAAGCTCAATAATCGTTGATGGACCTGCCATTAACCCTGATTTGGATGATGGCTGTGGCAGATTTAGGGTTAAGCACTTTGGGGTTGCTGCACAAGGGCAATACAGTGCCTTTGTCATTATGAAAAAGATAGAAGAAATTGTGATTGCAAATCCTAAAATAAAGGTGTGGAATTTGTCGTTGGGTGCAGATAGGGAGGCAAACAAGAATTTTATATCGCCCGAGGCCTCTACTCTTGATAGAATTCAATACGAAAATGATGTCATCTTTATAGTTGCTGGTACCAATAAGCGTACCGATGACGCTAACGAAAAAAGAGTTGGCCCTCCCGCGGATTCGATCAATAGTATTGTGGTAAATTCAACAAATAAAAGTGGAAAGCCTGCATCTTACTCCAGAAAAGGCCCAATACTATCATTCTTCACCAAGCCGGATGTCAGTTTTTTCGGTGGAGATAAGAAAGACTATGTTCGCGTATGTACGCCTACTGGTGAGGGGCTCCGTACGGGTACTTCCTATGCGACACCGTGGGTTGCTAGAAAAGTTGCATACTTGATAGAGGTGCTTGGTTTTAGCCGAGAAGTTGCCAAGGCATTGATTATAGATGCAGCCGCTGAATGGCACAATACAGCTAATGACTTTAAGATAGCTTCATTTCGTGGTTTTGGAGTCGTACCTAAAGAAATAGACAGTATTATAAAGGCGGCCGATGACGAGATTAAATTTGTCATCAATGGGACTGCGGAGAAGTGGGATACTTATAACTATAACTTACCCGTACCAAAAGATAATGAGGCGCACCCATTCGTAGCAAGGGCGACTTTATGCTATTTCCCAAAATGTTCGATAAACCAAGGGGTTGATTACACCGACACCGAGTTAGATATATATTTTGGCAGGATTGACGATAAGGGAAAAATTAAAACGATAAATAATAATGTGCAAAGTCCCGAGGATGGGGTGAAGCATTATATTTATGAAGGGACAGCGAGGGAGTTTTACAGAAAATGGGATAACGTAAAGCACATTAAGAAAGTATTTTCTGACAAGGTACGCGCTCTGAAATCCTACAGAGATGGATTGTGGGGATTGAGTATTAAAACCAAAGACAGGATAATCAAGCGAAACGGTGGGGTTAATTTTGGTCTTGTAGTGACGCTTAAAGAAATCAACGGAGTTAATAGGATAAATGATTTTATTCGTCAATGTGAGTTGCGAGGGTGGCTGGTTAATAGAGTAGATGTTAGCAGTAGAGTTGATATTTATTCCAAAGCTCAAGAAACCATTAAATTCGAATAGTTTGTTTTTCTTGGGGAGCCGCCGTGCTGTCTCTCACGGTGGGATTTGTGCGCGCATGGGTGGTGTGGGGCAAGCGCATACGGCTTCGCGCCTTCGGACATTTCCGCCTTATGAAGACTTTTAAAACCTTAAAATGCTATAGTGAGTTGCTATGAATATTTCATCGCCAACAAAAAAAGAAAACGGCGTTTCCATTAAAGCCGTACTCTCTCTTTATTTAAGTCAAGTAAAAAAACACCAGCTTTCAGCCTATATAATACTTGCAGGTGTTATTTCAGGCGGAATTACTGTTATATGGATACCACTTATCTATAAAGATTTTTTTGACATTCTCGGGATGGAAGGGAACAGAGCTTTGCTTGCGCCGAAACTTATAGAGACAATCCTGACCATATTGGCTGTAAATATCTTAGGCTGGGTCGGATGGCGTATCGCTTCATTTGCCAATGCTCATTTTCAGCCTATGGTAATGGCAGATCTAAAACAGCATTCATACGAATATCTTTTAGGACACTCATATACATTTTTCGCTAATAATTTTACCGGTTCTCTGGTCCAAAAAGTAAACAGGTGCGCTAGAGCTTTTGAGCGACTATCGGACAGAATTATTTGGAACATTATACCTCTTATCATACGTCTAGGAGGAGTTTTGACGGTATTGTTTTTCATAAACCGGACAATCATGTACGCCCTTTTGTTTTGGTTGTTTATATTTATTTTATGCAATTACCTTTTCGCAAGATGGAAACTAAAATATGACATAAAAGGCGCGGAGGCGGACTCAAGGACGACGGCCGTTTTATCTGACTCCATTAGCAACTCAAATACCATACAGCTCTTTACGGGCGCTCTCGGGGAAAAGAAAAATTTTAAGGAAGTGAACTTAATTCAGGCCCGTCTTCAGCGGTTGCGTTGGAATCTTGACGCCATGATTGAGGGAGTCCAGTCTGTTCTTTCGATAGGAATGGAATTTTTTCTTTTCTATTATGCGATTAATTATTGGCAAGAAGGCCTGCTTACCATCGGCACGTTTGTTTTGATTCAGGTTTATTTCTTTGACCTTGTGGGAAGACTTTGGGATTTTAGCCGTATTATCCGAGATGTGTACGAAAGTTTTGCCGATGGAAAAGAAATGGCGGAGATTTTAGCAAAACCTCACGATGTTAGAGACATCATAAACGCCATTCCGATTTCTGTTTCAAAAGGGGAAATTGAATTTAGAAATTTAATATTCAGTTTTAATGAAACGCGAGTGGTCATTGATAAAGTCAATCTTACTATTTCAAGCGGAGAAAAGGTTGCCCTTATTGGACCTTCTGGAGCCGGAAAATCCACTTTCTTTAGATTGCTTTTGCGTTTTTATGAGCCTGCTGGCGGAAAAATTTTAGTTGATGGTCAGGATATCAAGACCGTTACTCAAGAGAGTCTGAGGAAAAGTATAAGTCTTGTCCCGCAGGACCCTCTTCTTTTTCATAGGACTCTTCTTGAAAATATAAAGTATGGAAGAAGTGATGCTACTGAAGAAGAAGCGATTGAAGCCGCGAAGCTCGCTCACTGCGACGAGTTCGCTCTTAATCTTCCGAAAGGATACGATACTTATGTTGGAGAACGCGGCATAAAACTATCAGGAGGTGAAAGACAGCGTGTCGCTATAGCTCGGGCAATATTGAAAAATGCTCCGATACTTCTTCTTGATGAAGCGACATCAAGTCTGGATTCCCACTCGGAAAGTCTTATTCAGGACGCTCTTGAAAATTTAATGAAAGGAAAAACCACTATCGTTATTGCTCACCGCCTTTCCACTATTAAAAAAATGGATAGGATTATAGTTCTTGATGGAGGAAACATAACCGAATCCGGAACGCATGAAGAATTACTTGCGAAAGAAAATAGTTTGTACAAAAAACTTTGGACTTTGCAGTCCGGGGGCTTTATACAAGAGGAGGAGGGGGAGGAGGAATAAAATCGGGCGCGCAATATGTTGCGCGCCCTGATATAGGTTTTTGACCTATATATGCTCCTCGGCTCGGACGAAAAATTCTGATTTTTCGTCTCTCGCTCTACGTCGCATATAAAATTTAAAGAGGTAAAACAAACTGCCGTCTTTCTTCTTCTTTTTTGTCCACTTCTTTTTTGAGAATCTCGGCGCGCTTTTCGGCTCGCTTCTTTGACCTGCTGCCCATTTCTTTTTTAACTTCTCCGGCAACCAGCCATTTGAGAAAGCTGTGTTGTGGAATTTTTAAACTGGAGAAAAGAGCTTCTACTGCCGCGTCAATACTCTCGTGAAGGTATACATAAGGTATCGCCAATCTTACGATACTTTCCGTATCTCTTGGCGCAAAATGATGCGATGCTATCGCCTCCGTTGCGCGACGGCGAGCTTCGTTGAATTTTACTTTTTCAACGTATCTTGGGCCGTAAGAACTTTTGGCGGTAAGCCAAACTCCTCTTTCTGTTAGGCTGAAGTGGAGAGTTACTTCCCCCACTTTTACCTCTGTGGAATACTTTGAAGAACTGGTAACTTCCATTAACCACCTCCTAAGCTGTTTCTCTAACCTTAATTATACTACGTAAGATATCATTTTGTCAAATAGTTGTATCCGTCCACAACATATGAGACTTTTCTGGTAATTGATTACAAATATACCTCAAAGGTGAAATCAGCCCTAATGACCAGTGAGGACGTCTGGTGTTGTACCACAGCAACCAGTCAATCAGCTTCTGGTTGAAGGCGTCAATGTCGTAAGCTAGAAGGTAACGATTTTGTTTGATGAAAGCGTCTGAGAGCGTTCTGTTAAACCTTTCAATCTCGGAATTCATCTTGGGACAGCGGGGGTAGGTGTTGAAGTGGGTTACCCCCGTCTTTTCAAGGTACAGATGAAAGTGTTTCTCAAACTCTGATCCATTGTCAGTCTGGACATGTGAAAGGGACACCGGAGCAACCGATTTAAACTTTCTCATGAAGTCTGTTGAAGAGTCTGAGGAACTATCGGAAAGATTTTGAAAAAAGAAGGACTGGTACGCAAATATCGAGTCCGAAAAATTAAATACAAATACATCAAAGCGGAAAGGTTACCGGGAGAATTAGTCGAGATTGACGTCAAACTAGAGCATTGCGGTTTAAACGGCCAAACGCCGAATGAATTTTTGAAAGATCATCAATTAATTAAACCGCCGAATGTCTGCGCCTAAAATAGAAATAAGGTCTTTTTGGTGTTGGCCCAATTCGGTTTTTTACAAATCTTTGATATAATCACTGATGTGAATTAATAATATAAAAAACTAGAATTATGGATACAATTGAGTTGGCGGAGAAAAAAACTTTTCTAGATAAATTCGGGGCTTTGTTTTTAACCGCTTTTGTTTTCCTTCTTCCCATTTTCGTTTTCCCTTCTTCACTTTTACCATTTCAGGCTGGAAAAGCTTTGCTGGTTTTCATTTTTTCTATCTCACTTTTTGTGGCATGGATTGTTGATCGAATTCGAGTTGGCAGAGTTGTCATCCCTCAATCTTTTGCGTTAGCCTCTCTTTTAGGTCTTGTCTTTGTTTACTTTATTTCAGCACTGTTTTCAAAATCAGTACTTCAGGGCATCGTCGGTAGAGGATTTGAATTAGATACTGCTTTCTCTATCCTATCTTTCTTTTTAATATCATTCCTCATAACACAGTTTTTTCACACTAAGCAGTCAATATTTAATCTTTACATAGCAATATTCTCTTCGTTTTTTGTCTTATTTATTTTCAGTTTTATACGCCTCGTTGCAGGACCGGGGGTTTTTAGTTTTGGCATTCTTAACACTTCGGTTTCAAATCTGATCGGTTCTTGGAATGATTTTGGAGTTTTCTTTGGATTGATTACTATTCTCTCTATGGTGATGCTTGAGATTCTTCCACCCAAGGGCATTCTCCGCTTTCTTCTCCATGTTGCCACTGCTCTGTCTTTATTGGCTCTTTCTGTTATTAATTTCAATTCAGTTTGGTATGCGGTTGGCCTTTTTGCTCTTGCCTTGTTTGTTTACTCTTTTGTTTTTGCAAAAGTCTTTGATTCCGAAGGTAACAAAATCCTGGAGTTTAAAGATAGAGATTTTTTGAAGTTGCCAAAGGTTCCGTTGGTGGTCATCTTATTCTCTGTTATATTTTTAATCACAGGCAGTCAGTTTTTTTCGAAGGAGTATCCAAATCTTGATGTCGGTGATTATATTTCCCAAAAACTAAATTTGGTTCAATTGGAAGCCAGACCTTCATGGGCTACGACATTTGGTATCGCCATAAATACTCTCAAGACTGATTCTTTGACTGGCGTTGGCCCAAACCAGTTTTATACAGAATGGATTAAATATAGACCAAAGGTTGTTAATGAAAGCGCTTTCTGGAATGCTGATTTTAATTTTGGGATAGGAATTATTCCGAGTGCTTTTGTCTCGGTGGGTATTCTCGGTGCCCTTTTCTGGATTATTTTCTTATTTGCTTTTTTCTATAGCAGCGTTCGGATAATTAAAAAACCCAGAGAGGACCTGTTCGCCTATTACTTATCCGTCACCTCATTTGTGGGCGCCTCTTATTTATGGATCATGTCTATTTTTTATACGACATCAACCGTCCCGTTCGCTCTTGCTTTTATTTTTACAGGAGCTTGCTTGGCGTCATTTATAGTAAGCGCTGACATTGGTGAAAAAACTTTTTCTTGGAACACAGAACCTTCAAAACGTTTTGCTGTTCTGATTTTATCTATAGTTTTTATTGTCAGTTCCGCCACAATCATTATTATGGTTGCCAAGCGTTACATCTCCCTTGCTTATTTTAATAACGCTCTTTCAATTTTTAATACCACTTCTGGTCTTGAGGGTGCGGAACAAAACCTAAGGAAGGCTATCTCGGTAAACGAAGATGACATTTATTATCGCGGTCTTTCCGAAATTGCGCTTATCAATCTGAATATAGTCGCAAGCCAAGTTACACCCACTACTCCATCGGAAGAGATTAGAGAAAAGTTCTCGTTTCTTATGGGCGGCGCAATTCAATCAGCCCAGAGGGCTAGGGATATTAACCCTGCAAATTACCAGAATTGGGTTTCTTTGGCTAAAACATATGAAGTTTTTGTTTCGCTTAAAATTGCCGGAGCTTATGAAAACGCTAAATCCAATTATATTGAGGCGGCAAAAATAAATCCCACAAATCCAGCAATCTTACTTTCACTTGCCAACCTTGAGGTGGCTAATGGTCAAAATGAGGCTGCCAGAAATTTTATAAAACAGTCTCTTGATTTGAAAGGGAATTATACAGATGCCATATTTCTTTTGTCTCAAATTGAGGTGGCGGAGGGTAACTTAAAAGGGGCCATTAAATATGTTGAGTCTGCGTCAATTATTTCTCCCAACGATTCAGCAGTCTTCTTTCAATTAGGCTTTCTTTATTACAACAACAGTGAATACAAAAAAGCCATAACTTCTCTTGAAAGAGCCGTCGCTCTTGAACCGTCTTACGCGAACGCCCGTTATTTTCTTGGTCTTTCTTATGACAAATCTGAGAGAAAAGAAGATGCCATTATTCAGTTTGAAAATATTGAAAAAACTAATCCGACAAATCAAGAAGTTAAATTTATATTAAATAATCTTCGGGCTGGAAAAGACGCTTTTTCAAAAGTGGCGCCACCGCTTGATGATAAGCCAGAGAAGAGAAAAAAGGCTCCTATTGAAGAGCCAGATCGATCCGGTAACTTATAGTAGAGGCATTATGGTCCGCCGTCTTATTAGCTTATTAAGTACCGATGTGTCAAGTGTGCATGCCGCTGCTTATATTTTAGCTTTTTCAGCCATTGCTTCACAAATTCTTGCCCTGATAAGAGACCGTCTTTTGGCTCATACATTCGGGGCGAGTATAGAGCTTGACGTATACTACTCAGCTTTTCGTGTTCAGGATTTTATATTCTTTTCAGTTGCTTCACTCGTTTCTCTTACTGTTCTTATACCAATTCTTATCGGTAAAATCGAAAGTGGCAAAGAAGAAACAAAAAAATTTCTTAACTCTGTTTTTTCGGTTTTTTTTCTTGCCGTTTCAATATTTGCTCTCATTGTCGCATGGTTTACTCCTTCAATTATTCCTTTTATTTTTCCGGGTATTATTGGTAAAGGGTATGATGCTGACTTGATTTTTCTTACCAGACTTTTACTTTTATCTCCTCTTATTTTAGGTCTTTCAAACCTTCTTGGAAGCATTACTCAAGCCTACAGAAAATTTTTTATATCCGCCATTTCTCCTCTTCTGTATAATATTGGCATTATAATCGGCATAGTTTTTTTCTACCCATTTTATGGAATATCAGGATTAGGCTACGGTGTTATATTGGGAGCGATCTTTCATCTTTTGGCCCAAGTTCCTTTTATTTTATCTGAAGGTCTTTTTCCTAAATTTACCTTTGTTTGGGATTTTAATGAAATTAAGCGCCTGTTGTCTTTATCTTTGCCTCGCACTTTGGCTCTTTCTTTAAATCACATTACGCTTCTTATTCTTTTTGGTTTTGCTTCTTTGATGGGGGTTGGCTCGATTTCAATTTTAAGTTTTTCTTTTAATCTCCAATCTGTATTGGTAGCGACAATCGGCGCTAGTTATTCGGTGGCGGCTTTTCCAATTTTGGCCAGGCATTTTTTTAAAAAAGAACAAAAAGAATTTCTTGACCACTTTACGACCGCTTTAAAGCACATAATATTTTGGTCCTTACCGGCCTTGGTTTTATTTATTGTCCTTCGCGCCCAAATTGTCAGGGTGGTTTTAGGTTCCGGCGCTTTTTCCTGGCAAAACACTAGACTTACAGCTGCCGCTCTCGCTCTTCTTGTTGTATCGATCATAGCTCAGAATATCTCCCTTTTATTTATAAGAGCTTTCTATGCGGCCGGAGACACCAAAAAACCCCTAATAATATCTCTCATTTCATCCTCTCTTATTGTAATTTTGGCTTATACAGGCCTTTTGCTTTTTTCCTCAAACGCTCTATTTAAAAACTTTATTGAAGTCATTATGCGGGTTCCTGATTTATCGGGAACCGCAATATTAATAATACCTCTTGCGTACAGCATCGGCTCTTTCTTAAATGTCATTTTATTTTGGGTATTCTTTAGACGTTTTTTCTCGCCTTTCTCTTTTGAAATTGGAAAGACGGCTTTTCACAGTTTGTCCTCGTCCGCCTTAATAGGGTTCGTAAGTTATCAAGGGCTTCAATTTTTTGGAAAGTTTTTCAACTTGGATACATTTACCGGCATCTTTTTCCAAGGTTTTCTTTCAGGTCTTAGCGGAATAGCGTTTGGTATTTTTGCCCTTTATATATTTAAAAATGAGGAGTTTTTTGAAATCACAAAATCACTCAAACTTCGGATTTTTAAAACAGACGTTGTCCAGACAGACACAATAACTTAAGTTTACTGCTCACTTTGAGCAATGAAATGTTGTCTTCAGGACTGGCTTTTGCTCAATGTTTAGGTAGTATAGATAGCTATGGATTATCATCGTATCAGAAATTTTTCAATTATTGCCCATATTGACCACGGTAAAAGCACCCTGGCTGATAGACTGCTTGAAGTTACTAACACTATTGAAAAGCGCAAAATGCGCGATCAGGTTCTTGATTCTATGGAGCTTGAGAGAGAGCGTGGAATTACAATTAAAATGCAGCCCGTCAGGATGCTCTGGCATCCTGACGGTCCTGAGCGAAGCGAAGGGCAGGAATACATCTTGAATCTGATTGACACACCTGGGCATATTGATTTTTCTTATGAAGTCTCAAGAGCACTGAAAGCGGTTGAGGGATGTCTCCTTCTTGTTGACGCTACTCAAGGGGTACAAGCTCAGACCCTGACCACTCTTTCTCTGGCTAAACAAAATAACCTTGCCATTATTCCGGTTCTTAATAAAATTGATTCACCACTTGCTAGAATTTCAGATGTGGAAGAGGAAATGGTAAAACTTCTTGATTGCAGGGTGGATGACATCATCCACACTTCCGGCAAAACAGGGGAGGGTGTGGAGGAGCTTCTTGAAGAAATTGTGAAAAAGATACCACCGCCTAAAGTTTCTGAAAGCGATTTTTTGTCGCAAGCTCTTGTTTTTGATTTTCAATATTCAAACCATAAAGGCATTATTCTTTATGTCAGAATATTCTCCGGCAAGTTTTCACATGGCGACGTATTAAAACTTTCAGTGGCAAACGAGCGTTTTATAGCGGGGGAGATAGGAGTTTTTTCTCCGGAAATGAAACCCGTTGATTCACTTTCTTCCGGTGAGATAGGTTACATTGTGTCGGGTATTAAAAAGCCCGGGGTTGTTTTGATTGGCGATACGGTTACCACAGAAAAAAATCCGGCTCCGATTCTTTCCGGTTATCAAAATCCTAAACCTATGGTCTGGGCGTCTGTTTATCCGGAAAGTCAGGATGAATTTGATTCTCTTCGTCAGGGGCTTCTTCGTTTAAAACTTACAGATTCGTCTCTTTCTTTTGAGGAAGAACATTCAGGATCGCTTGGCCGCGGTTTTAGATGCGGTTTTCTTGGAATGCTTCATCTTGAAATTATCACCGAACGTCTAAAACGGGAATTTGATTTGAAATTGATTGTTACGACTCCGTCTATAAACTATGACGTGAAACTGAAGAATGGAAAAACCCTTAAAGTTTACACCCCGTCACTCTTTCCAGACCATGGCGACATAGAAGAAATAAAAGAGCCGTGGGCGCGGGTTAAAATTATTTCTCCGCCAGTTTATGTTGGTGAAATTCTAAAGCGTGTCCATTCAAGAGAAGCGGAAATCGGAGAAACAGAAAATTTTGGAGACAATCGCATGTCTGTTATTTTACTGATGCCTCTTCGAGAGCTTATGAGGCACTTTTTTGATGAAATAAAGAGCGCTTCTTCCGGATACGCATCCCTCTCTTACGAGCTTATTGGCATGCGAGAGGCGAATGTAACCCGTCTTGATATATTGGTCGCCGAAGAACCAGTTCCGGCTTTTTCGAGAGTGGTGTCTGTGGAAAAAGCCGAAGAAGAGGCTGAATCAGCCGCTGAGCGTTTATACAATATTTTACCGCGACAAATGTTTGTTACAAAAATTCAAGCTAAAGCTTTGGGCAGGATTATATCATCTCGCAGTATATCGGCGCTTAGGAAAGATGTGACTGGGTATTTGTACGGAGGTGATATTACCCGTAAAATGAAACTTCTTGAAAAGCAAAAACGTGGCAAAAAGAAAATGAAAGAACGGGGAAAAGTAAATATCCCAAGCGAAACTTTTCTCAAAATGCTTCGCTCCGATATTTAGATTTTAGCAGGACTTATGAAATCGGATGCAGTGAGAGGTGGGGCGCGAGTGTGCGCAGCGCCGCAAGACCTTGTGAGATTTTTTGAACCATGCGAAAAAAAATCCACGAGGTGTACAGTTTCTGTAAGAAACGCGAACTAAATGGAGTGAGACATATGGCACATATGGTGAGCGACATTTCGTGAAGCGCAACGCAGAAATGCGCCAATTTCGTAAGTCCTATGTTAGAAAAAAATCGGGGTATAGGCGAGTACCATTGAAAGTATTATGATAACCGCTGTAATAGCCCAAAAAAATTGAATTTTCTTTTGATTTTTTTTATTGAATATCATTTTGGAATTGGTTATATGGGTAATAATTAAAAAGGGTTGGGTTTTAATAAAAACTGAAATCAATTATACTATATTCTAAAGACTTTACCATAACCCCTAAATAGATGAACGAGTTCAAACAAAAAAGACGCCCGTTTAAATTTTATTACTCCAATGTTTTGATATTTTTTCTATTTATTATTTTGGTTTTGGTGGCGAAAGGAGTTTGGAATATTTATCTTAAAGAAAGACTTGCGATTGCCGATAAGGTTGAGAGAGGAGAGGACATAGCTTCTCTTAAGAGTCGTGAAGTTTTTCTTGAAAACGAGCTAAATAGGTTAAAAACTGAAAATGGAGTAGAGCGTGAAATTCGAGAAAAGTTTAATGTAAAAAAGGATGGGGAAAATGTAGCTGTAATACTCTACGCCACAGCCACGGAGGATGTTCTTGATAAAGAATCATCAATTATAGACAATCTTGCTTCTTGGTTTAAAAGTATTTTTTAGTCCCCATGCCTATATAATAATGCGGATATGGTTTAGTGGCAGAACGACTGCTTCCCAAGTCCACACACCTATTTTTATATAACAATGCGGGTATAGTTCAGTGGTAGAATGATTGCTTCCCAAGCAGTAGATCGGAGTTCGATTCTCCGTACCCGCACCTTTAGAAGATTTTGATGTTTTATTAAAGTATGATAGATTTATCTTACTTTAATAAGCTTTTTCATTAAGAAATATGAAAAAAATAACCATTTACACCACACCAACATGCCATTTTTGTCATATGGCGAAAGATTTTTTCAAAGAGCGTGGTTTTGAATATAAGGAATATGATGTTGCCATAGATCTTGAAAAAAGGAAAGAAATGATAGACAAGACTCACCAGATGGGCGTACCGGTGATTGATATAGACGGTCAAACTATTATAGGTTTCGATAAAGCCACACTTTCAAAAGCGCTTGGTATATAAGAGGCTTGTGGGGGCGGTAGGATACTTTTTTGCGTTTAATAATCCCCTCGTAGCTCAATGGATAGAGCAATTCCGTCCTAAGGAAGAGATATGGGTTCGATTCCTGTCGAGGGGACAAGATAAGGAATACCTTGGTCACTCGAGCGAGCAAACTGCTTTGCTCGCGTGCAGGAATCGAACGGCGGAGCATAAAATTTTCAGCAGGAAATTTTACGAGCCGGTGCCTAGGCAAAACTTTTTGACGAAAAAGTTTTAGCCGAAGGAGATAAGCGTAATCGCGGTCTTGTCGAGGGGACTAGAAAAGATGTTTGATATTAATTTCTTTTGACATGGGCAATATTTTTTGATATCTTATACTTTGGACAAAACCAAAAAAGAGGATGTATTATGAGCGTGATAGAAACCTCTACCAAGGTTGTTTATTTTGATGGGAATGGCGTGGTTGTTGAACCGACTTCTTCCAAAGTTAGAGGTTTTAGGTTAGAGACTAAGTCTGACCAAGGGCGAGAGGGAGATATTTTTTCAAAACCTTCTTCTCTTCAAAAAATACCCACCAATCTTTCGGGGAGATTTAAAAGGAAGTAAACATGCTATACGTGTTGCCTTATGGCAACCCGTATCTTTTAAATTAGATTTCTTTTGGTATAATGTTTTAAGTATGCCACCATATGAAAAAAATCTTCTTGAGGAGACTGCCAAGACGACTCAAGAAAACAATAGTATCTTGCGTAAGATGGAGCGCGCTTTATGGTTTAGTCGTTTGTTTTCTTTTATAAAGGTTATATTTATTTTAGGCGCTACTTTGGGCGCATACTACTACATCCAGCCATACATTGAGACTCTTCTTGGTCTATATAGCAGTGGCGTTCCTAGTTCAAGCTCTATAGAAAAAAACATTCGAAATTCTTTAGGGCTATAGTTTTTAAGTTTTTTACCATATGCTTGGGTAGCTCAGTTGGTTAGAGCATCGCTCTGAAGAAGCGGGGGTCGGCGGTTCGATTCCGCCCCCAAGCACACGAGAGAAACGAGTGGGTTGGAGCGAGCAAAGTTTTTTGCTCGCGCGGGCGATTCCGCCCCCAAGCACAAAAAAACATATAAAGTCTACTTTATTAAATCGTAAGTTTTTTAGTGTTTTTGATAATTAAGTTTTAAAAAATTATCAATACTAGTTATCAAGATGATTTGACTCGGAGTTTTGTCTGCTTGTCTTTATTTACTTTTGGCAGGCGAACCACTAGAAGACCGTGTTTTTCGTAGGCTTCAGCATTTTCCGGCTCAATTTCGGCAGGCAAAAGAATGGCGCGGGAGAATTCTCCCCAATATAATTCTTTTAGAAAATAATCATCATCTCCGGCAGAGCGAGCTTCTTCTCTTTTTCCGCTTATTGTTACCATGTCGCGAGTTATGGCGACATCTAAATCTTCAGGTTTCACTCCCGCAACCATTGTTTTTATAAAAATATTTTCTGGTGTTTGGTAAACATCTACTGTTAGCTCCCCGACACTGCCATCTTCTTCCATCCAGCTTTCTTTCTCTTTGGTATTTTCTTTTTTGGTCAAAATTTTTGGGCTGGAAAAATCTTCCGCGTCTTCTTCGGTGGCTATATTTATAGTGCCAGTAAGTCTTTCAAAAAATGATTTTTTATCTTTGTTCATTTTAATTTTACTAAGTATTAATACATGTTTGATTAATTCGTTTTACTCTTTCAAAGAAAAGAATGATGATTATTACACCCATCCAAACGAATCCAAAAACTGTGAAAAGATTACTACCGCTTTTAAGTATAAAGAAATTAAAGAAAGCGTGCAATATGACAGCGAGGATAAGTCCTATTCCAAGAATGGCTCTTTTTCTAAAATTTAGTTCACAAAAAGCGTAAGCTGAAAAAACTCCTATAATACCGGAGGCAATGACGTGGAGAAGTGAAGAACCGACAAAACGTAAATTTCCTGTAATAAAACTACCCAGTATATTACCGTCTTTTAATGGTTCAAGCAGGAAAAATGCATTTTCAAGAGCCGCAAAACCAAGAGCGGCAGTAATAAGATATATCATGGAGTCGACAGGTTCATTGTTTTCTTTTGTTCTGAGGGCTACAAAATAGGCCGCTCCGAATTTTGAGACTTCTTCTACAAATGCCCAAAGAATTATGGTAATAAAATTAGTGGACATTAGAAAATTTTGGATAGTTTTTTCAGCCAAAAGAGCCACAAGGACTGCCAGCATTCCGGCTATGAAAGTTTTGGTTATAAGACGTTTTGGTTCAGGGGATTTTGAATCCTCACGAAGCCAAAATAAAAGCCAAAACAGCGCAGGAAGAATTCCTCCCATAAGAGCCCATAAAAATGTTTCGGCTGATGCCATCTTTAAATAAATAATAGACTAGTAGATTTTAGACTTTAGACATTGGAATCAATTTTAGGCCATTTTTCAACCATGAGAAGTGATTTGGTTTTATTGTGTGGAAGAGAACTCCAGATTTCTTCGGTGATGAAAGGCATGAATGGGTGAAGGATTTTTAGAGTAGTGTTGAGTATTAAGTATAAAAGATATTGTTGGGATTTTTTAGTCTCCGTGTTGTCCTCTCTCATTATTACTTTTGATTCTTCTATAATAACATCCGCAAAGGTATGCCAAAAGTAGTGGTAAATTTTTTCAGATGCCAAATGAAAGCGATAGTTTTCCAAATCGTTGGTTATTTCAGTGGTTATCTTTTCAAGTTCGGCTACGCGCTCCAAATCTTTTTCTTTAAGGTTTGGTTTTTGGTTGATATCAAAATCTTCAATGGAAGAAAGTACGAAACGCGAGACGTTCCATATTTTATTGGCAAAGTTTTTATATCCGCGTATCTTGTCTTCGGAAAGAGTGAGGTCGTTTCCGGGGGTGTTGCCTACGACAAGAGCCATGCGAAGGGCATCAGTGCCGTATTTTGAACTGAGGTCGAGAGGGTTTACGACATTTCCTTTTGATTTACTCATCTTTTTTCCTTGAGCGTCGTTGACGAGGCCGTGCAAATAGACTTTTCTAAAAGGAGTTTTGCCTGAGAGATATAACCCAAATATAACCATTCGCGGAATCCATTTGAATATCAGGTCGTGCCCCGTTTCCATCACATCTGTCGGATAGTATGTAGAAAAGTCTTTTCCGTCTGGAAACCCAGTCATTACGAGAGGCCATTGTCCGCTTGAAAACCAAGTGTCAAATGTGTCGGTATCAGGAACCCAGCCTTCGCCTTGAGGTCTTTCTTTACTTGCCACGGCTTCATTTTCTTTAAACCATGCCGGAATGGGAATACCCCAAACTATTTGTCTTGATATATTCCAATCAATGGTGTTTTCCATCCAGTATCTGAATATTTTTTCATAATTGTTTGGAATAAATTCAATCTCTCCTCTGTTTACCGACTCAATGGCCATTTGGCCGAGTGGTTCCATTTTTACAAACCACTGGTCTTTTATCTGGGGCTCTATTATTGTATTACATTTATAGCATCTCTTGACTATGTTTTGGTATTTTTCATCTACACGAGTGAGCAATCCTTTTGATTTTAATTTTTCCACTATTTTGGGTCGGGCTTCTTTTATGTTTGTTCCGGCAAATTCCTCGGCTATCGGCAGGAGTTTTCCTCGCCAGTCTATTATTTGTTCAACATCAAGGTTGTGACGTTTGGCTATCTCGAAATCTATTTGAGAGTGGGAGGGTGTTATGGTCATTACTCCAGTTCCGAAATCCATCTCCACCGCCTCATCTTTTATGACAGTTGCTTCTATCGGTCCGTTTATCCATTCCACCGTCATTTTTTGACCATGGGCATATTCTGAATATCTTTTATCATCCGGGTGCATGACCACGTATTTATCTCCGAATTTCGTTTCCGGCCTTACGGTCCCTATTTCAAAAGGTCCGTATTTAAAATAATAAAAAGGCGTCGATTCTTCTTCAGACTCTGTTTCCACTTCGGATAGGGAAGTTTGATGTTTGGAACACCAGTTGATGGTTCTTTTTCCTCTATAAACAATCCCGTCGTTCCACATTTTGATGAAAGTGTCTTGGGTTTTTTCCACTACATCCAAGTCTAAAGTAAATTTTTCTCTGGACCAATCACAGGAAGCGCCAAGGGCCCGGACTTGGGATTCCATATTTTTTTTATTTTCCAAAGTAAACGCCATTATTTCTTTATACAGGTCTTTGGGGTCCATTCCGAATCTGGAGCGACCCTCCTTTTCAAGTTTCTTTTCATAAACGACTTGGGTTTCAAATCCCGCGTGATCCGCCCCCGGAAGCCACAAGGTTTTAAAACCGCTCATTCTTTTAAATCTGGTTATTATGTCTTGAAGGGCTATGAACAAGGCGTGTCCGGTATGGAGATTGCCGTTTGCGTTTGGAGGTGGCATTACAATAGTAAAGGCAGGAGAATCGGGAGCGGTGATTCCTTTTTCTACACAAACATCGGGATTAAAAAAACCGCTTTCTTCGGAGCGTTTGTATATGCCTTCCTCCGTATTTTTCGGGTCGTAGGGTTTAAGGAATTTAGAGTCCATTATTGACATAATACCAAATTCTCTCGCTTTTTCCAGATTTAGGAGCGGTAATTTTAATTTTAACTTAATCTCCAATTCCCGTCGGCGATTATTTTTTTTGCGCCGGATTTTGTTTTTTTTCCGCCATAGGCGGATCCGCCCGTGGCGGAAAAATATCCAGCAAGAGCTATCATTACGGCATTGTCGGTGGTCAGGTTTTGGGACGGAAGGAATAATTTAACTTTAGGAAATTCCGTTTCAATAAGCTTTGATAATTCCGCTCTAATATTTTTATTAGCTATTACTCCGCCACCGACGGCAAATGTTTTTGCTCCCGTTTTTTCTAAGGCTTGACGGACTTTGCTCACCAATACTTCGGCAACGGCATCTTCAAATTCTCTCGCCAGTATTATTTTTGAAGCCGGTGGAATCTCGTATGTATTTGCTTTGGTCTCTTTAAAATTTTTCTTGATTGTGTAGAGAACTGCGGTTTTTAATCCGGCAAAAGAGAAATCAAGGTCTTTTGAATTTATCATCGGCCTCGGCAGAGGGTGTTGAGAGACGATTTCTTTTTTACGAGCTTCTTCCGCCAGTTTGCTTATCTCCGGCCCGCCCGGATAGGGAAGTCCGAGCATTCTTGCCACTTTGTCGTACGCTTCGCCTATGGCATCGTCTCTTGTTTCTCCTATGATTTTGTATGAGCCGATTTTTTTCCCCAAAACAAGTTCTGTGTGTCCGCCGGAAATAAGGAGGGAGAGGAGAGGGAAGCTTATAGCTTTTAGCTTATAGCTTTTAGCTTGCTCACTTTCTTTCATCATTGCCGAAAGGATGTGTCCTTCCATATGATTGACCGCGACCATCGGCTTATTCCAAACAAAAGACAGAGCTTTGGCAAAATTAATGCCGACCCAGAGTGCCGGCTCAAGTCCAGGCCCGCTTGTAACCGCTATCACATCTATTTTTGGCTTTTTGATGGTTGGAATAAATTTTATAAAAGCATTGTATAAATCGCCTTCACGCTCAAGAATTTTTTCCAGTTTCTTTAATTTTGGTTTTATGTTTGTGGTCTTTCTTTTATCTAAAAAATTTGCTTCTTTCAAAGCTTGCTCAAGCATTGGAATCAAGTTTTTTCCGTGTTCTCTTTTTGCGAGAGATGGCACCACGCCACCCATTGGGGCATGAACGGCCGTTTGTGATAAAAGAGCATTTCCAAGTATCTTAACTTTTGTAATTTTATTTAGCTCTTTAATCTCAAGTGTGGCGATAGCTGTTTCATCACAGCTTGTTTCAATTGATAGGATTTTCATAGTGTAATTATATAGTTTGGCGAAGTTTTATCTTACTATACCGGGAATCTCCCGCGACTCTCGATTCGTCGTCACTCATCTCGGTCTGGGCACCAGCTCGCCCAGCACCTTTCACAAAAGGTGCTGGGCTCCGCTGTTCGACTCCCGGACGCAAGTGAAGCAGTTCACTTGCTTAGGGTCATGGAACGAAAACGACACCTTGAAGGTGTTCGTGTTTCGTAATCCATGACCCTACCGGGAGTCGAACCCGGCTTCCAAGCTTGAAAAGCTTGTGTCCTAACCGATAGACGATAGGGCCTTGTTTAGGAGTGTATCGTATTTGGCTAGTTCTGTAAATATGGTAGAGTGGATGATATATGGTGATTCGAAAAACAGATTATAAAGCTCAAAAACGCAGAGCGGGTAAACGCGGTGGTTATGCACGTATCGCACTCCATGGAAATCCTGGTACGTACGAAGGGCGAGCAAAAGGTGGAAGAAACTCACTGAGAACACATCGTGCCCTTAACACCGGTTTTAAACTCCTGCATAAAATAACTTACCCTCGGAAGAACGTGGCATTTGCCGAGTTTATAGGAGTTGTAATAGGTGATGGACACCTTGACCGATACCAGGTCTCTATTACTACCAATAGCGAAACAGATCTGGCTCACGCTCGTTACGTCCGCGCACTCGCGAAGTCTCTCTTTGGTGTTCCGGTATCTCTTCGTGTCCGCCTTAGTTCGCGAGCAGTCGTAGTTGTTATAAACTCCAAGCTCGTTTGTGATCTATTAGCTAGACATGGTATTCCACAGGGAAGTAAGCAACGTCTCGGAGTTAACTTCCCTCAGTGGATTCGTGAAAAACCACTGTTAGCACGCAGCTGCCTCAGGGGTTTATTTGATACCGATGGATGTGTTTTTCAGGACACGCATCGTGTGAATGGCAAAATATACAACTCTGTTGGAATTGCGTTTGCAAACAACGAACCGCATGTACTCAGCTTCTTTTTTACTGTGCTCATGGATCTTGGATTACATCCTACACAAACGTCAAAACATAGAGTATTCTTGCGACGAGGCCGTGAGGTTGACACGTACTTTAAGGTAGTTGGTACGTCTAATCCTAAACACCGTTCTCGATTTTTGACTTATCGCAAAACACAATTAGGAGAGGTCGCATAGTGGTCTAGTGCGCCGCATTCGAAATGCGGTGAGCCGCAAGGCTCCGGGAGTTCGAATCTCCCCCTCTCCGCCTTCGCTCGCCGAAGCGAGCTACGGCGGACACAGTCCGGAAGTAGGTCGCGAAGGAGAGAAAATATATAATGTATTCTTCTCTCGCCGGAGCGACGTTTTTGTGGTAACAAAAACCGTGAGGCGCGGTTAGCAAAAATTTTGCGACGGCAAAATTTTATGAGGAGCCAAATCTCATCATTGTGATAATATAGTTATGTTGAATGGAGGTAAGATTGACGCAATTTGAGACGGGGAAGTGTTTGAAGAAACTGCAGACGTATATTTCCAAGATTGAACGAGGCGAAGGCGACATGGATGCGGTAGAATTGGGAGAGTTTGCGAAGGTTTGCAACAAATCACTTGATTATTTTATAAAATGAAAATTGCTTTTAGTGAAAAACAATTAGAAGTGTTATCAGAACTTGGACTCAGTAAAATCCAAGCCACTTTGTATTTGACTTCACTAAAACACGGGATATTGTCTGTCTTGGAATTATCTAAAATCACTAAAATAAATAGACAACAAATTTACGCGGAAGCAGAAAAATTAGTTGATCTTGGAATTTACGAACTGACCCGGAAACAAGGAAGAAAATATATTCCTGCAAATCCAGCGAGATTGGTAAAAGTTGGAAAGAAAAAAATTGATGAGACGGAAGAAGTTTTAACAAAATTGTCCGCAATTTTACCAGAGTTTGAAGCTCTTTCGAAACCAAAGAAAAATAAAGTCGTCGTAAAGTATTTTGAAGGCTTTCCAAAAATTAAAGAGGCATACGAGGAAGAATTGGAAGCTTCGAAAAATACAGAAGTTTTATCCCTTGCAGGTTCAATTGACAATATTTTTGATTTTTTCCCAGAATCGTATTGGGATAAATGGAATAAGGAGTTTATAAAGCATGACTCAAGGAGTCGTATGCTTGTCCATAATTCTGATATTGCACGCAAGACCGCCGAGGATGACAAACAATACAAACGAGAAACTCGATGGCTTCAAGATTTTCCTCTTAAAGTAAATATTGATGTTTTCAATAATACCGTTCTTGTTGTTTCTTTTCACGACGAAATTGCTATTTGGATTGAAAGCCACATGTTGGCACAATCCTATCGGATAATGTTCAACTCTCTTTGGGAGGTCGCAAGACCTTTCAAATAAGAAAGTGTTGTAAAGAAATTTACAACTTTTATACCTTAAATTTTCTTACATTTAGTGGCTTTTTCAGCGCCCTCACGGCGTTTTTTCATTTTTTGTTACTCAAATTAGCCAATCATGGGAAAGTACTTTCAGGTAGTACTTTAACCAACCGAAAGGAGATTGATATGCCGCCAAGTGGATTCAGCAAGAAAGCCGTGGAGGGCGCCCTCGTCTTCGTGCAAAGCTGGTATGAAGACCTACTGGAGGAGGTTCGCTCTGGAAAACATGCAAGCTACGAGGAGGGCATCAAGTTCGAGATCGCACAGATCAAGAAAGCCCTCACGAGACTCCACATCGATGCCGACGGAACTCTCGTCGAGCGATGAGAACATCAGCCCGAAACACTAAAAAGTGTTTCGGGCTTTCTCTTTGTATGTTGAAGTCAGAGGGAGCAATCCCCGCCGTTTTATAATATCTCCTAAAAACGGTGGGGATTTGTGCGCAGACAGGACGGGTGGGGTAAGCATAATACCAATTTTGCATCTCGTCATTCAATCTTGCTAAAATGGTATGGTGAGATTCTTTATTGGAAACCGATTTAGTTTTCTCTCCGCCTAAATATGAAAAAAAATCTATTTATAATTTTGTTTGGCGTAGCGGTTGTTGCCGGTTTGTTTTTGTTTTACAAATATCAAATATACGAAGGAGGTTTTGTAGGGGATGATTCTGTAGTCCTAAAAAGTGGCGATTATGAAAAAAGAAATATTGTTATAGAGGGTCAGGAAATTTTGGTTGAGGTGGCGGACACTGATGCCAAAAGAACTTTGGGTCTTTCGGGCCATTCAGCGCTCGCGGATGGAGAAGGGATGTTTTTTATTTTTGATAAGCCCCACAAGTATTCTTTCTGGATGAAAGAGATGCTTTTTCCTATTGATATTATTTGGATAAGGGAAGATTTTACCATCGTTGATATTACTGAAAACGCCGAGCCGTCTTCATATCCTAATTTATTTACACCGAGAGAAAAAGCGCTTTATGTGCTTGAAGTAAGTGCTGGTTTTGCCAATCAGAAAGAGTTAAAAATAGGGGATATGGTTGAAATGCTTTAGTTGTGCTATTTTCTATACTTAGAAAGGCGCGCTTAGCTCAGTGGTAGAGCACAATCTTGACGTGATTGGGGTCGGGGGTTCGATCCCCTCAGCGCGCACCGAAGAGCTGAGGAGGCCGCCTGCGTGGCCTCCGTAGGGGATCGAAAGGCGGAGGCATGTTTTGACAGCAGTCAAAACAGCCGAGCCAGGGTAGGGAGTTTTGTGTAGCGGTGGCGGAACAAAAACTCCTGACCGATCCCCTCAGCGCGCACAACGTAATAAAATAAAGAAACTAACATAAGAATTATATATAAAAAGGGCACGAGTTTGTTGCTCGTGCCCTTGCTTCCTTAGCTCTCCTTATGCATCAGCATAGTCGGAGATTTCCTCATAGTCGCGGTTATCCTCGTCGTCATCCTGCCACATGGCCTCGTGGAAGCGAATCCCATCTTCCACGATTTCTTTGCGGGTGGCTAGAATTTTTTCTTTGTTCGCGAGAACAAATTTTTTGAAAATCTTCCATCTAACCGCCGTGTAAAGATCGGTCATCCGGTCCTCGCTAAAGCTTGCCGGTATTTCCACCTTTCCGGGAAACTTGGATTTCTCCCAAAGTGCACGGAACTTATCAATGTCCAGAGGGCGATCAAGTGTACCTTGTGCATGAGCGAGCACGAGCGTGACAAGTTTTTCCATGCTTGAATAACAGATTTTTATGCCTCCAAATTTGTAGCAGCCCGGCCAACCATCACGGGATAAACGCTCCTGCCCCTCGCGAAAAATGTTTTTAGGGCGTGCTCCTTTTTTAACTACATAAGGAGCTCTTCGCACCACCTTTTTGACATGCGATACGGAACACCCGTAGGGAATGCCGAACCTTTCGGCTTCAAGATCTCGCCCAGATTCATCTGGGATGTATGATATCGCGCAGTCCATCCCCATATCAA
Organism: uncultured Candidatus Saccharibacteria bacterium; assembly: GCA_964348535.1. GTDB lineage: Bacteria > Patescibacteriota > Minisyncoccia > Phycocordibacterales > JAKFXT01 > JBGPJO01. Next base: position 28,738 of record CAYGDB010000005.1, read on the forward strand.
TTCTATCATGAATTTCCGTTACCTCTGCGGTAAATTCACCACGCGAGGAATGAAAGTCGAAATGGATACTGACCACGTCCCCCGGGCGAATCCCGAGGGGGTTTTGCTTATTGCTCATTTTTCTCTCCGACTTCTGGATATAGCTCATGACTATCATGGGGAAATTTACCTTTGAATCCGAACACTCTAAAATGAGAATTGTATGGAAAATT
>CAYGDB010000006.1:0-25320 GCA_964348535.1 uncultured Candidatus Saccharibacteria bacterium
TCAAAGTTGGCCAGAGCCACTTTCGGCTGACTGCTGAAGGTTCCACCAAAGACAAAGGCGGGCAAGACCAAAAAAGTAATTACCTTTTTTAGGGCTTTAGCAACTCCCACATTTCTAAAAAAAGAAAACATAGTCCACCGTATTATATTGAAAATACGGAATAATTCATAGAAAAGTTTTACACAACAGACCTTAGGTATCTACAACATTAATTATTATACAAATTCTCTGACCCGAGGTAATCAAGAGTTGCTCGGATGAGCTCTGAAACATCTTCAAAACGACCGTCTATGGTTGAACCCAAAACACTTATGACAATCGGATGACCAAGTCCGGCGTCAAATAAAATAACAAGGTTTCCGCCCGCAAGATCGGTATATCCGGTCTTTGAAGCGACAATCCCAGGAATTTGTTCAACCGAAGTATTTGTATTTTTTACAATATATTCCGTCTTCCCCAAAGAAGAAACTTGTATTTCACGATATCTTGTAGCCTCAAAGGAGCTACCAAACTTTGAAATAGCGTAACTAAACATCTTTGCCACGTCGAGTGCAGAGCCATAACCGCCTGAAACAATCGCATTTTTATCAAGTCCAGTTTCATTTAAAAAATATGTTTGACCAAGTCCTATTTCTTTCGCTTTGGAATTCATGGCCTCCAAAAAATCACTTGAAATATTATTATCTTTTGGCAAAGACGTGTCTTTGTTTTTGAAAGCGGACCATGCGGCGACTATAGCCGCCGCCCCATCATTTGAAGATTCAACCAAAGTCAAATCGACAATATCTTTAAGCTTCCATTTCTGACCTTCCCTAAGACCGCTTTGTCCTTCTTCATTCAAAGCTTGACTATTAATATCAACAACAGAATCTTCCGGCAAGCCATCAAGAGCCACGATGACCATCATCACCTTGGTAATAGAAGCGAGCGGTAGCTGAACCTCGGCATTTTTTTCGAAAAGTATTTCTTCCGTTCCAGCGTCATAAACAATGGCTGATTTGGCGACAAGGAAAACATTTGGAAAATTAACTTTTTTTATAAAACCGTCAGAAGTCGCTATTGAAGCGGTTTGTGATTTTTTGTCGGACTGTCTCTCGGACTGTCTCAAAGAGAAAACTAAATTTGATACCCCGGTTGAGGCGACAAGAATAGATATCGCTAAAAGTGATATTAAAGCCCAAGCCTTTGGTTTTGTTATTTCTTTATTGTCCATCTTATTTAACTGTCTTCGGAAACCTCCTCTGATATTTTCTCTCTTGAAATAAGTTCTTCTCTCGACGTTTTATATTCAGGCAAATCTTCAATTTTCTCTATGCCAAGATATGAAAGCAACTCAAATGTCGGTCTGTATAAAAAACCCCGGCGGTCATCGGGATTTTCCACTCTCTCCACAAGTCCCCTAATCAATAGGTTGCGAATGATGAACGCAGAGGAAACCCCGCGTATATAATCAATCCGACTTCTTGGAACCGGAGAAAGATAAAGAATTATGGAGAGGGTCTCGATTCCAGCTTTGCCCAAATCTTTATGTAAATCTTCCTTAACCAACTTTTCGATAACCGGACCGAGCTTCGGATTAGTGCCTAGCATCACTTCGCCGTCTTTTTTTAAAACTACAATCCCCCGCTCCTTGAGGGATTCCGAAAGACTATCAATCACCCCAATGACTTTTTCTTCCGTTTCTCCGGTAATGTCTGAAAGTTTCTTGATTGAAGTCGGCTCACCGCGAAAAAATAGTAGGGCTTCTATTGTAGATGTTAAATCCATAAGTATAGATATTAGATTACTAGACAACAGACCAATAGACAACATTAGTTAACGTCCATCGTTTCATCTCTTATTGATACTTAGGGACATCAACGCTTTGAGCTTCCATCTGAATATCATCAAACATTTTTTCCTGCATGACATCTATAGAACCCTGCTTCACAAGCTCAAGCATAGCCAAAAAACTGACTATTATTTCCACCTTTTCAACGCTTCCTTTTGAAAATTCTTTAAACGAAAGCTTCAGACTGCCCTCCACCCTTTGAACCAAACGAGCAATCATTTCTTCAAGGCTGATTATTTTTTTAACAATGGCTCTCGGAGTGATTTCTTTTATGGGTATATTTTTTATAACACTCTTAAGAGAGCCGATGAGAGACATAGATGTCATCTCTTCCGGCGGTGAAAAAACAGGTTCATTTTTTAATTCACCGCGTTCAAATATGATTTCTCTGCCAAAATTATTTTTAACATAAACCGAAAGCTCTTTAATTCTTTTGTAGATTTTAAGTCTTTCCTCCAAATCTGAAATATCAGCCTCTTCTTCTTCTGAAAGCGAAAGGTTCGGCAGAAGAGAACGAGACTTTATAAGAAGAAGGGTAGAAGCCACCAAAATAAAATTGGCAATCCCAGGAATTGAAAACTCCTGAAGTTTTTTTACCTGATTAATATAATCATCCGTAACCTGTGAAAGTGATATGTCATTTATATGAAGTTTTCTTTTTTCAATAAAGTCTAGCAGAAGGTCAAGCGGCCCTTCAAAGTTTTCAGTCTTAACTACGTAATTATCCATATCTCAACTATATCCTATTTTTAACAAACCTAAAAAAAAGACCGCCCCGAAAGGCGAGTCTGTTTTTTAAGTGGCGTCTAATCGTTCTTTATAATATGGAGACGTCGATGGCAACCGTCATATTCTCTCCCAAAACATTTTTTACCGCGACATCTGCACAACATAGGAATCAGAACATCGCAGTCAAAGGAAGTTTGAGACAAAAAGTTTTCATTATTTTTGGAAAAATCGAGAACAGCCCCTTGTGCTATAAGCTCGGCTATTCTAGATCTCCTAGCACCAGAAACGTCAAGATGGACAACTTCTCCCATGGCCCACTCCTTCAGTTTTTTAAACCGCGTTGGTTTAAATCTGCATACAATCTAAATCAAAAATCAAGATTAATCAATACCAGCTAATTTTAAAATTTTTCCAAAATCTTTAAAAGAAGCCTGATGGGCGCGCCAGTCGCGCCTCTGCCGAGATGTTCACCGTCGGAGGAAGTCATCACCGGGGCCATATCAATGTGAACCCAGGGATAATTCTTGGCGAATTGGTAAAGAAACATTCCGCCGTTTATCACTCCTCCGTAACGGCTGTTTCCTTTGGCCGGAATATTGGCAAGGTCGGCAAAATTGCCTTTAACGTTTTTTTCATATTCATCCCAAAGAGGAAATGGCCAAACATAATCCCCGCTCTCCTCCCCCATCTCCTCAATAAATCTTTGAATTTTTAAATCTTTGGTCATAATGGCGGAGGCCTCTTGGCCTAAAGCCACAAGAGAAGCGCCAGTAAGAGTAGCCACATCCACGACGAGACGCGGTTTGTATCTTTCAGCATAAGTTAGAGCGTCGGCCAAAATAACCCTTCCCTCGGCATCGGTATTTAAAATTTCAATGGTTTTTCCGGAAAGCGATTTTAAAATATCACCCGGGCGATAACTCTCCCCTCCCGGCATGTTTTCAACAGCAGGCACCAGAACAATAACATTCTTTTTAACTTTTAGTCTGGCGGCAAGAGCAATAGCATGAATAACCGCCGCTCCGCCTGACATATCCATATGCATTTCAAGCATTGAGTCGGCGGGCTTTAGAGAAAGCCCGCCCGTGTCAAATGTCACTCCCTTACCGACGAAAACAATCGGCGCTGAATCTTTTAAACCGCCTTTGTATTCAAGGATAATGAATCTCGGTTTCTGAGGCGAACCTTTAGCCACTCCCAATACCGCGCCCATACCGATTTTTTTCATTTCTTTTTCGTCAAAAACTTTAATTGAAACATCCAATCCTTTAATCGCCTCTTTGGCTTTTAGGGCAAGATGAGACGGAGTCATATCTCCGCCGGGAGTATTGGAAAGGGCGCGACATTTATTTATTTCTTCGCCTATCGTTTTTCCTTTTTCAAAACCTTTTTTCATCTCGGCAGAAATATTCCCGCAAATAAGAACTTCCTCCACAAAATTCCAGCCGTCTTTAGGAGTCTTTTTGTAGAAATTAAATTCAAAATTCGCCATTTCAAAATTTTGAGCGATTATTGAAGATAGCTCCAAAGCGGGAATATCTTTCAGTTTTGGAAAAGTGAATTTGCTTAATTCAATCGCGATATTTTTTGATTTATTTTGTCGCGCCGTCTGTATGATTGTTCGGCAAAGCAACAAAAATTTACGCCGGTCTATTTCATCCGTTCCGCGCCCGATTTCAAGAATCTCTTTTCCTTCCTCTATCTTTAAACGACAAAAATCTTTCTCGGTAATTCCCACCCGAACATATTCTTTGGGAGCTTTTTCTATTTTTTCAATGCTAAACTTAATCTTCATTTTTCTTTTTGTCTGTTGATAATAAAGTGTCAATTCTGTTTAAATCCCGAGGGAAAAGCGCCGCCTCCTTCACATTTCCCAATTCAAGCATTCGCGCAGTAAAACGCTCAAGTCCTGTTGAAGAGCCACCATGGGGAGGCAACCCGTATTTAAAGGCCTGCAAGTAAAAAGAAAATTTTTCAGGGTCAAGTCCGCGAGTCTTCATGCGTTCAACCAATTCGGCATAATTATGTATACGCTGAGCGCCGCTGTTTATTTCAAGACCGCGAAAAAGAAGGTCAAAACCGCGTGAAAATGGCTCTTCGCTTTTTTCTTCATATGTATAAAAAGCGCGTTTAGATGTTGGAAAACGAGTTATAAATAAAAAATCAGAACCATGCTCATTTTTTGCCCATTCGCAAATCTGACGCTCTTGTTCCGGATCAAGGTCTGGCTCCTCCGGTACTTTAAGAATTTTTTGAGCTTCCCTAAGTGTCAGTACTGGGAATTTATCACCAAGCATTGGGATTTCGGTAAAATTTTTAAGAATATCTCCGTGAGATTTTACAACTTCATTTACCACATCACGAATTACATTCTCAAGCACGACCATGACATCTCGCTCATCTTTGATAAATCCCATCTCAAAGTCCATCTGCGTAAGCTCCGAAAGATGCCGAGTGGTGGCGCTTTTTTCAGCTCGAAATATTTTTGCAATAGTAAAAACACGCTCAAACGCTCCAACCATAATTTGCTTATAAAGCTGGGGTGATGTAGCAAGGTAAGCCGGTTGGTCATAATAATAATCAACTTTAAAAACCGCCGCGCCACCCTCCCCATCCCCACCCACAAGGGCTGGAGATTGAAACTCTGTAAAATTCTGTCTGCGAAGAGACGCGCGATAGGCCTCAACAATACTAGCCTGTATGGTAAAAATTTCCCGTTCTCGGTTACTTCTTAATGTAAAAGGTCTATAGTCAAGAAGAGTCTCAATATTAACCTCGGTATCTTTTTCAAATGGCAGTTCCGTCGCCTCGTTCAAGACTTCTATATTTTCAATCTCAAGTTCTATTTCTCCGTTCAAGACTCCTTGCTTAACCATTTTTTCCGGACGCTTATTTATTTTTCCGGAAACCGTAACCACCCACTCCGAGCGAAGTTTTGAGGCAACGACGTGCGCCTCTATATGTGTTGGCAGAGCCACTGCCTGAATCTTTCCCGACATGTCCCGAAAATCAATAAAGATAAGCTTACCGTGGTCGCGCCGGATATCCACCCACCCTGAAATAAGCGCCGTCTCCCCCACTTTGTTCCCCAAGTCCTTTATGTAAGTTCTTTCCATTTTTTTAGTTAGGGATAAGTGATAAGTGATTAGTGATAAGGGATAAGGGATTAGAGAGATACACCGATGGCTTTTCGGACTTTTCCCATTTTCATCTCGCTTATTTCACACGCCTCTTTTTTTCCAGCTTCAAGCACCTCCTCAACAATGCTCTTATTATTCTGAAGTTCCAAATATTTCTCCCTGAAAGGAGCGATAAATTTTTCCATATCCTCAATAAGAGATTCCTTCAATATTTTGTAGTTACCGTTATTTTCGGCATACAGAGTTTCAAGCTCACTCTCACTTTTGAGAAGCCGATGAATTTGATACACATTTTCAGGGCGAGCGCCTGTGGAATCAGTTACGATACTCATCACTCTTTTTACAAGCTCCTCGGGCGAAGCAAAAAGCGGAATAACATTATCGTAACTTTTGCTCATTTTCTGACCATCTACGCCCGGAACAATAGCGACGTCCGGCATGATGTAAGGTTCGGGTAATATAAAAGTATCTCCAAAAATACGATTAAATTTTTCAGCAGTATCTCTGGCGTATTCAATGTGTTGTTTCTGGTCCTGCCCCACCGGAACAATAGCCGCGTCATAAAGTAAAATATCAGCGGCCATCAGCATCGGATAATTAAATGTGCCAACACTGATTTCGGTATTTTTGGCTTCGGCATCTTTATAAGCGTGAGCTCGTTTCAAATAAGGCATCGTGGTGATAGTGTCAAAAATCCACGCAAGCTCGGTATGAGCTGGCACATCCGACTGTTTAAAGAGGACGACTTTTTTCGGGTCAAGGCCGATGGCCAGATAGGCTATCACAAGCTCGCGAATTTGTTTTCGCATTTCATCGGCATTTTGGACAGAATTCAGAGCATGATAATCCGCCACGAAAATAAAAGAGCGGTAGTCGCCTTTTTGCGAAAGTTCCACCAACTGTCGCATAGCCCCAAAGTAGTTGCCAATATGAGGCCGCCCTGTCGGTTTGACACCGGATAGTAGTATTTTCTTATTTTCTATCATTCCCAAATACTAACAAACTAAAGCATTTTTTCAAAATTCTCTGATTAGTAAGTAGATAATAGAGATTAGACAAGTAGATGCTACCCCTTCTTTCTATTTTCCGGTTTAAATATCTAATGTCTGGTGTCTGTTTACCACTATTCCCCATGCAATTTAAGATTGGGTAAAGCGGGTTTGGGGTTTTTGACAAAGCGGTCAAACCAGCGGATTTTCTCATTCCCCGCCTCTTCTCTGAATTCAGACAAGTCGTGGTCTCCCCCTTCGTAAAGAATAAGTCTGTGGGGTATTTTGTGAGAATAAAGTTTTTCCGAAAGTTCAAGAGAGTCAGTGGCGTCCACCCTTCTGTCTGCCGTGCCGTGAATAATAAGAATAGGCGTTTTTTTAGGAAGCTTATTTACCCAATGGACAACCGAACGTTTTTTCTTTTCTGAAAGTCCGCCCCCGAACATTTTTTTGTAATGACCATCCATTTCCGGTCTGGAATTTTCACTTTTAACCAAGTTAGTCGGTCCGGCGTGAACAATGGCCGCTTTTATCCATTTGGCTTTTGTCAAAGCCATATAAGTCATCATTCCTCCGCGGCTAAACCCATACATCCCTATTCGTTTTATATCCGCCCTCCGATATTTCTTAAGAATTTCATACAAGTTCAAAACATCATCAATATCCTTTCCGCCGAATTCATCCACCCCTTCGCTTCCGGAATTTCCCGAATACTGGCTCCCAATCGAAATGTATCCGGCCCGAGCAAATCTTGCCATCCATCTGGTAAATAGATGATGTTCTTCAATCGCCCCAAACTCGCGAAATCCTCCGCGATTGCAAATTATTATCGGAAACTTTTTAGGCTTGGCGCTTCGCGGTTCCACCAAAAATCCAACCACCTTATGCCCACCTGATTTATAAAAAAATTTATAAGCTCTGATTTTCTTAGCGTTTTCTAGGGCTCTTTTTTTTGAAAAAGAGTCCATCTGCCCTTTCATCTTAGACGTTAATTCAACTTCTTCAATGTTTATGACGGGTAAATTTTTATTCATTATATTTTAGTGTTCAGCGTTTTTCACAGATGGTTTCCTTAGGGCTTATATTTTTACGTATCGACTACCTCTGCCACGACCGATACGTTTGACCTTTCTGAGTTTGATCAAACGATCGAGTGCCTGTCTGACTGTAACATCTACAATACCGGTGGCCTTGGCGATCTCACCCCGGGATGCCTCCTCAACACCGGTGATGTATTTCCATACCTCGTACTGCTTGGGAGAAAGAGTGTCTTCCACTTTCTCTTCTTCCAGATACGCCAGAGCTTTTGTTGCTTGCTCTCGGACGACTGACAAAAAGAAATTAAGCCATGGCGAGATAGTGTCGTGGTCAGTCTTGAATGTTTCCTGTGATTTACGGAGAGCAATATAGTATTCATCTTTGCGACGCTCCACGATCTGCTCGTGCGAGATATACTGAACAAACTGGTAGCCGGAGCGCAAAAGCAAAAGATTTGTAAGGACACGTGAAAGACGCCCATTGCCGTCCTCAAATGGGTGGATTTTCAAAAACTCAACAATAAAATTGGCGATTATAAGAAGCTGGTGGAAACGATTCTTTTCCATCGCGTCATCAGTCCATTCAGCAAGTTCCTGCATTTCCTTGGAAGTGAGATACACCGGTGTGGTCTCAAACATTATTTTTGCAACTTTACCATCTGATCCAATTACACCGACTCTGTTCTCTTTCTTTTTGTAACCACCACGATGGGTGTCGTCTTTGGTAGAGTATTTGAGAAGCTGATTGTGAAGCGACATTATCACTCCCTCTTTAAGCGGTAGTGTCTGAAAACTATCAAAAACATTCTGAAGCGTCTCAAGATACCCTTGTACTTCCTGCGTATCACTATCGGCAAACTTAGAGACTAAAAGACCCTGCATGACCTTCTCGACTTCCTCGTCATTGAGTTTTCCACCCTCAATACGAGTGGATGCGCCAGCCGAAGTGATGAGGGTGGACTTCTTAAGATTCGTAATTGCCTGCGGTGAGATTCGCAGACCTGACTTAAATTCACCTCGAACACCATCGATCTCTGCCAAGAAAGCGACGACGTGCGGTTCGGGGTTTCCTATTCTAGGATCAAATTTTCTAGTAATGTCTGGCATAATTAAAGATATAAGTTATATATCCGATTATATACGATAATATCCGTAAATACAAGTATTAAGCCTGTGCAAGCCTGTATGCAAGCCTGTAATAGAGATAAACCCCCACACTTTCCTGCTGGGTTTAATACCTTGCAGGAAGGTGTGGGGATAAAAGGCCATAAAATAAGGTTTTTTAACCCAAAACTTTAAATATCCTAAATTTTTACCTAATCCCCTTCAACTCCACCTTAAACCTGCTCCCCTTCCCGACCCCGTCCGACTCCGCCCAGATTTTACCGCCGTGGGCTTCCACCATCTGTTTGGCGACGTAAAGCCCGAGGCCGGTGCCTGTGGTATTGGTTTTGCTTGCGTCTTTGGCGCGGGAGAATTTTTCAAAAAGTGTCGGCAGAGTTTCTTTACTTATGCCAATTCCGGTGTCAGAGACTGTAATGAGCAGTCTATTCTCAGCCATTTTTTTTAATGAAACCTCAATAGAGCCGCGCGGAGTGTATTTAATAGAATTATCAATTATGTTACCGATGACTTGTTTTATCTTCCCCACGTCCAAATTTGATTTGTAGGGCGGTTGGTTATCAGTGGTAAAGGAAATAGAAAGGCCGGCTGTTTTTATGGTGGGTAATAATTCATCCACGACGCTTTTTACCATTGCCTCAATATCGGTGGGAGCAAAATCATATTTCATCCTTCCCTGTTCTATCCGCGAGAGGTTAAGAAAATCTTCTATTATCAGAACCAGCCTACTGCTTGAATCAAGAATTTTACCCACCGCCTCCCCTACAGCAGGTGGCGCCTTTCCAAAAGAACCTTCAAGAATAAGCGAAGCGTAGCCTTTAATAGCGGTGAGCGGGCTTCGCAATTGATGCGACGCGATTGAAACAAATTCCGATTTCAACTGGTCCAACTCTTTCAGCCGAACATTGGCCGCTTCCAAATCCTTGGCAAGTTTTTCAATTTGCTCCCGCGCCTCGACTTCTTTGATGACACTGCGGATAAGAAAAATTCCCAAAATTATGGATATAATTAAAAACGTAAGATTTATAATCTGATCTTCAGTATTTGTGCTTAATATAGTTCTAAAAAGAATAGTCGCCCAAAGAGCAAAAGTGAGGAGTTCTGTTGCAATTACTTTTACGTCAAAAAGATTATGACGCAAGATGGCATATGTAATAACAACCGGATAAAACGTAAACAAAACTAGTGGATATGGTGGGATATTAACATTAAAAGTAAGAAAGAAAACACTGCCACCACCGACAAAACCTGCTATAGAAGCAATCAGAATAAATATTAAACGAATTGAATTTTCATGCGAAGTTTTAATTATGGTATTAATTAATATATAGAGGCTGAAAAAAATTATTGAAAAGAAAAAAACGGGGAATAAAATATAAAGACTGCCTGCATCTGGCGCAAAGTTAAAAATATACTTCGGAACCACATCCTTAATAAATAAATCACTTAAATTTAAAAAAAGAAAAGAAAGAACTAAAAAAACAAAAAAGGGTAAAATATTTTTGTACCTATCGTAAGAATCAGTGAGTGCTGTAATAAAATAAAAATACAAAACAGGTATTATTATGGCGCCAATGTGAAGCATATAATTACTCAAAAGAGCAACTTGATAAGAGTTAGCGGTTATCATTAAAAAATAACCAAAACTCCAAACAGCGACACTGATGTTATAGAACATGAATGACGTTGATACTTTTTGATGTTCCGTATTGAAATACACAGCAATACCAGAACCCAAAGCCATAATCCCGCCAAGAAAAAGCGATAAACTGAAATAATCAAAATAAATAAACATACTTAATCTTCAGTATAGTAGCGAAGATACTTACTTCCAAGCACTGACGCACCTGAATTTTCTAACAAAAAATTAGCAAGTGAACTTATATCTGGACTTACTATATTAATACCATGATGTGGTTCTATATGTATATCACCCTTATAATCTATATTATTCTTTAAAGCATCGAGAAAGACATTATACTTGCCCAAGAAAGCATAAATGGCAGATTGAGGTGAAGAACAAGAAACATTCGGATTATTTTCTCCGTGAACAAACCAACCTTTTTGAATTTTTGTTGGGTCAATGTAACCATGCCAATGTGTTATGGCAAGTCCTTGTTTTTTAAAATCCTCCGCAAATAAAGAACCAGGGCGTTCGTGTTCAAGAATAGATGCTACGATTGCATTTCCTAAAGCGTGAGCCAATATTGCCTGAGTATCAAAAGATGGTTTATAGTCACTGGTAAGTTTAAGTCCTATTGGAGTTTGTAAATAATACTTTCCGTCAATAAGTCCAAGTTTAACAAGATCTTTTTTAGGATTCATGTTCGTTTTATCAGATCCCGACCTTTGCGAAAGAACCCACACGTCTGGAACTTTAATATAAAATTTGCCACTATTTAACTCTACTATCAAAAATATTTTTCCATCTTCAGATAAAAAATAATCCTTATCTTTTTGAATTTTTTCCCGAAAATTATCCGGCATATTCTCAAGTGGCAAAAGTTTTGAAAGCGCAGTTGGCATCTGCCTTGAAAGAAAACCGTAACTCATACCATTTCTATGGTCTAAATGTATTTTTCCTATCCATCGATAAAAATCATTCCTAAATGGAAGTTCGTCTATATTCTTACCCTTGGGGTATAAACTTGTCTTCCCAAATAATTTTCCACCCTCAACCAAATCTTTCACTAGTGGAGCATGAAGCGAATCATTTATATCTATTGAGTCGTCTTTTCTAAAAAAATTGGAAATTTGCAATGGTTTTATGGGCGCAAATATTTTAGGTAAAAGACCATAAAGCACATTTTGTTTAAAATTTTTATTAATTTCATATGTAGGATGTGACGCATTAAAATTGTATAAAATCCACTGATCAGCATCTACGACAATAACAATATTTGTCATATTATAAGCAAAAAGATTCATTGCTGTATTAAAATGATCATAAAAATTGCTCTCATTGGTAATATTAGAAGGTCTGTCCAAAATAGTTATCACAGAGCTTTCCTGAAAACTTGAGGTATTGTCTACTGGAAGATTTCCGGTATCATTTTCACCAAGAGCAATTACTGATATTCCCTTTCTAATTCTTTTTCTCTTTATCAGGTTTTTGAAAACTTGAAAGTTTATAAAAAAATAATGCGAATTATTTCCTAAAATAGCGGACGGTATATAAAATAAATTATTAGTTAAAATTTTGAATAGACGATCCAGTATTTTCCACATAGAAACAACCTCAATAGCTTCATTATATGGAACTATATTTACAGACAATTCGTTAAGAGTGTTTCTTAAGCGCTCTGTATAATCAAGAATGTTTTTACTAATTTTTTTCTCATCATAGGGAAAGAAAGTCAGTTTTAACCTACTGGCCATTTCTTCCGGTTTAATTTGGGTTTGTTCCCTAATTCCCAACATTTTCTCCACCGCCTCTTGGCTTATCATACTTAAACTATATCACAAAATCCCATTTTTCACTTGGTGAAAAGAAAAAGGGCGACACTCATTGAACGTCGCCCTTGATCAACCGTCCTCGTACTGTTCACTCGGACTGTTGCTTTGCGCTGGAGGCCTCACAATTAGACTCGTCGAAACTTTTCGGTTCCGACTTGTCCTGTTGCTGGCTTTCCAGTGCCTTGGTCTTTACCCGAATTTCGGTGATCTTCTCACCGTCCAGGACTGCCTTACACTTTGACATATCACACCTCCTGTAAAGAACTGTAGTTGTTCTCGCCATCGGGGAAAGAAGATATTGCATCAACCTCGCGGTAGGTTTTCACAATTTCTTCTAACAACTTCGGCGAGATGTTGTTGATGATTTTTCGGACACGGTTTTCGAAAGTCGGAAGCGATCCGCGTTCTTCCATCCTTCTAACATGGAGACAGTCTCGGTGAAGCGCCCACACGATCTTGCCGTCCGCCTTTGTCTCAAAACCTAGCGGGTAGAGACGACAAGTGAGCGGCCGATCTTGATAGATGCTGCACTTTCGACTGTCGGTACACAATTGACTACACGGAGGATAACGAACCGAAAGGTCTGGATGCCCATCGGCAGTTACAGGAAACGAGTGGATAAACGTTGGTCCGTTGTTGACTTGCACCAACGGAACACCCCGCTCATACAATCGTTCCGCTTCCTTCTTGAGCAACCATATGTAACCTATGCAGTCGGGATCCCGACAGTCACGGCAGTCTTGCTCGATGCCTCTATAGAGATCATCGAGTGCGTCATAGAGTTGCGACAAAGTTTCGATACCCCACTTTCGCGGAGCAAACGCACACTCCGGCGCAACGTTTCCGACAAAGACCACATGCTCGCTTACACGTACGCCATAGCAACACCTGTTTCCGTGGTCGGCATAAGCTGAAACGTTCTGTTCCAGCCACACCTTGAACGGAAAAGATCGGATGTTACCGATGGCAAGATCGGAACGACGTTGGAAAATCTCACTGCAGAGGTAGAGATTTCCGTCCGCCGTCATGTAGAGGGTTACACCATCCACCCAACAACTTTCATCCATCTCGGAGAGTTCTTCTCCGAAAATGGCTCGCGTTGTTTCTGCAACCATTCCTGGCAAACACCTTTTCTGTTCCACAGAGAGCGAAAGCTCGTCCGAGAAACTGACGGCGCGGCCAGCGATGGTTACCTCGTTAAAGTGAATAGCTTTACAGCTATGCTCCTTTGCGAGTCGGGCAAAATTATCCAACTGCTCCACACTAGCCGCCGTAACGGTAACGTAGAGTGTTGTTGAAACACCGCTATCCAGACATTGCTTGAGTGCGTTAACAGCTTGTCTGAAACTTCCTCGTCCGCGAATCGCGTCATTGGTCATTTCATCCGCGCCGTCAAAGCTAATCCCAAGATCTACATTCAACTGTTTGACTTTTTCAAGCGTTACTCTTGAGAGCAGGGTGGCGTTGGTGATAACGGATGCCCGCATCCCCAACGCCACCGTCTGTTCGAGTAAACCAAGAAAATCCTTGCGGCTGAATGGTTCGCCACCAGTGAAAAACACCTTTGAAGCTCCTGCGGCATGGAAAGTTTTCAAGGCCACCATCGCTTCTTCACTTGTGAGTTCTCTTGGACGAGCAGAACCAGACATCGGTAAGCAGTGCTTGCACCGAAGGTTACACTTATTAGTAACTTCCCAGTGAATCTCACGGAGCGGCATGGTACACCTCCCCGATGAGATCGAATGCACCCACCTGAAGCATCTTGCTGACGAAGAGACGTGTTTCGTGCTCCTCGACCCGCTCGATGAATCTGGCGACGAGCTCCTGTTCATTGATGATGGCCTCGCTCTGAATGGCTTGCGCCATCTCAAGCGCTGTCTTATCGAGCTTCACCGTCTGGTAGCGAGTAACCAGAAATTTCTCTGGATACCGCGTGGTGATTCTCATGTACCGATTCGGCCGGAAAATCCGGTAGCTAGCCGGGTACATTTCGGCTATTTTGCGGTGCTGGACCTTCGCCACCAATTCGGCGACGGGTTTGGAAAGCCCACGGACTGCGTAGTCGATGCAAAACTTGCTGGAACAGTTCGAATCAACCTTGCAGCCACCGGTACAATCGAGCAAAAGTTCACATGATTTGCACGGCTCGCTGACCCACGATAGATCGCGAAAGATGTCGAGAGCTGGCTTGTTCCAGATCGCCTCAATCGGCTCGTCCGGCAGAGTGCCGAAAACGAGTTGCGACTGATTGCACATCCGAAATTCGCCCTTGGGGTTGATTGCGCAGAAATACGTGCCAACCCCGCAGTTTGACGTAATGCCCTCAATAATCATCCGCTCGTCCAAGCAGTACGGAATGGCGGTGCCGAATCCGACCCGTCCTCCGAAGACCGTGAAGTCATGCTTGGCTTGGATGATCTGACCTACCGCGACATGGAACTGCTTGGGTGTCGGCTTCAGATGGTAGCCACGGGAGTTGACCGCCCCGATACCACCATCTTCGTAGCGATCAACATAGATTGACTCCATGCCGAGATTCGCCGCGATGCCGATGATGTCGTACATCTGGTCGTAGTTATATCCGGTAAGAACCGGGATGCACCGCACGTCATGGCCTTCACTCACGTAATGCCTGATGGTCTTAAGGGTTTTCTGGAAACTTCCCCTGGACTGGTTTAGGAACTCGTGAGTCTCGGCATTTGCGCCGTGAATCGGAACCCCGAAACAGGCAAGCTTGTTCGAGATTCCCTTGAGCCGTCTGAGACCGTTCGTTACGATAGTCACTGACGAATGTTCGGAAAGCAACTCGATGTACTCGTTAAGCTTCTCCACGGGCAACAGGCTTGGCTCGCCGCCGATCAGGTACACGTGGGGAATCTGGCTCTCCGCGACCGAACGGACAAGTCGGTCAATCGTAGAAAGATCACCGAGTTTCGCCCGTTCGGGGTTGTAGCAGAAAATGCACTTCTCGTTGCACGCGTACGTCATCTCGATATGACAGAGATGAGGAATCGTATCATGCTCGACGTATTTACCGTCTTCACGTCCTCCAGCCGACTGGTAATCGCATCGCACCGTTGCGACCGGTGACCAATCAGGCTGAAGCGGTGGCAACGGTGTGCCGGAACTGGATTTCGTTTTCATTTGACTTGCTCCTTTCTAGTGTTTCTGAAGTTTGGTTGAGCGGCTCGAGAGCTGTAAAATGACGTCAAAGTTATCGTTCTTCGCCATCTTGTTTCGCTTATCAAAGCCGCACGAGATACAGTGATGGAGAATAGTGTACTCTCCACCCTTAAACTCTACGCTCACGGGTTCCATGAGTCCTTGACATGTCGCCTGGCGGTCGCCAGGATTCACGTCAACATGCTTGCTCCACAGACACTGCGGACAGTGATTTGTGTAGCCACTTCCGCGCACAAAGAAACCACACCGTTCGCAGGTGAAATCTTCCTTGGTACGCTGGAATTTTTTGCTCATTATCATAGTTTTTACCTCCATTTTTGGTTGTCAAAGGTCAGTATACCTAACACCTTTTTATCATAGTTAGAAAATAAAATCAAGAGTATGTAAATATGCAGACTATTACTAGAATAAATTTAAAAAACTAAAACGATATTTTGATTTCTCCCTAAAAGGCAGTTTTTGAACAACTAAGTCTGAAATTGAGCTATAAAAACTCTTTAAAAAATTCATATTGAAAAAACAAACTAAAAAACAAAAATCCCCAACATCTTTTCCACCGCTTCTTGGCTTATCATACCCTGAATTGTAGCATAAAATTCGCCTAAAAATGACCAGACGAAAGATTGTCTAAAGAAAATAGTCTGCCTAACCCTGTTGTTCAGTTGTATATTGAATGGTCGCCGATTGTGTGCAGTCGCGCTTCCCTGTCAGAAATCCACTCAAATATAATGCGATTCTTGTGGTCAATAGACAAACCAAAGAATCCCGAGTATTTCCCATGCAACTTATGCACTTTAAGTCTTCGATGGTTGCTCCTATTTTTAAATAATTCTATTTTTTTGAATGCAACATCTCGCAATTGAGGCGTGAGTCTTTTCAATGTCCGGAAGAATTCCGACGTGAACCCGACGATAATCATACCCTTAGAATTTTTTTATCAATTCGCGTGGATTGCCATACAGAACCTTTCCTTCTTTAGCTTCCTGTATGGAACGTTGGAGCGACAAAAGCGTAGTCTCTCCAGCCAGCGCATCTATCCCCAACCGTACGGCGTGTGCCTTATTAGCGGCTTGACCACTCTTAACGAGAGCTTTAATAAATTTCTCCTGTGTTGGGGTTATAGGAACAGAAATAGTAACCATATTATTTTATCTTGTTTAATATGAAAATATCATACACTTTTCATTACAAAAGACAAGCAGTCAGTCTGAAATTGCATGAGCCTAATAGATAGACACTCTTAAAAAAATTCATATTGAAAAATCAGACTGAAAATGAAAAACAGAAATCCCCAACATCTTTTCCACCGCTTCTTGGCTTATTGGGCTTATCATACCCCGAATTGTAGCATAAAACTCTGCAATACATTTATATAGCTTCTTAGAAAAACTTAGAACGCCTCTTTATTTAGGGGGCCAAGGGACACCGAGTTGTTTGCAAATCGCGCGGGCGGTACTCATCAATAAAAAAGTATGCCGTGGAATCGATGTCTGGGTACCGGTGAGAAGATTGCGGTAAATGGAATGTTTCCCTCCCTCTCGCAGAAGAATACACCCACTCCGCAGAAGATGAGCAATAAGCTTGGTACGCTTCATGCAACCGTATGCGCCGGTAACGAAATTGTTGAACGCTCTATGTCACCCACCGCATCTTTGAAGGACATGATGCGATTTGTTTCAAGCATAAGTTCAAGGGCATCCTTAACGTTTCTTTCAGCTTCGGCCTTCGTTTTACCTTCAGATATAACATTCGGCATTTCTTCAATCCATGTTGTATAGCCGCCTCGCACCTTCTGAAAAATCGCCGTAAACGTATTTATCTTTTGTGGCTTTTTTGTACTCATGGTTTGTATTTTATAGGCTATTAACTAGGCTGTCAAAAACAGTTTCTGAACAACTAAGTCTGAAATTGCATGAGCCTAATAGATAGACACTCTTAAAAAAATTCATATTGAAAAAACAGACTGAAAAACGAAAATCCCCAACATTTTTTCCACCCCCTCTTGGCTTATCATACCCCGAATTGTAGCATAAAATCCCATTTTTCACTTGGTGAAAAGAAATAATCTCCTCCACACCACCGCTCGCTCTGCTCAAATGGCGGTCTTGCATAAAATACAAAGTTATGGTAGAAGAACGGTAGAAGAGATCCTTGTGGATTTCTAAAAACCGTACATTTACAACCCAAAAAGGAGGTGAGTTATGGAATCCAAGAAGGAATACTTCACGGTAGCCAATTCGGAACCACGTGTCACGATCAACGGTATGACTACGGGACGAGAATTTTCTGTGCGTGAATATACATTCGGAGTTCTTGTGCCGGATAGCAATCATCCGCTCTCGTGCGTCAGTGTGTCTAATAGCTCACTGAGCATTGATTTGTGGATTGGATGTTCTTGGCAGTGCAGATACTGCCACGTTCAAGACACTAATCAAGATCTTGCCGATCAGGGCATGATGCCGAAAAAACCACGACGACGCAATCAGTTTACTGTGGATCAAATCCTCGATGAGCTGGTCAAGCATCCATTTTTCATCACTGATGAGACAATCATCAGCATCGGAACAGCAAGCACCGAGCCGTTCGCTCCTGCTGTCGTAGACAGTGCGTTCGAGATTATGGACGGATTCGTCCGGCGCGGTCTGCGGAATCCTTTCTGGATTGTCACTAAAGGTGGCGTTCCTAAAGGGAGAAAACTTGACTTCGCCCGCATCTCGAATGCGACGCGCGGCTTGATGCTGTCGCTGTGCTGGGCAGACAATCCTGACACGATTGAGCCAGCGCATAACAACCGCTTTCTCAATGCCGAAGAAGCCAAGGAAGCAGGAGCCACCATTGCGTGGTACATGCGACCGATCGTTCCTGAGTGGAGCGGTAATCGGGACAGAATTGAGATGATGATGCTGTGGGTGAAAAAACACTACGGCGAAGTCATCGACATGATCGTTCCGGGCGGTCTGCGCTGGACGGAAGGTATCGAGAACGGACTGGTGGAGATTCATAAGCTCCCCATGCCTAACATCCCTCGGGATGACAATGTGAAATCGTTGCCACAGGAGTTGGTGGATTCCATCTTCTCACTGAGCGCCGAACACTTTCCTGGTATCCCCGTCTATCTCAAGTCGTCATGCGCCCTTACTCGGATGCTCAAGATCCCGAGCATCACTTCGGTGCAGGTTTTCGCACGGCCAGGATGCGAGGCATCTCGCTGTCCTCTGACCCAACGGAGAATCTGCGCTCAGGGTTCGGCTTACAACATGACGACCGAACGAGCACAGGGTATCTTGGACAACCTCGGGATTCCAGCTCACGTAGTGAGTTGGGATATCAACCACGGACTTGTTACTCATCCCGAGATGAGCAAGTTCACCTACGCAGTTAGGCAGACTGTATTCAAACATCTGGCAATGGGAGGTTCTCCATGAAGACGTATGATGAAATCAGACGCCACTTCGGGACCTTCGGTTTCCAGTGGCAAGACAGCGTTCCAATCGTAAGTGCAAACCCCAAGCTCCTGTTCAACATCTCTGGCGGTGTTGTGTTCGAGGATGTGATCTCTCATGGAGCAATCCCTGAGAAGACTCGCGTCGTTTCGGTTCAGACATGCCTGCGGACAGATGGATGGGAGAAGATCGGTTTATCAGGAAGACATCATCTTGCATTCGACATGCTCGGCCACTTTTCCCTCTATGAGGGCAAGGAGCAAGAGGTGAAAGAAGCAATGATCGAGAGTGCCTGGCGTTATCTGACAGCGTGTGTGGGTATTAGTCCCACCACGCTGTCGGCAACAGTGCATCCACAAGATGCAACATCGCAGAAAATCTGGGAAAGGTTGGGTGTCAGGACCGTCAGCAATGACGGGAATGTCACTTTTACCCCGACTAGGAACCGATGCGGTGTTCGTACGGAGATCGTTTGGAGAAATTCAAACACGAATAAGTCAATTGAGCTTTGGAACCTGGTTTTTACCGGGTTTCTGGGCGAGACGCTTTTCGAGTCTCCTCTGGAGAAGATTGCCGCCGATTCAGGAGCGAGCATTGATCGTATCGTCACAGCAGTCGAATGCTGTGGTAGCAATTATGAAAACTCGAACTGGAAAGGCGTGATTGAATCCTTCACGGAGCGATCCGAGGTAAAGGATCAAGCCATCATGTGCCGCCTCGCCGATCTCGGCAAAGCGGCGATACTACTGATATCAGAAGGGCTTCGACCTGGAAACAAAGCGGCGGACTACGTCCTTCGGAAACTTATCCGAGAGGCTTTCATCCTCTGCCGACAGACATCCATCCCATTCGATGAGTTTGTCGTGATATCAGGAAATCAATGGGCCTCGGCTGATGCGGTGCAGACTGTGTTTGCCGAGGAGGTGTCAAAATTCGAGAAAGGTCTTGAACGTGGGAGAAAGGAATACGCAAAACTTATCTTTCGCAGGAATGGCCCTCTGACCGGATCAGACATCGAGTATCTAACATCCACATTCGGATTTCCGAAGGCTCTTATCGAGCTTGAGGAATCTAAACGGAACAAGGAGGCACGCTATGAAAAATAGTTTAGTCTCCGATCTGTCTCACGTCTTGCGTGAGTTGCATGGCATGAAAGTGCTATTGCACGTTGGACTGAAGAGGAATTCGGCAAAAGGAAAGATTGATCTTTTGGCGGGCTGTGACGAAGGGAGTATTGAGAAATATTTCCACCTCATCATGGCTTTGCTGAAGGATCGGTGGCCAACCGGAAACTTCCTTGTGTGCGATGACAGTGTTCGCTTTGATCTGCCGATGGGCTCTGGTGGTGTCGCAGTTTGCGATTCAGCCTTACTAGTTAGGCAAGTCGAAGGGTGGATTGAGGGCAGAAATCTGGGTGGTCAACATCGTCCCTGGGCTATCGGATACTGGTTGCCAGAAGCGTTGTGCGGGGACTTGGCAACTGCCAAAACTTTGTACGATGTTACGGATATCAGTGTCCGGCTTAAGGAGCTGCTTGTTCCCTACCCTGTTTCGCTCTCGAAATCTATCGCTCTGCTGTGTGCTGACGAGATTAGGCAGAAACTCTCAACGCTTGAGAAATTGCATGAAAACGCAACTATCGAGCGAGAACTATGCCTCTCGGATATCATAGCCTCGATAGTTCGGCTCGCGTTCGCGCGTAGCCGAAGGTACTTCCGTGGATTCCGATCGCTTGAACAGCAAGCGAAGCTCCTTGGGTCTTCGAACCTACTCATCTATGAACTCGCCCTGAAACTCTCAAAGAGGGAAAGGGTGGTGGATGTAGTGAGTGAAATCAAGAGGTTGCTCTAACTGGAGGCATACGAAAGTGTGCCTCCTTTTTTATTCAATGATAGTTTTCTCCCCATTTTCAATAAGAGCAGCCTGAGAATTGCTCAAACGCTCCACAATGACCCCATACCTTGCTTCAAAAGCCTTTGTTTCTTCTTCAACTTCTGGAGAATAGTGTGGCAATACAATAAGATTTGTTATCCCGAATCCAATCAAATCTTCCAACCTGACTTCATTTTTGTCCGCAGCAACCTTTCCGGCAATTTCGATTGACGGACCAACAATGATGCTTCCTGCGCTTACGCCTATGTATACTCCATTTCGTTTAAGAAGACTTTCGATTGATGCTTTGAAGTTTGCTTCTCGAGCAAATTTAAGAAGTTTGAAAGTATTGCCTCCGCAAACATAAATAATGTCGTATTCAGCAAAATCCTTATCAGGTTCGGTTTCTAAGTCTATAAAATCAATACGTAAAAATCCCATTTCACTAAATTGTTTCTTGGCGAGTTGAGCGTATTTATTATTTTCTTTTTCTTCTGCAGCTGTCGTTACTATAGCCACGGCATGATTTTTATAATCAGAAAATAACCCCTTAAACCTTTCGGCAACTAACTCAGAAGAAAGTCCTGTTGATGTGAGAAATATAAAACCTTTACTCATGGCTTCATTTTACATAATTTTTATAATTTTTTCAAAAAAAAATGACCCGCCTCGTGGTTTACACAAGACGGGTCAGTGGTTATTGATCATTTCTTCGGTCGGCGTGATACATCCCGATGTTCCTCGATGAGTTTGAGAAACTCGGCCTTCGGAAAAGGAATGCCGTGACGAGCACAGAATTCCTCCAGAAGGTCTTCGGGAATACCCATGCCGGTTTTCAAAGTGAATGCATGTTGCGCATTCAACTCCTTGGCTGCGACGATCTTGTCGAGATACTTTTTGCTGCGATGCATCAGCTTTTCGAAGCTATCACGCTCCTCGCTGAGCCAGTGTGCGATAACAGATTTCTGACGAAAGGTCATGTCCTTGTTATCGATCACTTCGCTAAGAGAGTCTGCCCATTCTTGAAGAATGGTCAGATTGGTCCCTCGCAAGAAGATGCCGATCATCGCTCGCCGAAGCGCACGACGGAGAAGGTATCCCTCCCGAGTATTGCTCGGAATGATGCCCTCACGAATCATCAGAATCGAGGTCTTGATGTGGTCGAGAATGACCCTCGTCCATGCCGTGTCACCAATTCGCTGATTGATGAGTTGGTAGGACAGGTCGTACTGATCGATCTCGTGGATCGAGGCACGATTTTGTAGGATCATGGCGAAGCGCTCAAGCCCAGCGCCGGTATCCACGCACTTCATGGGAAGCGGAGAAAAATTCCCCTGCTCGTCCTTGAAGTATTGCATGAATACTCCAGCGTTCCAGATCTCGATGTGTCGTCCTGGGACTAGCACGTCGTCCGTTTCTTTCTCGGCGAATTCTTCGCCTCGATCAAAGAAGACTTCCGTGCAAGGGCCGCATGGGCCACTGGTTCCCGCTGGACCCCAGAAGTTGTCTATTGGCGGTCGGCCGATGATACGATCTCGTGGCAGGAACTTTTCCCAGATGCGAGCTGATTCCTCGTCGCTTGGCACACCCAGCAGACTTTCGTCGGCCATGAATACCGTGGCAGAGAGTCGATCAACAGGAATTCCGAATCCTTCGGTGATGAGTTCAAAGGCGAGCTCGATGGCACGCTCCTTGAAGTAGTCTCCGAAGGACCAGGAGCCCATCATGCGGAAGTTCGTTCCGTGATAGGAATCACCGACGCTTTCGACATCCACGAAACGGATGCAGTCTTGCACGTTCGTCAGACGTGGATATGGCGGTTTCGCTTGGCCCGTGAAATATGGCTTGAGCGGAGCCATGCCCGAATTGATAAACATGAGGGTCGGATCGTTCTTTGGAATGATCCCCGATGGCTTGATGAGCTGGTGATCACGCTTGAGGAAATGGCTCAGAAAGGTCTGGCGCACTTCCTCAGTGGTCTTGTATGGTAGTTTCATCCTTCTTCTCCTTTTAGGTAGTTGATGTTTCGTGTGACTTGTTCTTCCGTTGTCATACCAATGACAACGGAAGTGCCGAGAGTAAGTGCGTTTTGTGTAATCATCTCGGCCGAGTGCGGGCCAGTGAGCAACTTCCCCTGTTTAAACAAACTTCTCAAGAGAATCTCCTTTTTAAGATCGAGTAGATATGGGAGCTGTTGAAGCACCCAAGTCTGATCAGTGTTGAAAGGAGCCTCAATCACGTCGATGTGCGGCAAAACCGCTTCAGCGACGGAACATGAGAAATTGTCGGGCAGGGAAATTCCTACGCGCTTGACGATGCCTTCATCCTTAAGCCCGTTAAGGCATTCAAGGATTGCTATTGATTCTGACGACCACGTGGGTAGCCAGTTGTGCAGAAGTACCGCGTCGATGGAAGATCGCCGTAGCCTTTCCAATGATTCGTACACGCTTTGATAGATACCATCTCGTGAGTAGAATCTTTGGATCAGTTCAGGTGCTTCCAGATTCGGTTTTGATGCTGCCGGAATTTTGGTCACAATGACCGCATCTTCCGGTAGGCATGTACCAAGCATCTCCTCGACTTTGCCTCCACCATAGACGGCCGCCGTATCAAAACGACGAATACCGGAGCTGATGGCGAAAAGTAGAAGCGATTCGATGTAGGCAGGGGACAGATTCTTGAACTGTCCTCCAAGTTGCCACGTACCGAAGTAGAGGCGATTAGACCATTCCATAACTCACCTCCTTTTTGGGTTGTAAATGTGCAATTTTTAAAAATCCACAAGGATTTCTTCCATCATTCTTTTAACATAAATTTTTGTTTTATGCAAGACCATGTGGTGATAATATTGTTATAATTTAATCAACTGCCCCGTAGCAGAGCTGCGAGGCAATCTCTTCAAGTATAATTAGTAAATGATTAAATTCAGAGAAAGTTTTCTAAAGATTTAAATTATAGGGCATATACTTATATAAAATACAAAACATGAGTAAGAAAATTTTCGTCTTAAATAAAAAACAACAACTAACAGGAGAATTTTTTGATTCAGAATATCTTTACTTGTACACACCAAAACTTTCAGAAGAACGAACCAAAAATGAGGTTGATTTTCTTGAAAAATTTGTTTTTGAGCCAAACGTCAAAACTGTAATTGACATTCCATGTGGCTTTGGCAGACATTCTTTAGCTCTTGCTAAACGAGGTTATAAAGTACACGGGGTTGATAATTCACCCATAATGCTTAAAGAAGCGCGTAAAAGATCCTCAAAACTTCCAGAGAAAGTGTCAAAACGACTTACTTACGAAAAAGCAGACATGCGTACATATGATGGCGGATCAACTTTCGATGCTTCGTTATCGCTATTCTCTTCACTAGGATATTTTGACGACTCTACTTCAAACCAAGCGTGTATTGATGTTTTAGTTCGAGGAGTTAAAAAGGGTGGTTTAATAATAATAGATGTGAGAAACCCGATTAAAGATATTAACGATTTTTCAAAAAATAACTGGCAACATGAAGAAAATCAAGAAGGGGTGATAATCAAACAGAAACTTGACCCAGTATCGCTTAAACATACCATTACTTATATTTACACAAAAAATGGAAAGAAAAAAGAAAAAAAAGCAACTTGGCGTTACTTTAAGTTTTTAGAGCTTGAAAAAATGCTCAATAAGGCCGGTGCCTCAGTTTTTAAAACATTTGGCAACTTCAAGGGTGAACCTTACACGTCAGAATCTAGGAGACTTATTTTAGTCGCTAAAAAAAACGAATAAATAAAGTTAGGATTATTTGATTCTAATTATTCCCCAAAGGCAACTTTTGAACAACTAAGTCTGAAATTGCATGAGCCTAATAGATAGACACTCTTAAAAAAATTCATATTGAAAAAACAGACTGAAAAACGGAAATCCCCAGCATTTTTTCCACCGCTTCTTGGCTTATTCGGCTTATCATAACCCGAATTGTAGCACAAAATTCCACAGATGCGGGAAATCCTGAAGTGTGTCCCCAAACTAAAATCACGGTTTAATCACTGGCATTGAAACCCATTTATAATCCAAAATTTCCCAAGAAAAACTTATTGGAGGCAACTCTGTAACAACAATTGAAAATAGATGCACTTCGTTGGTATAAAATCCGTATCTATAATCTTTGATACCTTTATACTCAATCGAATCAATGAATCCAGATATATCCAGCCCTAATTCCTCCTCAATTTCTCTAAAAATTGCATCCTTCAGTTGTTCATTTTTCTTGGCGCCTCCGCCCACCATTCCCCATGAAATAAAGTTCGGAAACGATTTAACGGTCAAATACTTTCCGATATTCTTATCGTAAATATCCGCCTTTACAGTTATCCGTTTTATCATAAAAAATAAAATAAAAGGGGTGACTATTTAGATGTCACCCCAATCACAAGTTTACCAGAAAACGCATTACACTGCGAGGTATAAGCCTATGACGGTCTAATACCCTTTTTGGGAGGCTACCTTTCTCCCCCAAGTATTTCTTGAATC
>CAYGDB010000007.1:0-24109 GCA_964348535.1 uncultured Candidatus Saccharibacteria bacterium
ATCAGACATCAGACATCAGACATCAGACATCAGACATCAGACATCAGACATCAGATATTAGATATTAGATATTAGATGGAGAGACGGAATAAAAATCTAAAGCCTCCAATCTTCAATCCTATCTAATGTCTTTAGTCTAAAAATCTAATGTCTACTAGACCCCCTTTTAACTGAATAACTTGCATTGCTAAAATTTTTTCTCTGGTATAATTAAAGTTATGGATTTTGGAACTCAAACACAACAAAACGCTTCTTTTATACCGAAAAATCCGCTCGTCTCCGACACTCCATCTGCTTACAGAAGACAAAGCGTAAGTATTTTAACGCTTGTTTCTATAATTATTTTTATTTTTTCCGCTACTCTCGGAGCGGGTGTTTTTTTCTATGAAAAAATTCTTCAAACCAGTCTGGCTAAAAAGCAGGCCGACCTTGAAAGAGCTCGAGCTTCTTTTGACCCTGTTGTTATAAATGACATTCGCCGTGTTAACGACCGGATTGAACATTCTAAGGAAATTTTATCTCGTCATGCCGCTTTTTCGGCTTTTCTTGACATTCTGGGCCAGTCCACCCTTCAAAATGTCCAGTTTAAATCTTTTGAGTTAAACGCGCTTCCTGAAGATGGAAGTATCAAAATTTCTCTCAAGGGGCTTGCCAGGAATTACGCTTCTGTCGCCCTTCAGGCTGACTCTTTCAACGGTGCGACGGGGATGAAGAATCCTATTTTTTCGGATCTTAATTTAGACCAGTCAGGAAGAGTTTTGTTTTCAGTTGCGGCGTCTCTTGACCCAAACGCTTTCAAGTATATAAGTTTTATTTCTAAAAATACCGCCCCAGATGGTTCTTCTACAACCACCAATCCAGTCAATCTGCCAGAATCAAACGATTCGTTAAATTCATCTTTTTAAAATCAATAAAATCTTATGACAAAGAATTCAATTTTTCCGATACTTCTTTTTTTTACCGCCATCGGATTATTTTTCAGCTTTACCGACCCAAAATATCAGGAGATTAAAAAAATACAAGCGGAAGTCAGCGCCTACGATAACACTCTTAATAATTCAAAAGACCTTCTGAAGATTAGGGATAATTTACTCGCTGTTTACAACAACATCTCGAGAGAAGATTTAAAACGCTTAGAGCTGCTTTTGCCTGACAATGTTGATAATATTCGTTTGGTTATGGATATAGACACTATTGCTTCTCGTTATGGTGTTGTTATCAAAAATTTGAAATTCAAATCTTCTCCATCATCTGAAAACTTTGATCCAAAAGTGGAAAAAATTAAATCTCTAGACCTTTCTTTCTCGGTTGATTCAGGTTACGAAACTTTTCTCGCTTTTATCAGAGATTTGGAGGACAGTTTAAGAATCATTGATTTGGTTGAAATAAAATTTATTGCCAAGGAAACATCGTCTAACATTGAACCCACTCAAAATGTTACTATTCGAACATATTGGATGCCCTAAATAAAATCATGTCATTTTTAAAAAGCAATTTAAAAAATATTCTGATCTTGACGGTGGTTTTGGCTGGGTCTTTTTATTCATACTCTTATTTTTTTGGTGGCGCGACAGAAAGCTCTGAAGTCCTTTCTGTCACCAGCCCTTCTCCAGAAAATGGCGATGTTGGTGGAGATTTGTTGGTAACACTTTCTGATTTAAGATCCATGAAGCTCGAGCAGAGTATTTTTAGCGACCCCGCTTTTCAGAGTCTTAAGAATTTTCGCGTTGAGCTTGGCTCTGAACCTGTGGGAAGAGATAATCCATTTGCTCCCATTCAAAATTTCCAACAATCGGCTTCTCCGGGGGTCAAGATAAAAAGTTTTAATATAAATTAGTCTCTTTGTTTGTTTAAATTCTTTAATAATTTGCCGAGTTTTCTGGTTGATTGATAAATTTTAAAAAAATAATAAATGGATACCGCAGTTAAAGTCAATGGGAAAAACGCGAAAGAAGATTTCTTTCCAATTGAAGAAAGACCTTCTTCCGATTCTCTTCTAGGAGAAGATAAAGTCAAAGACGGCTGGTATTTAAATATTGAGAAGCGTTCTGTTGAGACAAACGAAATTCCATTTGAAATACTGGGTTATATTCCTGAAGAGTCCGCTGTTCACTATAAATTTGCGCCCATAGGTCTTTCTGATGGCGTGCTTGAAGTTGGCATTGTCGACCCGGGGGATATAGAAGCCAGGGATGCCCTTAATTTTATTTCTTCAAAGGTTGATTTGCCTTATAAATTATTTTTAATTAGCGAGGAAGATTTTAAGAAGGTTTTGGAGATTTACAAAAGTCTTTCTGGTGAAGTTACCAAAGCGCTCGGTGAATATGAAGTTGACAGGTCAGATGGCCTTGAAAATCAAAATCAATCAGTCGAGGAAATTTCCAAGCCAAAGAAACAAGAAGCGGGGAAATATATTGAAGACGCTCCTGTCACAAAGATTGTCTCCACTATTTTGCGTTATGCCGTTGAAGGTAAGGCTTCTGATGTTCATATAGAACACATGGGAGGGACAGTCAGAGTGCGTTTCCGTGTTGACGGAGACCTCCATACCTCATTGATTTTACCCGTAAATGTTCAGAGAGCTGTCGTTGCCAGGATAAAAATTCTTTCCAATATGAAACTTGATGAAAGACGCAAACCTCAAGACGGACGTTTTTCATCTAAGATTGAGGGGCGCGAGGTTGATTTTCGTGTTTCTACTTTTCCGGCTTACTACGGTGAGAAAGTTGTGATGAGGATTTTGGATAAAGAAAAAGGGGTTAAAACGCTTGATGACCTTGACCTTTCAGAACATCATCTAAAAATTATGAAGCGGATTATAGAAAAACCTTACGGCTTGGTTCTGATATCGGGTCCTACTGGAAGTGGTAAATCAACCACTCTTTACGCTATGCTTAACGCTCTTGATAAAGAATCAAAAAACGTTCTTTCTCTTGAAGACCCTGTTGAGTTTAACATAGAAGGAGTTTCTCAATCTCAAGTTCATCCTGAAATAGATTACACTTTTGCTTCCGGCCTTCGCACCACTTTGCGTCAGGACCCTGATATCATAATGGTAGGTGAAATAAGAGATAAGGAAACCGCTCAGCTTGCGATACAGGCCGCACTCACTGGCCACCTTGTTCTTTCAACCATTCACACCAATAGCGCCGTTGGTGTCATTCCTCGTCTTATAGATATGGGCGTTGATCCTTATTTGATTGCTCCCACCCTTATTCTAGCTGTTGCTCAAAGGCTTGGGAGGCGTCTTTGCGAGGGTGCAGGCAATCCTATTCCAATAGAAGGTTCAATAAAATCATGGATTGAAAAACAGGCGGAAGATTTGCCGGAGGAGTTTAGAAAAGAAATTCCCACATCTGGAAATCTTTATGAGCGTTCACCGTCGCCAGAATGTTCCACCGGAACTCGCGGTCGGATTGCCGTTTTTGAGATGTTTGAGATGGATAAAGATATAGAAAGTGTTATTTCAAAAAATGTAAGCGGGAATGACGTCGCAAAAATTGTTAGACAAAAAGGAATGTTCACGATGCAGGAGGATGCCATTATCAAATGCGCCAAGCGCCTGATTCCTTTTGAAGAGGTTAATTTACTTACTTGATGGGTTAGACATCAGATACTAGACAGCAGACAGCAGATATTAGACACCCAGACACTAGACATAAGAGACCAGGGGATAGATAATTAAAAAACTATGAGCGCTCAAGCTAAAAAAATATTAATTGTAGATGATGACAGGTTTTTACTTGACATGTATGCTGTCAAATTTAAAGGAGCGGGTTTTGATGTTAATCTTTCATCATCAGGTTCTGACGCTCTTGAAAAAATTACTCACGGATTTATTCCAGACATAATTTTACTTGACATAGTGATGCCAGAGATGACCGGGATAGAGTTGCTCGAACACCTCCATAAAGAGTCAAACGTTAAAGATTCGGTTATCGTCGTGCTTTCAAATCAAGAGAAGTCTGAAGAAACGGATGAAATAAAAAAACTCGGAGTTGACGGTTATATAATAAAAGCAAGAACTATTCCTTCTGAAGTTTTAGATATGGTTTCTAATATTTTTGCTAAAAAACATGAGCAATATTGATTATAAAAAGGAAATGGACGACCTTGTTCGGACTGTTTTGATTGAAGGCGCTTCCGACCTCCACCTTTCGCGCTCTAGGCACCCAACCATCAGAATATCAGGTTTTTTGTCACCGCTTTTGAAAAAAAAGGAGCTAGAGGAAGAAGATACTCTTGGTTTGCTTTCAACAATACTTACTCCTC
Organism: uncultured Candidatus Saccharibacteria bacterium; assembly: GCA_964348535.1. Lineage (GTDB taxonomy): Bacteria > Patescibacteriota > Minisyncoccia > Phycocordibacterales > JAKFXT01 > JBGPJO01. The sequence goes on from CAYGDB010000007.1 coordinate 4,273, forward strand.
AAAATATGGAGCTCTTTTTGAAGAAAAAAGAGATGGATTTTGCTTACAGTCATTCCGGGGAAGATGAGGCTCGCTTTAGGGGTAATGCTTATTTTCAACAGGGCTCCGTTAGCATTGCTCTTCGTCTTGTTACCAAAAAAATCCGCACAATAGCCGAGTTGAACTTACCTCCCATTCTTGAAACATTTGCCAGAAAACAGCAGGGATTTTTTCTTTGCGTAGGTCCCATTGGTCAGGGAAAATCAACCACTCTTGCCGCTCTTGTTGATATGATAAATTCTGAAAGGGCCGAGCATATAGTCACTATTGAAGACCCGATAGAGTATTTGTTTGAGCAAAAAAAATCAATCATTGACCAGCGTGAGGTTAAGTCTGACACTTCTGATTTCGCCACTGCCATTCGTTTTCTTTTTAGGCAGGATGTTGATGTTGCGATGATAGGCGAGATGAGAGACACGGATACAATTTCAATCGCTGTAACAGCGGCTGAAACCGGGCACCTTGTTCTATCTACCTTGCACACGAACAACGCCGCCCAAAGCATAGACCGCATCATTGATTCTTTTCCGGCAAACCAGCAGGACCAGATTCGTATTCAGCTCGCGAGCTCTTTGACTGGCATTTTTTCTCAACGTCTTATTCCGCGGCTCTCCGGCGGACTAGTCCCGGCTTATGAGCTTCTTATAAACAACGGCGCCGTTTCAAATTTGATAAGAGAGAAAAGAATCCATGAAATAAACACGGTTATAGAAACTGGTTCTTCCGAAGGTATGATTGACCTTAACCGTTCTTTGGCGGATTTGGTTAAAAGAGGAGAAATTTCAGTTGAGAACGCTTATCTTTACTCCCTTAATCCAAAAGTTTTGGAGAGACTTATTTAGACATTAGACTTATAGACACTTCCATTTTTTAGTTTTCTTAGTTCATAATTCTTGATTCGTAATTCATAATTCCATGTTATTTAAGTATAAAGCAATTGAAAATTCAGGACGGGAAACCGATGGCACGGTTGATGCTGTCAATGTTGATGTGGCGATATCTTCTTTGCAGAAGCGAGGACTGGTCGTCTCTTCCATTAAATCAGCTGAAAAAACATCACTGTTTGATACTAGAATCTCATTTTTTGACCGTATTCCCATAAAAGACGTAGTGGTTTTTTCTCGCCAGATTTCAACTTTGTTTTCAGCTCAAATCTCGGCCCTTAGGGCGTTTCGCCTTCTTGCTTCGGAGTCTCCAAATCCAAATTTACGCAGGCATCTATCCCAAATAAGCGATGACCTCCAAAGCGGACTGCCCATATCAAAGGCTCTTGGTAAGCACCCGGATGTTTTCTCAAATTTCTTTGTTTCTATGGTGCTCTCCGGCGAAGAATCTGGAAAACTAAATGATAGCTTCCTTTATTTAGCAGATTATCTTGACCGCAATTATACTGTCGCCAATAAAGTCAAAAATGCTTTGATTTATCCGGCTTTTGTTATTTTCACTTTTATTAGCGTGATGGCTTTAATGCTTACGGTCGTTATTCCAAAAATAAGTCAAATTCTTCTTGATTCCGGACAGGAAATTCCTTTTTATACTCAAATTGTCATAAGTATGAGCAGTTTTCTTGTTAATTACGGGATTTTTTTCCTGATGGCTCTGATTTTTTTCGGCTTTATTTTATTTCGCTATTCTCTCACTGTTCAAGGAAAAGAGGCCCTATCTGAATTGAAACTTTCCGTTCCTTTCATAGGTAGACTTTACAGAAAACTTTACCTATCTCGCATAGCCGACAACTTTGCCACTATGCTTGCTTCCGGTATTCCCATACTTAGGGCAATTGAGATTACTTCTGCCGTTGTCGACAACCGTGTTTATGAAAATATTTTAAAAAATGCTTCTCTAAAGGTTCGCGGAGGGGCGCCTATTTCTGAAGCTTTGTCCGGCAACGAGGAAATTCCCGGAATCATGATAGCCATGCTTAAAGTGGGTGAGGAGTCGGGGGAAGTCGGCAAGATTCTTAAAACTATGTCCAGTTTTTATAGCAGGGAGGTGTCGGAGGCAGTGGACGCTCTCGTTAGTTTGATTGAACCTATTCTGATAGTTGGTCTTGGTCTTGGTGTTGGTTTTCTTTTAGCAGCAGTTTTGATACCTATTTACAATGTGGCTGGTAATGCCTAGGGTTAGACACCAGACACCAGACACCAGACACCAGACACCCAGTTGTCTGATGTCTGGACGTCTATTTGTCTAGTTGTCTAATTAAAGAGGTTATCCACAGAGAGCTTTGATAGACACTTCTTATCGTATATAATAGTTCTATTGAAAATGAGCGCCTTTTAAAGGTTTAGCTCGGTCGGTTTAGAAGAAATTATAAAAAGGTCATTATTAAATATTTAAGATTTTATTTTAAAAAACGTGAATATAAACAACAAAAAAGGTTTTACGCTTATTGAGCTTTTGGTCGTCATCGCTATTATAGGTATTCTGTCATCTGTCGTTTTAGCTTCGCTTAACACGGCCCGAGCTAAAGGTTCGGATGCGTCTATTAAGGCAAATCTTGGCACTATACGTCCTCAAGCAGAGCTGGTTTATGACGGTAACAATTGTTACAGTGACAATCTTGCCGCTGGTTCCGCATGCGCGGCTACCGCTGTTGCCCCTGCTACTTGTGCTACGCCAGATGATACTATTTTTGCCGAAGCAACCGTTTCAAACGCAATAGCAACCGCCAAAGCTCAGTCTGCAAATAACTTGAGTGCTTGTTCCTCAGCGGCAAACCAAACAGCTTACGCTGTTGTTGTTCAACTTAAGTCGGCACCATTGAGAGGATGGTGTATTGATAGCTCTGGAAAAGCAAAAGAAGTAACGCTCGCGACTGCTGACCAAGCTGGTTTGACGGCTGAAGTTAACACCAGCGGTGCTTGTGTTGAATAATTTGTTTAGAATTTTTAAGTTGATTCTAGTCTAGCCTACCACTATCCTAGTGGTAAGGTCTTCAAAACAAGACCCGCCTTACGGCGGGTCTTGTTTTTTATTTTTTCTTTTCATTATCCACACACTGCTAGTAAATAAAAATTGTTTTGATGCTATCATCATCTTATGAAGAAAATATCAAAAAATAACGGTTTTACCCTTATTGAGCTTTTGATGGTTGTGGCAATAATAGGCCTATTATCATCTCTGGTATTGATTTCTATTGATACGGCACGAGCCAAGTCTAGAGATACCTCTAGAGTGCAGGCTATAAAACAAATTCAAAATGCTCTGCAACTTTACTTTATTGCCAATGGCGCTTTTCCACCTGGTAACGAAACGAATCTCTCCGCGTCTTTGGTTCCTCTGTATATATCGTCTATTCCAAATGACCCGTCGGGTGGCGCGAATGTTTATCAGTATCAAGCTCTGACAAGTCCCACTTCAGGAGGAACTTGTAATTCAGGGGCTATTTGTCAAAGTTATCATTTGGCCGCTAAAATGGAACAGGGGGCAAACAGCGCTCTTCTTTTGTCCGACAAAGACGGTGAAAATGTTCTTGGCAGTACCAATGGTAGCACCATAGATGGTTTAAGCGTCGTCGCTAATTGTGGGGCGGACGGAGCCTCTACCGCCACAGATCTCTGCTACGATATTGTTCCATAGTCAATGCTTCATAATTCAACCTCAAAGGGCTTCACGCTTCACGCTTCACGTTTTAAGAATGGCGGTTTTACCATAGCGGAAATTATCACTGTTGTCGCTATAATATCTCTCCTATCGTCAGTCGTTGTTTTTAACGCTTCCAAGAATCGCTCGGTCGGCCGAGATGCTCAAAGAGTCTCTGACTTAACTATAATCCAAAATGCTCTCAATCTTTATTTCGCGGATAATAAAAAATACCCGGCAGTGATAAATACAGGATTGCTTTCTTTATATTTAGATCAAATACCGGCGGACCCGAAAGATGCTTCGGCCTATAGATATGTTGGTATAGATACGAACTCTTCTTTGGCAAGTTGTGAATCCTACCACCTCGGCGCTGTAATGGAAAACACAGGTAATTCCGGGCTAAGGCAGGACAGGGATGTTTCAGTTGGAATCGCATGCACTGGTAGTCTGGCTGATTTTCACGGTAACGCTACTAACTGCTCTCTCAACACTTCAACAATCCCAGACCCTTGTTTTGATCTTGCTCCTTAAACAAGTATGCATCCCGCTTATATTTTTGCATTTTTATTTTTTATTTTAGGCGCCATAGTCGGAAGTTTTTTAAATGTGGTTGTTCTGCGTTTGGGGACGGGGCTTCCGCCTACGGGGCGCTCCCAATGTTTTTCCTGCGGAAAGAGGCTCGGCGTTTTTGATCTTATTCCGATTTTTAGTTTTTTGGCACTTCTCGGACGGTGTCGCTATTGTGGCGCCCGTATTTCCATTCAATATCCAATAGTTGAAGCTCTTACCGCTTTCACATTTCTTCTTATTTATCTAAAGTTTGAGTCCGCGTTTTTTAGTCCGTCTATTTTTATTATCGGTGAAGTTTTGTTGGTTCTCATTATTTCTTCTCTTCTCATAGCCATTACCGCCTATGATGTAAGGCATAAAATTATTCCTAATTCTTTGGTGTTTTGGTTTATCGGATTATCGGCTGCTGTGGCGCTTGGGCGCCTAGGCGCCCAAGCGCCATTTGAATTCTCTTCTTTTTTAATTCTTGACCTTTTAGCCGGGCCGATTTTATTTTTATTTTTTTACGCCCTTTGGAAAATTTCAAAAGGGAGATGGATGGGATTAGGTGATGGCAAGCTCGCTTTAGGCATCGGACTTTCTCTTGGTTTTGTTTCTGGACTTTCGGCTACTGTTGTAGGTTTTTGGATAGGGGCCGCTTTCGGTGTTTCTTTGATGCTAATTTCTAAAGTTCTCCCCCTTATTAGTTTGAAAGGCGAGAGTATTGCCGTTACAATGAGGACGGAAATACCTTTTGCTCCTTTTCTGATACTCGGTATGGCGGTAGTCTATTTCTTTGGTATCAATGTTTTAGGATGAAAATAAAGGACAAAAATATGCGTAATCTTAAGCCAGTTTTAGGTGACATTTTCGTCCCAAGTAGACGAGGTTTTACCATAGTTGAAGTCCTTGTAACATTGACCATTTTTAGCGTTATCAGCGGTGTCGTCCTTGTTCGTTATAAAGATTTTAGCGGAGGAATAGTATTATCCAATCTTGCTTACGAAATAGCTATTACCATTCGTCAGGCTCAAGTTTACGGTTTGTCTGTTAAGGCCGCACCGCCCAGTTCAAATTTCAACTTTCCTTATGGTGTCCATTTTTCTAACGAACTGGTTAATTCTTTTGTTCTCTTTGCGGATGTTAATAATAATGGTTATGAATCAGGAGAGGTTGTAGAGACACTGACTACTAGGCAGGGGAATACAATTAAAAGTTTTTGCGCTGTTACAGACTCGGGTGTTTCCAAGTGTAACATTGGTACCCCACAACTAATAACATCTCTTGATATTACTTTTTTACGACCTGACCCTGATGCTAAATTTAAAACTAATCTAGCGGGAGATGTCTATAAAGAAGCCTCAGTAACCGTCAGCTCTCCCGGTACTGAGAGAAACAAAACTATAAGCATTAAATCAACGGGACAGATATCGGTACAGTGAGTATGAATTATGAATAAAGAATTATGAATAAAGACAAAAATACGGAAGGATTTTCTTCCCATACTTCATACTTCATACTTCCTAATTCATATTCAAATGGTTTTACCTTGATTGAAATGATGGTGGCGGTTTCAATTTTTACCATAGTTATGATGATGGCTACCGGCGCCCTTCTTTCCATACTTGATTCTAATCGCAAAGTTCAATCACAGCAGGCTATTTTTTCTAATCTTGATTTTGCTCTTGAGAGCATGTCAAGAACAATTCGGGTCGGGGCTATTTATAGGTGCATACCTGGTGGATATTCAAGCGTCAATATAGACAAGACGCAGGACTGCAACGGTGGCGCGGATGCTTTCGCTTTTGAAAAATTTGGCGGTAATCGATCAGACCCGTCTGACCAGATTGTATACCGCTTAAATAGTAATCAAATAGAAAAATCAACTAACGGAGGCGCTAGTTTTGTAGCTCTTACATCTCCGGAAATTAGAATTGAAGGTTTGAAATTTTATGTTAGGGGTTCACATCAATCAAACCCGACAACCGGCCCATCGGACGATGAACAGCCTGTAGTTTTAATTTCTGTTTATGGGTGCGCCGGTTTAAAAACTTCTGAAAATTGCTCAAGCCCTGCAACAAAGACGAAGGTGGATTTTAACTTGCAGACAACGGTAACCCAGAGATTGCTTGATATATGATAAAAAACCAAAACATAAAACGTAAAACATGAATCATAAAACTTTAAAATCAAAACCAGCGGATATTTCACGCTTCACGCTTCACGCTTCACGTTCCGTGTCGCGGGGTTTTACTCTTCTTGAAGCTCTTGTTTCTATTTTTATTTTAACTCTTACTATCGTTGCCCCCATGTCAATCGCTTCTTCAACTCTTTTTAATTCAACCGTTGCTAAAGAACAAGTTACGGCTTTTTACCTCGCTCAAGAAGCGATTGAGGGTGTCAGAAGCATGAGGGATGGAAATGGATTAGAAGGGAGGGCTTGGCTTGACAGTCTCCCACTAGCCACTAATTTTACGATTGATGTTGTAAATCCTACCTCAGGAAAACCGACAATATCTAACTGTCCCAGCGGGATATGTGATTATATAAAATACGATTTAGACGATCATCTTTATCAACATGTGTCTGGCGATTTTAGCAATTTCATTCGCACCGTCCGAATTGATTCTGTTCCATCTAATCCATCAAATGAAGTTGCCATTTCAGTAACCGTCTCTTGGAATATAGGGAAAATCAGCCGAACTTTTGTCGCAAGGGAAAATGTGTTTAATTGGCAGTAATCATGAAGCGCGAATTATGAATTATGAATTATGAATAAATAATTATGAATAAAGACAAAAATACGGAAGGATTTTCTTCCCATACTTCATACTTCATACTTCGTAGTTCCAATTCAAGGGGTTTTACTCTCTTTATCGCCGTTATTGTTTCCTCTCTATTTTTGGCTATTGGTTTTTCGCTTGCCAGTCTTTCTGTAAAACAGCAAATAATATCCTCAATAGGCAAGGAATCGCAGTTTGCTTTTTACGCCGCCGATACTGGCATTGAGTGCGCTTTGTATTGGGATTTTAAAGGTGCCAATGTTTTTGCTACATCAACGGAGTCCACCCCACCTTCCTCCGGTGTTAATTGTAATGGTCGGGACATAGCGACTAACTGGAATATAGTTAGAGACGCCACTCAAGCAAAGACTACTTTCGCTTTTGATTTTTCTCTTCAAACTTATTGCGCTGTTGTAACAGTAGAAAAGAGCGGTACTTTAACCACGATTGAATCTCGGGGTTACAACAACGCCACTCTTAGCGGGTCATCATGCGCAAGCTCAAATCCAAGAACGGTTGAACGCGCCATCCTTGTGAACTATTAAGGAAGCGCAAGGCGCGAATTAGGAATTAGGAATTATGCTCTGAAATCATCTTAATCTTATCCATAATTCATACTTCATAATTCTGACCAAGTCGAGTAATATAGACGGATGGCAACATCGGCAAAAAAAGAAGCTCCGAAGTTTGTTAAAGACAGAACTAAAAAACTGCGCGAAACAATTAGCCGTCATAGCCGTCTTTATCATGTTATTGATAAGCCAGAAATTTCTGATACGGCTTATGACGAGCTTGAGCAGGAGCTTGTTCGTTTAGAGGCGGATTATCCGTCGCTTAAAAATACGGATTCGCCGACCCAAAGGGTCGGCGGAGAACCGCTTAAAGAATTTAAAAAAGTTAAGCATAAATTTCCTCAGTGGTCTTTCAACGATGTTTTTTCTCCGGAAGAGCTTATTGAATTTGACGCTCGGATGAAGCGATTTTTAAAAGGACAAACGCCGACTTATATTTGCGAGCTGAAGATTGACGGTCTTAAAGTTATTCTTGAATATCAAAAAGGAATTTTCAAGCAAGCGGCCACAAGGGGCGATGGCGCGGTGGGGGAGGATGTTACTTTAAATGTTAGAACCATAGAATCTGTGCCACTCAAACTTTCAAAGGAAATTGATATTATTGTTGAAGGCGAGGTCTGGATGAAAAAATCAACATTGGTTTCTCTCAATAAAGAACGGCTGAAAAAGGGCGAGGATCTTTTTGCCAATCCAAGAAATGTCGCCGCCGGTTCCATTCGCCAGCTTGACCCTAAAATTGCCGCTTCAAGAAAGCTTGAAACATACATTTACGATATTGCCACCTCTTCAGTTTCCATTCCGAATGAGCAATACCAAGAACTTAAGTTTTTAGAAGAGCTTGGTTTTAAAGTCAATCCTCATTTTAAACATGCTGATTCGATTGAAGGCGCCGTTTCTTATTGGAATAAATGGAGGGAAAGTTCAAAAAAAGAAGATTATCAGGTAGACGGAATAGTGGTTAAAGTAAATGAAAGAAAATTCCAAGAGCGTTTGGGCTATACCGGCAAAGCTCCGCGCTTTGCCATTGCTTTTAAATTTCCGGCCGAGCAAGTTACCACTGTTGTTGAAGATATCAAGGTTCAAGTGGGAAGAACCGGAGCCCTTACCCCGGTTGCCCACCTTAAGCCGGTTTTGGTATACGGCTCGGTAGTTTCGCGCGCCACTTTGCACAATGAAGATGAAATTAAGCGCCTTGATGTTCGCATAGGGGACACTGTGATACTTCAAAAAGCCGGGGATGTTATTCCCGACATTGTTTCCGTTCTTAAAGAAATGCGAACGGGCAAAGAAAAAGTTTTTTCTTTTCTAAAAAATTGTCCGGAATGCGGTTTCCCCGTTCAAAAAAAGAAAATCGGCGGAGAAGGAAAGAAAGAAGAGAGCGCTGCGTATTATTGCGTTAATAAAAAATGTCCGGCAAAAGACCGCCGCAGACTTTACCACTTCGCTTCAAAAAAAGCTTTTAACATAGAAGGACTTGGTCCAAAAATCATAGACTTGCTTGTGGAAAACAATCTCGTTGCTTCTTATGATGATTTTTTTACTTTGAAAAAAGGAGATTTAATGGCTTTGCCGAGATTCGCCAAGAAATCGGCCGACAATCTTTTGGAAGAAATAGATAAAGCTCGGAATGTTGAATTGCCTCGTTTTATAGTGGCTCTTTCTATTCCTCAGGTTGGTGAAGAAACAGCTTATGATTTAGCCGAGCATTTTGGCGATATCAAATCTTTAAGTTCCGCAAAAAAAGAGGAATTGGTGGCAATAGAGGGCGTGGGTGAAACTGTTGCCGATGCGATAATTTCTTGGTTTGATGACACCCATAATAAAAAGTTGTTAGAAGACCTGTCTTACCTCGTTTCAGTAAAAAAGGTTTCGGTTTCAAAAAAGAAAATTGGAAGGCTAAGCGGTAAAATTTTGGTTTTAACCGGTTCTCTTTCTTCCCTTTCTCGTGACGAGGCAAAAGAACTCATAAGAAAAGAAGGTGGTGGTGTCTCCGGAAGCATTTCAAAAAGCGCCGATTTTGTCATTGCTGGAGAAAATCCCGGCTCAAAATTGAGCGAGGCAAAAAAACTCGGTGTCCCTATTATTTCCGAACAAGAATTTTTGAAAATGCTATAATTAAACATTAGATTTTAGACAATTAGATATTAGACATCAGACATTAGAAGACAGACACCAGATATAAAATTAGACGTCGTTTATTTTTAGTCTTATAGTCTAAATAGTCTGGTGTCTAACAGTCTGATGTCTAAAATCTACAAAAACACATGATTTCCGAAAACGATATTGAAAAACTTTTGAACCTCGCTAGAATCGAGGTTAATCCTGATGAAAAAGAAAAGCTTCGTCAGGATGTGGAGAATATTCTCGACTATGTCGGAGAGGTGGAAAAGGCGAGCGTTGAAATTGATACCATGCCTTATCCGGGGGAGCTTATAAATATCATGAGAGAAGATGGCGAACCCCATCAGTCCGGCATTTTCACAGAAAGTATACTTTCTCAAGCCCCAAAGAGAGAGGGTGATTATTTATCGGTTAAGCCGATTAAAAAAGCGCTATAGATTGAAAAATGATTTCTGATTTTAAAAACCTAACGATAGCAAAAACCTTGGAAGGACTTTCTTCAAAGGAATTTTCTTCACGCGAGTTGGCGGAAAGCGCTATTTCTGTCATTAAAGAAAAAGATGAAGAGGTTCACGCTTTTCTTGAGGTCTTTGATGATTTGTTATTCGAAGCGGATTCTGCCGACAAAGACATAGCTAGAGGTGAAAAGGGTGGTCTTTTGGGAGTCCCGCTTGCCATAAAAGATAATATTTTAATCAAAGGAAAAAAAGCCAGCGCTGGTTCTAAAATTCTTGAGGGATATACGGCAACTTATGACTCCACCGTTATTTCAAAATTGAAAAAATCAGGCGCCATATTTGTCGGCAGGACAAATATGGATGAATTCGGAATGGGAAGTTCAACCGAAAATTCTGCGTATGGTCCGACCAAAAATCCTTTGGACTTGTCTCGTGTTCCTGGCGGTTCTTCCGGCGGTTCCGCCGCCTCCGTTCTTATGGGAGCGGTATCGTCCGCCATCGGCACTGATACCGGTGGCTCAGTGAGGCAACCGGCGTCCCTTTGCGGACTAGTCGGATTAAAACCGACATACGGCTCTGTTTCGCGCTCTGGGATTATCGCTCTCGGGACATCTCTTGATCAAGTCGGAACCCTTACTAAAAATGTGGAAGACGCGGAGATTTTATTTTCCATAATAAAAGGAAATGACCCGATGGACAGCACATCGCTTTCGGACAGCTTTTATTCTTCTAAAAAAACGCTTCCTGAAAAACCGACCATAGGCATTCCGAGAGATTTTCTCGGTGACGGAATTGACCCTGAAGTAAGAAGGATATATGAGGAAGCAGTAGTCAAATGGAAATCTCTTGGTTGTTCCGTAAAAGATATTTCACTTCCTAATGCTCATTACGCTCTTTCTATTTATTACATAGTTCTTCCGGCTGAAATTTCATCCAATCTTGCGCGTTATGATGGGGTGCGGTACGGGCTACACCAAGGGGGAGAGAGCCTTATCTCCGATTATCTTAAAACTCGCGGTTTGGGATTTGGTCCGGAACCACGTCGTCGCATTATTTTGGGAACATATGTTTTATCTCACGGATACTATGACGCTTACTACGCCAAAGCTATGGCTCTTCGTCGCTTAATCACAAGTGATTTTGAGAATGCTTTCAAAGAAGTTGATATAATAATGACTCCGACCACTCCGACACCCGCCTTTAAAATTGGAGAAAAAACAAGCAATCCTTTGACTATGTATTTGGAAGATATTTTTACCACGCCAGTCTCGCTCTCCGGTGTTCCGGCAATTTCAATTCCTGCGGGATTTGCCAAGGCAGAAATTCCTCTTCCTGTCGGAGTCCAGCTCATCGCCCCACACACTCGGGAGGATTTGCTTTTTCAGGCTGGTAAACTTTTTGAGATGCTTTAATCCACGGTCTCTAACTAAAAATGGCTGAAGAAAAAAAAGAAAAAAAGGATTCTCATGGCTCGGGTTTTGGAGGTCTTGAAATAGCGATTGGAGCCTTTATATTATTTTTTATTTTAACCGCGGTTTTTCAGAATTTGGGAGGCAAAATCAAAGAAGCGGAAGAAGGAAGCATTTTAGGGGATTTTAAGTTTTTGTTTTATAAGGCGGAAGATACCATTACTGGAACAGAAAGTTTTTTAAAGGCGGGCGATAGGGTTAAAAATTCAAGACCGTCAATTTTATATTCCGCCCCGGGTGGCGCTCCTCAAAAAGGGATAGGAGAAGGTGAGGAGGGGGTTGTTATTGAAGGACCTGTCGATAGCGGGGGCAGTGTTTGGTGGGGTGTTCGCTATAACGACGGTTCTTTTGGTTGGGTTTCGGGCAATCCCATTTCTTCTATTGAAAGCGAACAACAAAAATACAAAGGTTTTTCCGGACCGTTTGGAAGATTTTATAATTCGCTTCAGATTGTTTCAAGCATCATTTCTTTTATATTCCTTGTCGGTATTTCCTACTCATCTATTAGATTATTTCAAATTCGGAAAGAGGAGGACGTTATTCTTAAAGGCGACGGAGTTTTCTTTGGAGAAAAAAATTCTTCCCAAACGGCGGTTTCAGGCGGCCCGTCTGGCCGTCTAAAATGGGAGGTGGTTCAAAAACATTTGAATTCGGAGTCTGAAAATGATTGGCGTCTCGCTATTCTTGAGGCAGATATAATGCTTGACCAGCTTTTAAGAAGTCGCGGATTTGTTGGTGAAAATCTTGGTGAAATGCTTAAAGGGAGCAACAAAGGCGATTTTCAAACTCTTGACCAGGCGTGGGAGGCGCATAAATTAAGAAATACAATAGCTCACGAGGGTATAAATTACGCTCTCTCGGCGCGCGAAGCGCGCCGAATCATCGGTCTTTTTGAAGAAGTTTTCCGCGAGTTTGATTATATTTAAACTGGAGCCAGAGGCCGGGATTGAACCGGCGGCCTGCGGTTTACGATACCGCCGCTCTACCAACTGAGCTACTCTGGCTATTTTCTAAAAACTTCTTAGCTTCCCGAGACCTCTTGTTAGCGGTTCTATTATTTCTACCGTTCCCTTTATTTAAAGCAGAGAACGTAGGTAGAAGTGCGTCACAATTGGGGCAAATTAAACGTAAGTTGAATTCCGAATTATTTCTCCAGTTACCATCAATATGATCAGCAACTAGCGGGACTTTACCAGTTTTTTTATTTATTTGCGACCAGCCACAGAGGCAACACTTATTACCAAATTTTTCTCGCAAGTAACGTTTAATCGTATTGGTAACAATACCTATGCTTTGGAGACCGCTTCTTTTTCCTGCCTTCCAATCATTTAAGTAATGTAATTGCTGATACTTTTGTTGGCATATGTTGCTACAATATTTGTAGCTTGGGCGATCAGGTTCTTCACCACAGGTTAAACACTTTGAACGCGGTTTTTTAGGATTTGCCATTAGTGAATTATACCTTGAACTGAAGACCTAAAACAATACCGCTAAGTGGTCAGCGGATTGACAATCTTTTCTCTTCGCTCTGAGCCGAGAGCCGGGATTGAACCGGCGACCTCATCCTTCGCTTACACCTTCTCTACAATGCCGCTTTGAGAAGGGCTAGACTGTATCTTTGTCCGTGTCGGACACCATTGTCAGTCGTTCGGGCCCTCAGAATGAGTGCCACGGTCTTGGCCAGCGGGGCTATTAACCGTAATTCAGGATTCACTAATTTGTTACCAAAAAAGTGGGCAGGGTCTGCGACCCACCATGGATGTGCTCTACCAACTGAGCTATCTCGGCTTTTTATATAATAATAAAGAACAGTGTTTATACTATTTTATTTTAACCAATTTAGCAAAAGTCACCCGACATAAATCCGGGCGACTTTTGTATTGGCGCGGTCGACCGGACTTGAACCGGCAACCTCTCCCGTGACAGGGGAGTGCTCTAACCAGTTGAGCTACGACCGCATTTCTTAAACAAGAGAATCCAATGTACCAAATTTTTTTCCGTTTGTAACGGGTGCCGGTGAATGGAATCGGACCATTGTTTGAGGCTTATGAGTCCTCCGTTCTAACCATTGAACTACACCGGCAAGAGATTTTAAAATACCACAAGTTGGCAAAACACAAAAGAGCCGGTTCAGTTCCTACCTTCGCAATCTAAGAATAAACGAAACTCCCATCGGAAGTCTTCATTCGCTTGTTGCGGGGGACCGATTTGGTCACCTCAAAATTGTGCCGCCGCACAATTTCTCCTCGACCCCGACTTTTAGTTTTTTCTGCTGAAAAAACATTGAAAAGCCTTGCAAATCGGAATGCGAGGAAAGCAGTTTCCTCGCTCCCCACGCAACCAAAAGAAAACCAAAACTCCCTCCAAAAGGAGAGGGTTTGCTATTTCTTGGTTGCGGGGGACCGATTTGCACGGCCATCTTCAGGTTATGAGCCTGACGAATTACTGTTACTCTACCCCGCGATATTTCTCTCATTATAGAGCATTTTCAGTTTTTTGCAAAACAGGCAAGTTTTTATGTGTCGCTATTTTTGCTATAATTGACGTTAATGGATTCAAAAGAAATGCGAGTGTCTGAAATAGAAGAGAAAATGAAATTGCCGAGTTTTTGGGAGAATAAAGACGCGGCGCAAGTTTTAGTTCGGGAGCTTCAGGAATTAAAACGTTCAGGCGGGGAGGCTGGCGGATATGATGCCGGTAGCGCCATTTTAACTGTATTTGCCGGAGCCGGAGGCGATGATGCTGAAGATTTTGCTCGAATGCTCGCCGATATGTATTTGAAATTTTTTACCAAGAAAGGATTTGACGTAATGATCCTTCATAAAAATGAAAATGACAGGGGTGGGTACAGGAACATTACTTTTGAAGTAAACGGAAAGGGAGCTTACGGTCTTTTGAAAAAAGAGTCCGGTGTCCATCGGCTGGTGCGCATTTCTCCATTTAACGCCAAGAAGCTTCGCCACACTTCTTTTGCTATGGTTGAATTTATACCTAAATTCGGAAAAGTGGATGATAATGATATACCTCCTGATGAAATTAGTGTAGAATTTGCGAGGTCAAGCGGTCCGGGAGGTCAGAACGTAAATAAAAGAGAGACTGCGGTCAGAGTAGTTCACTTGCCGACAAAACTCTCGGCTCACATAGATTCCGAACGGTCCCAAGCCCAAAATAAAGAAAAAGCGATGGCTCTTCTTAAAGGCAAGCTCTGGAAGCTTCGGGAGGACGAACGGATTGAAAAAGAAAAAGGAATGTACGTTTCAAAGACAACAGAGGCAAAGTGGGGAAGTCAGATTCGCTCTTATGTTATTCATCCTTACAAAATGGTAAAGGACCATCGCACCGAAATGGAAGCGCGTGATGTGGATTCCGTTTTGGATGGTAATATTGATGAGTTCATAGAGGCTGAAAATAAAATAAAATAAAATATAGAATAACGAATTATGAATTATGATTTCTGAATAAGAAAAATCCATGCTCGTAATTCATAATTCTTACTTCATAATTCAACCCAAATGATTTATTTCGATAATGTTTCAAAAGAATACAAGACTTCCGGCATAGTGTTGGAAGGTGTAAATATTTCGATTGAGCCGAAAGAGTTTGTTTCTATTGTCGGTCCATCTGGGGCGGGCAAGACCACTCTGATGAAACTTCTTTTGACAGAAGAGAAGCCAACGGACGGACAGGTGTTATTTGAATCCGTTAATATTCATAAACTTAAAAACGAAGAGGTAAACAAATACCGTCGCCGAGTAGGTGTTATATTTCAGGATTTTCGCTTGATTCCGGATAAGACCGCTTTTGAAAATATCGCTTTTGCCATGGAGGCGGCAGGGAGAAGTGAAGAGGAGATAGCGACTGATGTTCCCCATGTTCTTGAGCTTGTAGACCTTGCAAACAAAATGTCCAATTTTCCGCACGAGCTTTCAGGAGGCGAGAAACAGCGTGTAGCTATCGCGAGAGCCATTATTAACCAGCCTGATTTGGTAATAGCGGATGAACCTACAGGCAATCTCGACCCTTTAAGCACTCATGATGTGGTTCAGATTTTAAGAAAAGTAAATGACCTTGGCACAACCGTTATTTTGACCACTCACAATAAAGGGGTTATAGATTCGCTCAAAAAAAGAGTTATTACTCTTGACCGAGGCAAAGTTATAAGGGACGATACCAAAGGCGTGTATTCTATGTAGCTTCGTTTTGGTAGAATTGAACCGTAAAGAACATGTTTTTAATTAAAGTAAAAAGAATACTGAAAGCTGGATTCGTTTCTTTTTGGAGAAATGGTTTTGTTTCTTTATCTTCTGTTCTTATAATGACTGTCACTTTATCCGTCATAGGAATTTTAATTTTTGGCAACGCGGTCTTGGACACTTCGCTTGTTTCTCTTAAAAACAAGGTTGATATAAACGTTTACTTTCTTACAAAGGCTCCGGAGCCGGATATTTTAGAATTAAAATCGTCCATAGAGAGTTTGCCGGAAGTTAAAGAAGTTGAATATCTGTCTCGGGAGCAGGTTCTTGAAGATTTTAAGAAACGTCACGAGAATGACAATCTAACTCTTCAAGCTATTGAGGAGCTTGGTGAAAATCCACTGAATGCGGTGCTCAATGTCAGAGCAAAAGAAATCTCCCAATACGAAAGCATTGCCAAATTTTTGGAGAGTGAAAATGTTCTCTCAAAAGATGGCGCTCAAATAGTTGATAAAGTAAATTATAATCGCAACAAAGCGGCCATTGAAACTTTGGGTCGCGTTACTTCAGGCGCCAGGTCGCTCGGTTTCGCCACTGTCATTATTTTCTGTCTGCTTTCCTTTGCCATAATCTTTAACACGATACGCCTCATCATATATAATTCGCGTGAAGAAATTTCCGTGATGCGTCTTGTTGGCGCTTCCACCAGATATATCAGGGGACCTTTTGTCGTTTCGGGAACCATGGGCGGGGTCATAGCCGGCATTGTTACTCTTATATTATTTTATCCGCTTCTTTTGTGGCTTGACCCGAAAATGGTTAATTTTTTTAGCGGTTTTAGTTTGATTGGATATTATTTCAGCAACTTTTTCCAGATATTTTTTATCATAATCGGCACCGGCACTGTTTTGGGGGCGGTTTTGAGTTACTTGGCAGTCAGGCGTTATCTTAAGGTCTAAATGAAAAAAACCAACCACAAATATATTTTCGTTATCGGAGGTGTAATGTCCGGTGTCGGCAAAGGGGTGGCCACTTCTTCAATCTGCAAGATTCTTCAAGCCAGTGGTTTTCACGTCAATCCAATAAAAGTTGACCCATACCTGAATGTGGACGCCGGCACTATGAACCCCACCGAACACGGTGAGGTTTTTGTTTTAAAGAGCGGTCTTGAAACAGATCAGGATATGGGTAATTACGAGCGATTTCTCGGTATTGAGCTTCGTTCTGAAAACTATATGACGAGCGGAATGATTTATAAAGGAGTGATAGAGAAAGAAAGAAATTTAGGCTATAAGGGCAAATGCGTTGAGGCCATTCCGCATATTAGAGATGAAATAATTCAAAGGATCGAGCTTTCGGCGGATATAAACGGTTCAAATGTTACGGTGGTTGAGATTGGCGGAACTGTCGGAGACTATCAGAATATTCTTTTTATAGAAGCCGCTCGGGTGATGAAGCTGAAAAGCATTGATGATATAGTTTTTGTTTTGGTAACCTATCTTCCCATTCCAAACAAAATCGGCGAGATGAAAACAAAGCCGTCTCAAAACGCGGTTCGTCAATTGAATTCATACGGTGTTCAGCCAGATATTATAATAGCCAGAAGTGAGATTCCTTTAGATAAAAAACGTAAAGAAAAAATCGCCATATCTTGTTCGGTCCGTCTTGAAAATGTTATTTCTGCTCCGGATATTGATTCCATATACGACGTTCCTATCAACTTCGAAAAAGACGAGCTTGGAGAAAAAATCATGAAGCTTCTAAAAGAAAAAAGAAGAAGCTCTTCAGAAGGGATGGCAAAGTGGTCCAATTTTGTTAAGAAAGTTAAGAGCGCAAAGTCATCAGTAGATATAGCCGTGGTCGGAAAATATTTTGATACCGGGGACTTCGTCCTCTCGGACGCTTACCTCTCTGTTATAGAGGCCATTAAATTTTCGGCCTATCATCTCGGCAGAAAGCCGAATCTTCACTGGCTTAATTCAAAAGATTTTGAATCCGGTAAAAACACTTTGGCAAAGCTTAAAAAATACGATGGCATTATAGTGCCGGGCGGTTTCGGCGATACCGGTATTGAAGGCAAAATCAAAGTTATTCGTTATGCTCGGGAAAATAAAATTCCATATTTCGGACTTTGCTACGGGATGCAGTTGGCCGTGGTGGAATACGCTCGGAATGTCTTAGGTTTGAAAGAGGCCAATACTGTTGAAATAAATCCCGATACTAAATTCCCTATTATAGACATAATGCCGGACCAAAAAGAAAAACTTAATCGCAAAGATTACGGTGGAAGTATGCGCCTTGGTTCTTATCTGGCCGTTTTAAAAAAGGGAAGTATTGCCCGCCAGGCTTATGGCAAAGAACTTATAGACGAAAGGCATCGTCATCGCTACGAAGTAAATCCCGAATATATTGAAAAAATGGAAGGGGCCGGTTTGGTGTTTTCCGGACGTTCGCCGGATGGACGACTTATGGAAATTGCCGAATTGCCACGAAAGGTTCACCCATTTTTTTTGGGAACCCAATTCCATCCTGAATTTAAAGCACACCCTCTTAGTCCGCACCCTTTGTTTACCGAATTTTTAAAATCTGCCATAAAACGCAAACTTCGCTCTTAAGATTTTGGGGATAGGAAATAAAGAGGAAATAAAAAATCCCCCACACCTTCGGTGGGGGGATCTTTAGCTTGGATTTAGAGTTCGTATTCCGGAAGATTTCCAAGGACGAAAGAAATCTTATCAACATACCCACTTTCTTCCACGCTAACTTTTGATGACAGTCCCACATTGTAAGCATGTATGGCTTCTGTCCAATCAAGGCCACCATTCTTAATGAGAGAAAGGTATGCAGCTCCCTTTTTAATCGAGCAGGCGGCTCCAAAAGAATTGCATTTTATTTTGGTTTCCTTGTCCGCCACTGGTCGGGTTTGCATAAGACCCCTTGCTCTTCCGTTCACGGCTTTTTTATTACCGAGACTTTCTGTCACTATGATAGCGGCTATAATTCTTGGCGGAATGCCAAAATATTCACCGTTGGTCTTTATTTGGTTAGCATACTTTTGAACCACCGCAGGGATGGCTTCAAGCGCGCTTTCCTTCCATCTATTGCTGATCTCTGTCTCTCCGTGGTGTTCCGCGTAAACGGGTCCTACAGAAAACATGGTGAAGCAGAGAACAACAAAACAGAGTACTCTAGGACTCATTACTACAACTCCTGATTGTGAACAATTTATCTCTTCCCACTATATCACCTTTTTTAACAAATGCAAGTATTTGACATTAGGCAGACTTTGTTATATCTTTTATCCAGAAAAAACGAATTGGTCTTTAAAAGTCAGGGGATTCCTGTTTTCGGAGACTGGTTTAGATACGCTAAACCTATAAATTGAGAGGGGTATCAAATGTTGGAGTGGTTGAAGAAGATTTTTAATGATCTCAACATGGTCACCGAACAGATGGTTAATTCGGCGGAGCCTGATGAAGAAGTGGGTCCTGAAGAATATGTCATTGGGACTCTGGGCTTGGATTTACGAAAATTTTTCTTTGTCTTTAGGCGCTATTGTGACCTCTTGGTTGAAAGGGCTACCCCGCTTTCCGCGGATAGTCCAAAAAAACTTAAAGAAGAGATTCTCTGTTTCAAAATGCAGACGGATGTCCTAAAGGATGTTTTCTGGTCTTCTTGCCGTTACCATTTTCCCGAACTAAGGGATAAAATGTCGATTGGACTTCGACGCGGTTGGAAAATAGTATGGGTTAAAAGAGAGTTGGACGGAATCGTTGTTGGTATCGTCTCTCCAGATGATTCAGGTGAAGGTGGGCCTAAAAATCCAACTATTCACTGACTACTTTAATTAACACCCCGCCTTTTTTAAGGCGGGGTGTTCTATGTTTGATGTTTATTTAATTTGTTTTTTTAATTTTATAAAAAAACGTGCCTTTTTTCTTTAGGTAAGTTACAATCAAATTTACGTTTGCGGGTTCATCTTTTTACGCAGGCGGGTCTAATGGTAGGAATATTGCGGGTTCGTCTAATGGTAGGACACATCCCTCTGGAGGATGGTATTGGGGT
>CAYGDB010000008.1:0-22227 GCA_964348535.1 uncultured Candidatus Saccharibacteria bacterium
GGTGGAGGTGGAGGTGGAGGTGGAGGTGGTGGAGGTGGATTAGGACAGGTTAAATTATATGTTACCGAAGCGGGAGAGGATCCAGATCCGTCCACAGCATGCGCCCATATTTGGTATGAATGACTAGGATTGGCAAACCTATTAAAAGGAGTATTCGCAGCACCGCATGAATCAGGTCCTTGGTTGGCAGTAGCGCAACCGCCACTGTCATACCATGGGTCTATAGTGTCATTCACTCTCACCTCATAGTAAGACGCTCCGGAGGAAAACATATTTACGGTCATACTACTACCATCTGCGGTGCAAGAAGCCGATACACTTGGAGCGGAAGGCGCCGCAGAAGCTGTATTAACAAAACCAAAAATAACAAAAATAGAAAAAACTAAGAACAAACTTTTATATCCAGAAAAATTTCTCATATTTCAAAAATTTAGTAAAGGGTGAGGGTGATATTTTCAGAGCTATCGTTGTTATTGGTAGTCTTTGAAATCTGCGCTCGCATACCTTTTTCTATATCTTGAAATGTGATGGGCTTCATTGCGTCACGAACGCGGTTGTCGTATACGTAAATATTTGGGCTAAGCGAGTACTCTTCCATACTCCCATCTTCTTTGGCGATGGCTATCTTTTCATCACTGACAGATTTAACTATTCCCGAGTAAGAATTTGATTTAAAAACTATAGGTGGAGATTCTTCCGATGGAGTTTCGGCTGTGAAGTTTCCTTTTGTATAGTACCAGCCGGCAAAACCGATTATTACCAATAGTATAATTATCCCTAGAACAACCTCCAATGATTTTTTCTGATCCATATTTATACTTAAATTAAAATAATATAAAAGCCGAGTTTTCAAATACAATAACCGTTCAATATTTTAAACCATTTTAACACTTGCGGACAAAAGAGTGCAGAAAAGTTATCCACATTTCACCACCCCGCCACAACCATTTCAAAAAATCTTTTTCACTTGACGGTTTCACCGCCAAGTCAACCGCCAAGTGAAATGATACTGGACAAAACTTGAGCAAATAAAACTTAAAGCGTGTTATTATATATGTGTCAAAAAATATCTATGATAAAATTCAGATAAAATTGAAGAGTAGTCGGTATATTATAAGCAAATTTATTCTTCTTCTTTGATTCTTTGAAGAATTTGAGTAACAACCAAACGAAATGAAAATAGAACAAAAAAAATGGACAGCGGAAAATGGCTGGAAAAATCTTTCTGACATTGATTTGGTGGAATCGCCTGAGCTTGTGCTCATATTCGGAAGCGGAGAACCACTCAAAAATAAAACCCTATTTGATGAGGTGCGTTCGTGGTATCCAAAATCTCATATCATTAGCGCTTCAACAGCCGGAGAAATCATTAAGACGGAAGTGTCGGATGACACCTTGGTCTTAACCGCGATTAAATTTGAAAAAACCAAGCTCCAATTTGCCGAAACAGACATCAATCAAGTCGAAGAAAGCGAAGAAGCCGGCAAAAAAATAGGCTCGGCTCTTCCCAAAGACGGATTGGCGCACGCCATGATTTTTTCGGACGGTCTTTTTGTGAATGGAACTTCTCTTCTAAAAGGACTGCTCTCGGAATTGCCGGAGAATGTCTCCGTTACAGGAGGCCTCGCCGGAGACGGTTCTCGTTTTAAAGAAACACTTGTCGGGCTTGATAAAATGCCCGAGCAGAAAAAACTTGTCTGTGTCGGATTTTATGGCTCCGATATCAAAATAGGATACGGTTCCCTCGGCGGATGGGACTCTTTCGGCCTTCCGCGAACAATAACAAAAGCAAAAGGAAATGTGCTCTACGAGCTTGATGGCAAACCGGCTCTTGAATTATACAAAGAATATCTCGGAGAGCTGGCTAAAGACCTCCCCGCAAGCGGTCTTCTCTTTCCACTCAGTCTAAAAATAAAAACCGATACGGGAGAAGAAGTGCAGGTGGTGCGAACGATTCTCGGAGTGGATGAAAAAACCCAGTCAATGACATTCGCGGGAGATATGCCGGAGGGGATTGTGGCGCGATTTATGAAAGCAAATTTTGATCGCCTCGTTGATGGCGCTTCAGGAGCGGCCGGTATGAGCATTGAATCTTTAGGCGAAGGAAAAGCAGAGCTTGCAATCTTGGTTAGCTGTATTGGCAGAAAACTGGTCCTTAAAGAACGAGTTGAAGATGAGGTAGAGGCAGTTCAGGAAAAAATAGGGTCTCAAGCGGAAATTGTCGGTTTCTATTCCTACGGCGAAATCAGCCCAACCACTCCCACCGAACGCCAGTGCCAGCTCCATAATCAAACTATGACCATCACGACTTTTCGAGAAATATAGAGGTAAATGAATCACCTTTTAGAAAGACAGCGTAAAAAGATTCTAGGCAACATCTTGCCTTCTCCTGAGCTAGAAGCTTTTTTGAAGATGGTGAGCAACACATACGACAGCTATGACGCGGACAGAAAATTCCTGGAACATTCGTTCGAGGTTAGTTCAAAAGAATTTTTAGAGCTTCATAATAATATTTCAAACCTTCTTAAAGAGCTCCAGATTGAAAAGAAAAGCGTTGATAAAAAAGTTATTGAACGGACGGAGGAGCTGACCATTGCCAATAAGCGCTTATCGGAGCTTGATAAAGTAAAAACTGAATTTATTTCTGTCGCGGCCCATCAGTTACGGACACCGCTTTCCGCCATTAAGTGGACACTTTCTCTTTTAATTGATGAGAGTTCGGAAAATCTTACGATTGAACAACATAGTTTGTTATTGAAAGGGTACGAAAGCAATGAGCGCGCCATCAACCTAATAAATAAAATGCTTGTGGTAACCCGAATTGAATCGGGAAAGATGGAATATGAGTTGGCTTTCATTCATATTGAAGACTTAATCAATACAACACTCCTTGATTTTACGGGCTACGCGAAGACACGAGAAGTAAAACTGATGTTTGAAAAAACCAAAAACCAACTTCCTTACATACAAGTTGACCCGGAAAAAATTCGCTCGGTCATAGGGAATTTAATTGAAAATGCTATCTCTTACACCAAAAAAGGGGGTAAAGTAATATTGTCCGCGACAAATGACCAAGACTTCATAAAAGTTACCGTAAAGGATGACGGCATTGGAATACCAACCCGCCAACAGCTTGCCATTTTTAACAAGTTTTTTCGGGCCGACAACGCCACAAAAATGAAAACCGACGGTTCCGGACTCGGACTCTTTATCGCAAAAAATATAATAGAAAAACACGGCGGAGAAATTGGGTTTAAAAGCGAGGAAAATGTAGGGACCGCTTTTTATTTTACCCTACCAATAGTAAAATATGATAAAAAAGAAGGAGGCTCTTATGCGTCTCCGAATGACAGTCTGATAGTTTATAATTAAAATATGGATAAAAAACTAAAAATACTTATTATTGAAGACGAAAAAATACTTGGAGATTTACTTTTTCAAAAATTGAGCGAAGAAGGATATATAGTTTTTTGGGAGACTGATGGTGAAGCCGGAATTCACAAAATGAGCGAAACTCTGCCGGATATGGTTCTGCTTGACATGGTGATGCCGAAAAAAGACGGCTATCAAGTGCTTGAGGAAATGCAAAAAGACATTTCGCTTCAGGATATTCCCGTCATTGTTATTTCCAACTCCGGACAACCTATTGAAATAAAAAAGATTTTAGAATTTGGGGTCAAGGACTATATAATTAAAGCTCAATTTAGTCCGGAAGAAGTGCTCAAAAAAATCCGCAAGTATCTTAAACAAGAAGACGCTGTCGAAGCTTCCGTCAATAAAGATTATTCCAATGTAACCTTGCTTGTCGTTGAGGACGACACATTTCTTAACTCGCTTATGGTAAAACGTCTCTTAAAGGAGGGATACGATGTTCTAAGCGCGACGGACGGCGCCCAAGCCCTTAAAACTCTTGGAACAAAAATACCCGATTTGATAATTCTTGACCTTGTTATGCCCAGAATGAACGGTCTTGAAACGCTTAAGAAAATAAAAGCCGACCCAAAATATAACTCCGTGTCGGTTATCATTTTATCAAATCTCGGACAAAAACATGAAATTGAAGAATCAAAAAATTTAGGCGCTGAAGACTTCCTTGTAAAGGCGAATTTCACACCCAAGGAAATAACAGAAAGAATAAACGCTATTTTAAAAAAGAAAGGCAGATTATAAATTTTTTTTAGTTAAGCTCCGGCTCTTCGTTCCGGTTACAATGTAGATATGACCCAAAATGAAGCACTGAAAATTTTAAAAACTGGTGCCAATGTTTTTTTGACAGGAGAACCAGGAAGCGGAAAAACCCACACCATCAATCAGTACGTAGCCTATCTGCGCTCGTGTGGAATTGAACCGTCCATCACCGCTTCAACCGGAATTGCCGCCACTCATATCGGCGGTTACACAATCCATTCTTGGAGCGGAATAGGAATAAAAAACAACCTGACTGAATATGACCTTGACCAAATAGGACAGAACAAAAATGTCGTGAGAAGAGTTGGCTCCGCCCATGTTCTCATAATAGATGAAGTGTCCATGCTTTCCTCCAAGACTCTTTCTATGGTTGAAGCTGTGTGCAGAGAAATAAGACGCAACATGGAGCCATTCGGCGGACTGCAAGTAATTCTTGTTGGCGACTTCTTCCAACTGCCACCTATAAACAAGCGAGAAAATCGAGAAAATAATGACGGGCAAGAATCATTCATTCAAGAATCAAGTCAGGCTGATTTTTCCTTTAGATCTCAGGCATGGGAGGGACTCAATCCACTGATATGTTATTTATCAGAACAACATCGCCAAGAAGACGAAGCGTTTTTGGAATTTCTATCGGCATTGAGGCGCTCAAGCATAAAAGAATCCCACCTAAAACTTTTGCGCGGAAGATATTCTAAAAATCGAAAAGAGGGCGCCACACAGCTCTACAGCCACAATGCCGATGTGGATCAAATCAATGACGCCGAACTTCTAAAAATTAATGGCGAAACTAAAAAATTCGAAATGGAAAACAATGGCCCGGATAAACTTGTCGCCGGTTTGAAACGCGGATGTCTCTCACCAGAAAAACTTTTTCTTAAAGTTGGCGCCCGTGTAATGTTCACCAAAAACGATATCACGATGCATCACTATGCAAACGGTACGCTTGGGCAAGTTGTCGGATTTTCAAAAGAAAACGGATATCCGATAGTAAAAACCAATATTGGAAAAATTCTAGTGACAGAACCGGATGAATGGCGGATTGAAGACGGGGGGAGGATTCTCGCCCGAATTACCCAAATTCCCCTTCGTCTGGCCTGGGCTATGACTGTCCACAAGAGCCAAGGAATGTCTCTTGACGCCACCCATATGGATCTTTCGGGAGCTTTTGAATACGGCCAAGGATACGTGGCGCTCTCAAGAGTGCGGACACTCTCCGGACTTTCTCTCGCTGGGTTAAATGAGAGAGCTCTTGAAGTCCACCCCGAAATTCTAGAAAAAGATGAGGACTTCCGCGACAAATCGCTAAAAACGCTTGAATCATTTTCTAAAATTAAAGAGGTGGAATTAAAAACAATGATTGATAATTTTGTAAAAGCCTGCGGTGGAAAAGCTGGTGCGGGAATAAAAATGATAGCTCCAAAAATAAATATCTCAACATACGAGATAACGAAAGAACTCTTATCTCAAAAATTATCGCTCAAAGAAATTGCTGATAAAAGAGCGGTAACTATCGGCACAATCATCAGCCATTTGGAGAAACTTGTCGCTCTGAAAAAGATTAATCCAGAAAATGACATAGGACAGATGAAGCCGGAAAAAAGCCGATTTAATAAAATAGCAAAAGCTCTCGAAGAAGTTTCCAAAAAAGAAAATAAGTTCCTCCTCTCCCCCGCCAAAGAAAGTCTCGGCGAAAATTACGATTACGAGGAAATTCGTCTTGCGCGTCTGTTTTTAGATTTCAAGTAACGATAACTTTTTGGCAAAGCGCAAGGCGCGGGGCGGGTCGTCGCGTTCAACCTAAAAATGTTGGAAACCGAGCTTTAAACATTTTTAGGTTGAACTCAGGGTTGTTGATTTTGCCAACCTAACTTAAACTAATCAATATGGACATATTCGCCCACGGGCTTTGGACAGGAGCGGGTTACAAACTTATAAACAAGAAAATCAAAAGACCTCTCAAGATTAAATGGGCGATTTTTTGGGGAATATTTCCGGACATTTTTGCTTTTACCGCTTTCTTTGTCTGGGCAATCTGGGGATTATCATACGGAGGATTAAGTTTTTCAGACTTGCCACATCCAGATGCCATAGAACCGTCTCCCATAAATACACTCCCGATAAACCACCTGACATCAATACTGTATAATTTGAGCCACAGTCTAATTATATTTTTAATTGTTTCCGGAATAATTTTTATTTTATTTCGTTTAAAATCACGCCAAATGCCGTGGGAGATTGGCGGTTGGCTTATTCATATACTAATAGACATACCGACTCATTCATATAAATTTTATCCGACACCGTTTTTATGGCCAATTTCTGAATTTAAATTTGACGGAATAACGTGGAGTGCTCCATGGTTTCTTGTGTTAAATTACATGGCAATTATTTTAACCTATATAATTTTTAGAAAAAAACCCATAAAAAATAATCATAATGAAAAAAGATAAATTCGGTCCGGAATACGTCTTGAGAGTGTACGACCCAAGTATTGAAATGGAAGGATTTTTGGTTATAGACAATACCACCCTCGGTCCTGGTAAAGGAGGTATCAGAATGACGCCATATGTTAGCGAAGAAGAAACAAGACGGCTCGCGAGGGCAATGACATGGAAAAACGCTTTGGTTGATTTGCCGTTCGGCGGAGCAAAATCCGGAATTGTCTGGAAAGGCGGTTCAGAAATATTAAAAAAGATTCACATCCAAACATTTGCTAGAATGATTAAATCTTTTGTACCAAAAATATACATTGCAGGTCCTGATGTCAGCACGGGACAAAAAGAAATGGAATGGTTCGTTGAAACCATCAAAAACAAAAAAGGGGCGACAGGAAAACCAAAAAAACTTGGTGGCTTACCGCACGAGCTTGGAAGCACTGGCTTTGGCGTAGCTGAAGCAGCAAAAGTAGCAATGGAAATAGCAAATATTGATATCAAAAAAGCGACAGTGGCGATTGAAGGCTTCGGCAATGTCGGAACCTTTGCTTTCAAACATCTTAGCCAAGCAGGGACAAAAATCGTAGCTGTATCAGATAGCCGTGGCGGGGTTTTTTCAGAAAATGGATTAGACGGAAAAAAACTAACTAATCTTAAATCGAGAGGATTATCAGTAGTGGATTATCCAAACGGGAAAAAATTAAAACTCGGGGAAATTTTTAATTTATCGGTTGATGTTCTAATACCGGCGGCAATTACGGACTCCATCAATGATTCAAATAAAAAATCAATAAAAGCAAAAATTATAGTTGAAGGTTCAAACATACCAATGAGAGAAAATATTGAGGAAGAGCTGTTTAAAAGAGGAATAATTATCGTGCCGGACTTTGTGGCAAACTCAGGAGGGGTAATCTCTTCTTACGCTGAATACCGAGGATATGATTCAAACAAAATGTTTAAAATGATTGAAGAAAAAATTCTAAAAACAACGAGGTCTGTTATGGAAAAAAGTCTTAAGGAAGGTAAAAATCCGCGTCTTGTCGCCATCAAAATGGCAATGGAAAAAATTGAAGCAAAAATGTAACACAGTTACCTGAAGATGCTACAATTAAAAAGTTCCAAAAAAATCAATATTCTAAAATCTAAAATATGACTCAGTATAAAAATACTCAAGGAATATGTGTTTATAAATGCGCCATGCATAGAGGCGTGGTAAAAGACGGACCTGGAAAATGCCCAGGATGCGGTATGGATTTGATTCCAGAATCGATCAAAAAAGCTGATGTCCATGCCGGACACGATATGGGGAAAATGTCGCATATGGATCACGAGGTCGCCATGACGGATCCGCGGATGGCCAAAGAGATGGAAAAAGATATGCGCCGGAGATTTTTTATTTCCCTAGCCTTTACCGCCTTAATTATCTTATATTCGCCGATGGGAGAAATGCTTTTCGGAATTTCGCTCTTTTCGCCGATTTCCAAAAACCTTCTCCTCTTTATTTTGACCGCGCCTGTGGTTTTTTGGACGGGTTCAATATTTATTATCGGAGCATACTATTCGCTCAAAGCCAAAAAACTGAACATGTCGGTCCTTGTGGCAACCGGAGTTTTGGCGGCGTTTGTCGGCAGTCTGGCGGTTTCTGTTTTAGGAGGCAAAGAAGTATTTTATGAAGCGGCGGCGATGCTCGTTACATTTGTTCTTTTCGGACATTGGATGGAAATGAAATCAAGACGCGGCACATCGGATTCTCTTCGGGCCCTTTTTGACCTTGTGCCGCCCCAAGCGCGGGTATTGCGGGGCGGAAAAGAAATCTTAATAGCGAGCAAAGAAATCATAAAGGGTGATATTGTGATACTTAAACCGGGCGACAAGGTCCCCGTTGACGGTGAAATTTTAGAGGGAGAAACTTCCATTGATGAAGCCTTGGTTACGGGAGAATCACTGCCGGTTTCAAAGAAAGCCGGTGATAAAGTGATAGGAGGCTCAATAAACCAAAATGGGGCCGTGCAATTCCTTGCCACAAAAGTCGGAGAGGATACGGTCCTCGCTTCTATTATTAAAATGGTCGAAACGGCCCAAAACTCCAAAGCGCCCGGACAAAGAATCGCCGACAAAGCCGCCACATGGCTCGTTCTTCTTGCCGTAAGCTCGGGTATTTTAGCCTTCCTCGGGTGGTATCTATTGGCGGGAGCAACGTTTATTATCGCTCTCACTTTTGCCATTTCAACAGTCGTTATCGCCTGCCCTGACGCTCTCGGACTCGCCACACCCACGGCTGTCGCGGTCGGAACCGGACTTGGAGCCAAGCACAACATTCTTATCAAAGACGCATCAACCCTTGAAAGCGCTTCAAAAATAAACGCCATCGTCCTTGATAAGACAGGCACCCTGACGGAAGGAAAACCAAAAGTAACGGACGTTATCGCCATAGGTGATTTTTCTGAAGAAGAAATACTCGGCTTTGCGGCAAGCCTTGAAGCAAAATCCAATCATCCCGTCGCCAAAGCCATTCTTGAGGAAACAAAAAAAAGAAACGTTGCTTTGCTTTTAGCGGAAAATTTTCAATCAATTTCAGGATTGGGTCTTGAGGCGGTCGTTGAAGGAAAAAATATCCTGATAGGCACCGAGAGACTGCTTCGTGACCGCGGCATAAGCCTAGAAAAAATAAAAAAAGAAACTGAAAAAATTTTAAGCGAGGGGAAAACTTTAAGCATAGTCGCGGTTAACAATTCCCCCCTCGGCATTATAGGAATCTCCGATTTAGTCCGAAAAACATCGAAGAAAACTATAGACGAGCTCAAAAAACTTGGTATTGAAACGGTAATGATAACCGGAGATAATAAAACGATTGCTGAAGCGGTTGGGGCAGAGCTTGGGATTGAAAGGGTTTTCGCCGAGGTTTTGCCGGAAGACAAAGCAAGTTTTGTAAAAAAACTCCAGAACGAAGGAAAATTTGTCGCAATGGTGGGAGACGGAGTGAATGACGCGCCGGCCCTTGCCCAATCAGATATAGGCATAGCAATAGGAGCGGGAACAGATGTCGCCATTGAAACGGGCAATATTGTCCTGATGAAATCGGACCCGTACGATATTGTCGCAGCAATCAGACTTTCGAAAGCGACCGTCCGAAAAATGAAACAGAATCTTTTCTGGGCCGCCATTTACAATATTCTAGCTATACCGGTTGCCGCCGGAGTTTTTTATAATTCTTTCGGATGGTCGCTTCGTCCGGAAATTTCGGCTCTTATGATGTCAGCTTCATCAATCATTGTCGCCACAAACGCGGTATTATTAAAAAGAGTAGAACCATATTTAAAAAAATAAAATGTGTTTTTCAGCCACAGCAAGTTTTGCAGCAGGAGGAGCTTTAACGGCAGGAGGGGCTTTGACTTTATCAAAAGTCAAAACAAAAAAAGAACTGCCATTTGCCAGTATTCCAATCCTTTTTGGCATACAGCAAATTATTGAGGGGGTGGTTTGGCTTTCTTTCGGTTCTGCCGCCTTAAATACCGTCGCGACATACTCATATTCTGTTTTTTCTCACTCCTTGTGGCCTATTCTGGTTCCGATATCGGTTTTCCTGATAGAAACCGACCATCATAGAAAAAATATTTTAAGAATATTCTGTCTTGTTGGTTTGATTATCGGGCTTTATCTTTTATATTTTATATTCGCAACCTCAATCACTTCCAGCATAATCGGAAACAGCATCGCCTATCAATCCCCTCATTTATACACATTTCTGATAATTGCTATGTATTTAATAGCTACCTGCGGAAGCTGTCTTTTTTCAAGCCATAAAATCGTCAATATTTTCGGCGCCGTCGTCCTTATCGGATTTATAATTTCAGTATGGTTTTTCATAGAAACGTTTCTTTCGGTTTGGTGTTTTTTCTCGGCAATTTTAAGCGTGCTTGTATACTGGCACTTCAAAAATGAAAAATATCGAATTTATTAAAATTGCCGCCAAAGATTATCGGATAGGCGCTTTTACTAAAAGTTCCAAATATACAATTGAAGCTGTTATAAAAAGAATAAGTTCAAACGCTTCTATTATTGTAGAATACGGAGCGGGAGACGGCGTCACCACTAAAAAGATTCTAGAAAAACTGCCAAATGATGGAAGGCTGGCTGCCATAGAAATAAATGACAATTTATTAAAGCATTTGAATAAAATAAAAGACCACCGCCTCTCCATAATAAAAGGCGATGTTGTCTTTCTTTCAAAAGATTTTAAAAAATTCGGTTTTTCAAATGTTCAATGCGTTATATCAAGCATACCGTTCACTTTTTTAAGCGCAAAAGAACGGGATGAAGTAATTTCCAACACAAAGAAAAATCTAACGCCAAACGGCCAGTTTATAGTTTTTCAATACAGCCCGCTTATTTTTCCACTCTTGAAAAAACACTTTAAAAAAGTAAAAATCCACTATGAAGCAAGAAACTTTCTGCCATATTTTATAATGGTGGCCGAATAAACAGGTAAACACGCTGTTTGAAAAATGGAAAAACGGCTATTGAAGCGCCTCTTATTTAAGAGTAGAATTTAGGCATAGGAGCGATTAGAAGTAACTAAAAATATATGAACATATTTTCGTATGTAACCGGTTTTGCGATTTTGATTTTAATAGCGGGGGCGGGATATTTTTTCACGGCAAAACAAAGCGTCGCGCCATCTCAAATAGCGGTAGAAAACAATCAAAACGGCTCCTCCGAAGAACCGCCAACTAAAACAGAAAATGAAACCGCCACCGTTTCCGACCAAACAAAAACCGAGACAACACAAAATGACAAAATGGATGTTTCCCCAAAAACAATTGAAGTCAATTATTCAAAGAATGGATACAGTCCAGCAAATATTGAGATTAAATTAGGAGACACAGTAAAGTGGTTATCTGACGGCGCGCCAATGTGGACGGCCTCGGCTAAACATCCGACGCACGAAATTTATCCAGAATTTGACCAAAAAAGCGATGGTAACACTTATGAATTTACATTCACTAAAGCTGGAGAATGGAAATACCACAACCATCTTTCAGCGAACCATTTTGGCTCTGTGGTTGTTAAATAGTAATGAACAAAGAAAAATTTGTAATTTTACTGCTTCGGCTTGGTGTCGCTTTCGCCTTCATTTACCCTGCAATATCGGCATGGATTGAACCGACTAATTGGATAGGATACTTTCCCACATGGATGAAAGGATTCGTTCCTGACGCCGTACTTCTCCACGCTTTCGGACTAACGGAAATTATAATAGGTATTTGGATCTTATACGGGAAAAAAATATTTATTCCGAGCGTTCTCGCTTCTCTGTATCTTACGGCCATCATTGTTTTAAATTGGCAGAGTTTTGACGTAATTTTTCGAGATGTTTCAATATTAACCGCATCCGTGGCCCTTACCATAAAAGCGAGCAACAAAAACTTATGGTAGACAACCCGACTAAGTTCATTATTTTTGTTGGGATTATCGTTGTTTTATTGACGCTTATAATCACGAGCTTCAAGTCATCGCAAAATGGCGACACTGGTTCAGAGAAAAATACAAAACCGCAATCTTCAAAATCTGGTGACGATAAAATAGAAATTCCCTCTTTTAGTCCTTCATCATACGACGCCATCTCGGAGTATACTGACACGGGTTTTATGCCGGCAGTTATAGAAATAAAATCCGGCCAGACAATTAGATTCACAAACAATTCAAGCGGCCTTATGCAAATATCATCCGTCAAAACAAAAGAAAATTTAAATTATGGAGATTTCAATCAAGAAAGAACGATTTCCAAGGGCTACTTCTTTGATTTAACCTTCTCAAAAAAAGGAACATGGTTTTATCAAAATTTAAATGACAAATCAAAAACGGGCATAGTGATTGTTAAATAGATTATAGACACTAGACATTAGAAATTAGACATCCCATCCTTCTTATGTTTATAATCCTCTTTTTCTACTTTCTATTATCTAATAGTCTAAATATCTAATCCTCTAAGAATGAACAGCCAAACACCCATTCCTGAAGTTTTTCGTCTTTTAAATCCTCAAAAAACCGCTCTCAAAAAACTCGGACTTGAAACTATAAACGATCTCCTCCATCACTTCCCTGCCGGATACGGCAAGCAAGTGTCGTCCAAAACAATAAGAGAATTAAAAAAGGGTGATGAAGTCGCTATCTATGGCATCGCCAGAAATTTTAAGCTTGGCAAAGCTTTTCGTAAAAGAATGTCCATGGCCGAATGTTTTATAGAAGACCAAAGCGGGAGAATAAAATCGGTGTGGTTTAACCAGCCGTATCTAGCGAAAATGATAAGTGAGGGTTCGCCGGTCAGAGTCGTCGGCAAAGTGTCAGAGCGAAAAGGCGAACTTTATTTGGCCAACCCGGAAATTGAGAGCTTGGCGGGACTACCGTCGGGGAGCTCAAATTCCCTCTTCAAAGACTCCGCCCAAGCCGGACTTTACCCCAAATATCCCGAAAGCCGCGGCATAACATCACGCTGGTTTTATCACGCCATTCAAAAAGTCCTCAAAACCTCAATCATTGAAAATCTTTCCGACCCCATACCGAAAGAGATTTTGGCAAAATATCATTTGCCGGATTTAAAAACCTCCCTTATCTGGATACATATGCCAAAAAAAGAAGGCGATGGCGTAGCGGCCAGAAAGCGATTTGCTTTTGAAGAAATATTTTTTATACAGCTTCAAAAAATGAAGGAGAGAAAAGAATATCAGAAAAAAAAATCTTTTCTAATAGAGAAAAGCTCAAGCGAGATTGATGATTTTATAAAAAGATTTCCGTTTCAAGCAACCGACGCCCAAAAAAGAGCGATTGAATCGATACTTAAAGATTTCAAAAGCGGGCAGCCGATGTCGCGTCTTCTTGAAGGAGACGTGGGGAGCGGTAAAACGGCCGTGGCGGCCGTTACGACTTACGCCACCGTTACGACGCGACCTTCTTCAAAAGACTACGGCAATCTGCAAGTGGCTTACATGGCGCCTACCGAAATTCTGGCAACCCAACACTTTGAATCATTCATACAATACTTTAAGCATCTTCCTATCAATATCGCGCTTATAACCGGTTCTGGTTGCCGTAAATTTCCTTCAAAAGTAAACCCTTCGGGATGGACAAACATCTCAAGAGCTCAACTTTTGAAGTGGGTTTCAAACGGCGAGATTGCCGTTCTTATAGGCACTCATGCCCTAATTCAAAAGACTATTAAATTCAAAGACCTGGCCTACATAATAATAGACGAGCAACACCGCTTCGGCGTACGCCAGCGCCAAGCGCTGGCCCGCGGAAAAAATGCTGAACCAACGCCGAAAAGCGCAGAAAAAATAGAGACACTTATCTACAAAGACTTAACATATACTATTCGCGGAATTCTCTTCGAGATAAAAAAAACAATCGGTCTGGGACACAAAGAGCTAGTATACCAAAATGCGTTTGAAGAAGAGCTCAAACGACGAAAACTTCCATACAATAAAGAGCGCCAGATAGCGATTATGTATAGAGGAAAGAAAATCGGCGTGTATCAACCTGATTTTGTCATTGATGAGAAAATAATCGTGGAATTCAAATCAATTCTTTTCCTTGGACAGAAAGAAAAAAAACAACTTTGGACATATTTGAAAGGGTCGGAATATAATCTAGCCCTACTGGTCAACATCGGGGGTGCAAAACTTGAAATACAGCGCGTGATCTACGATATGGCTCGAAATCCAAAGACTTCAGCGTCTGATCAGCAAAGTTCTGCGTCTATTCCGCATTTATTATCTATGACCGCCACTCCTATTCCAAGAACTCTAGCTCTTACCATTTACGGCGATTTAGACTTATCTCTCATTGATGAAATGCCAAAAGGACGGAAGAAAGTTATTACTGAAATCGTGCCTGTTGAAAAAAGAAAATCGGTATACGAAAAAATTCGCGCCGAATTAAAAAGCGGACGGCAAATATACGTAATCTGCCCAAGAATAGAGGAACCAGATCCAACAAAAGAAATGGCTCTTGAAGTAAAGTCCGTCAAAGCCGAAGCTGAAAGATTACAGAAAGAAATTTTTCCGGAATACAAAATTGACATTCTTCACAGCAAAATGAAACCGGCCGATAAAGACGCGACCATGCTTGAATTTAAAAATAAAGAGATAGATATCTTAGTGGCAACATCCGTCGTTGAAGTCGGAGTAAACGTGGAAAACGCTACAAACATAATAATAGAAGGAGCGGAGAGATTCGGATTGTCCCAACTCCACCAGCTTCGCGGCCGTGTCATAAGAAGCAATTACCAGCCCTACTGCTATATATTCAGCGACGCCAAAGGAGGAAAATCGGCAGACAGATTTAAAGCCCTTGTTACGGCTAAAAACGGTTTTGAGCTTTCAGAACAAGACCTATTGCTTCGAGGGGCCGGAGAATTATACGGCCGAAAACAATGGGGCATCACAGACGTCGGCATGGAAGCCGTAAAAAATATAAAGATGGTGGAAGCGGCAAGGTCTGAAGCAAGAGAGCTTGTTGAAGAAGACGAGACTCTTGAAAAGTATCCTATTCTTAAAGAAACGCTCAAAAAAAGAGAAAATGCCTTGCACTTTGAATGATTAGAACTCTTTTAAAATCGTGAATTACGAAACTCTTTCTTGGCCCAAGTTTTTGCTTGACACGCATAAAAATCTGCTGATTTTTTGCTATTCTCGGCTCGTCAGCCTGCGAAATGTCTCACAAAAATTGCGCCTGCGACGAGTTTCGTAATTCACAGTTTAAAAACAAAAAACCGCTTTAAAGCGGTTTTTTGTTTGGAACGACAACTTTATTACATCATTCCTCCAGAGGAAACGGATGAACCGCCTCGATATGCCAAAACAGCCCAGACTCCAACAACAATGTGAAGAACCGTATCAAACGGATTCTGAAGAGCTGCGCCCAAAAGCGTAGTACCCATAGGGATTGGACCTATGAGACTAACCAAAGCAACAACAAGGGCAAGTACCCCTACCGCTATAGTTAAATAACGCTGAAGAGACGAGCTAATTGCTACTGACGCTATAAGAGCCACCACTCCCAAAACCAAGTGAGCTATGTTTTCAGCATTGTCAAAATACCAATACTCTCCAAACAAGCTGTCCGAAGTCGGTCCAATTAAACCGACATAACCAAGAATGGCGACCAGTACCAAGACCACACCGCCAACCTGCAAAAAACCTTTAGGGCTTAAAACGTAAGACATCGTTTTTAAAAAAATTAATAAAAAACCTTCCTTTGCCGACCAGCAAAGATTTATAAACTACTATAAGTATGACGCATGCCAGAGTTTTGGGAAATTAGATATCCACAGGGCGGATAAAATCTAGAAATCCTCGGTGCGGGTACTTGGACTCGAACCAAGGACCGGGCGTGTATAAGACGCCTGCTCTACCAACTGAGCTATACCCGCATTCTTCTACTATATTTCTTGTTTTCCACAATAGCAAGATTGGGTAAAATGATTTATCATCAAAAGATGACTCAAGAGGACCTCGCTAAAAATAGAACTGACCTAGCCAAAGACAGAACATTTCTCGCGAACCAGCGCACTTTTCTTTCTTATATGAGAACGGCCCTTGGCGTCCTAGCCTTGGCTGTCATTATTTTTAAATTTACTCCGGTTATTATTGGGATTCCTTTGGGGACTATTACAATAGTTTTTGCCTTGATCCTTGTCCTTTATGGATTAAAGAGCTATCAGTCTATGAATAAAAAAATCAACGGAGACTAAAACAAAAGGCGGACTAATCTTTAGAAGGTTGGTTTTGGGAAGCAAAACGAGCGAGCCAAACGCTTTGTATTATCACAAACAAAAATGTAAGTCCCACAAGCCCGAACAGTTTGAAATTAACCCAAGTTTCGGTAGGAAAATTGTAAGCCACAAAAAGATTCAGGACCGCTAGCGTCCCGAAGAAACCGGCCCAAGAAAAATTCATCACCCTCCAAGCGGAATCGGGGATACTTATGCCGCTTTGAATGATGGTTCTCATCAAATTTTTTTTAAAAAACAAATCGGAAATTAAAAGAGCCGAGGCAAAAAAAGCGTAAAGAATGGTCGGTTTCCACTTTATGAATATTTCGTTGTGAAGAAATATGGTAAGCCCGCCAAAGAAAGTTATGATGCCAAGATTGACCCAAAGCATATATTCTATTTTTCTCTTGAAGGCCAAGAGATAAAGCACTTGAAGGACGGTGGCCCCCATGGCCACGCCGGTAGCCACATATACCCCGAAAAACTTAAAGGCTACGAAAAAGAGAAGGATCGGAAAAATATCAAAAAAAAATTTCATTGTTTATTTTTTAAAAGAAAGTTTATCCCTGATGCTCGATGTCTTCCTTTTTCTTCGGAGTAATGCCATTTGCTATCAGAAGATTTTCAAATTCTTCTCTCTCAAGAGTCTCCGTTTCAACAAGCCGACCGGCTATGGCGTCCAAAACTTTGCGATGCTCCGCTATCAAGCTCTTTGCCCTTTTTTCGGCTTCGTTCATTATTTTTGAAACCTCGCTATCAATTTTGGCAGAGACTTCTTCCGAATATTCATCTCCATTCACCCCACGTCCAAATAACGCTCTTCCACCAGCGCCTTCAAGCGCCACAGGACCCAGTGTTTCTGACATTCCGTATTTTGTGACCATGTCTCTCGCGAGAGCCGTTGCCACCTGCAAATCATTTGACGGTCCAGTTGTTAAATCTCCAAATACCATAACCTCCGCCACGTATCCGCCGAGAGACACCGCTATATCATCCAAAAATTCTTTTTTTGACTGCATTCGTTTGTCTTCAAGAGGAAGTTTAAGAGTGTAACCAGCGGCATGACCTCTCGAAATAATTGAAATTTTGTGCACTGGGTCGGCATAAGGCAGGATGGAAGAAACAAGAGCGTGTCCGGCTTCGTGATAAGCGGTTATTTCTTTTTCTTTCTTGGAAAGAAGATGGCTCTTACGCTCGGGGCCAAGCATCACTTTTTCAATGGCTCTTATCAAATCATACTGGGTTACGGATTTTCGGCTTTCACGAGCGGCGAGGATGGCTCCTTCGTTCATCAAAGAATAGAGGTCGGCACCGGAAAAACCAGGTGTTCTCTCCGCGATAACTTGAAGATTAACATCATCATGCAGAGGTTTTGAAACAGCGTGAATTTTCAAAATTTCTTCTCTACCTTCCCTGTCGGGCAAATCAAGAGTAACTCTTCTGTCAAAACGACCGGGACGAAGCAAAGCCGGATCAAGAACGTCAGGACGATTAGTCGCCGCCATAACTATCACTTTTTCAGTCGGCTCAAAACCGTCCATCTCAACTAGAATCTGGTTTAAGGTCTGCTCACGCTCATCGTTTCCGCCACCAACGCCGGAACCACGAACACGTCCGACGGCATCAATTTCATCAACGAAAATAATGGCCGGAGCGGCTTTTTTGGCAAGCTGGAATAAATCGCGAACACGGGAAGCACCGACACCGACAAACATTTCCACAAATTCA
This sequence comes from uncultured Candidatus Saccharibacteria bacterium, assembly GCA_964348535.1. Classification (GTDB taxonomy): domain Bacteria; phylum Patescibacteriota; class Minisyncoccia; order Phycocordibacterales; family JAKFXT01; genus JBGPJO01. The sequence goes on from CAYGDB010000008.1 coordinate 18,127, forward strand.
GAACCTGATATTGAAAAGAAAGGCACGCCAGCCTCACCTGCAACCGCTCTTGCGAGCAGGGTCTTGCCGGTGCCAGGCGCCCCCATCAAAAGCACGCCTTTTGGAATGCGAGCACCGATTTCAAGAAACTTGTTTGGGTTTTTTAGAAAATCAACAATCTCAATCAGCTCTTCCTTAGCTTCTTTGACGCCGGCAACATCTTTAAAAGTAATTTTTTTACCTTTGTCTTCAGGATTAGTAATCCGAGCCCGGGACTGGCCGAAGGTAAAAGCCTGCATACCGGCTCCTTTGACCTGCCTAGTCAAAAACCATATGAAAAATATTATAAAAGCGATCGGCAGAAGAAACGGCGCCAAAGTTCCAAACCAAAAAGCAAATCCACTCGGACCTTTCACTTCAATTTTTACGGCGGAAAGTTTTTCCGCCGGTATCTGATAATTTTTTAAAGTTTCGGTAATTCCAACACCGGATTCTTTTTTGGATTTTTTTTCCGACTTATCGGTATAAAGAACTGTCAAATCATCACCTTCAACAATTATAGACTCCACCGTGCCGGCCGAAATATCAAAAGCCACTTGAGACAACGCCACCTTAGCCGTCTCTGTTTTTTTGTAGTCAACAACAAGCGAATACAAAGAAAGAATAATAAGAAAAATCAGAAGAGTGCTAGCTAGATTGGCCCAAATAGAACCCTTTCCCATCAAGCCATTTTGCCCTTTAGTTTTTTTAGTTTTGTTCGGTTTTTCTTTATTTTTGAACACAGTACACGATATTATACAGAAAAAGCAAAGAAACGCGAGTTTTTAAAAAAATGATTTTTGGCTCTTAAATGCTAGAATCTTATTATGTCTTCGCTTATAGAAAATAAAAAAGCTCACTTTAACTACGAAATCCTTCAAATAATAGAGGCCGGCATTGAGCTATTGGGGCATGAAGTAAAAAGCCTTCGCAAGAAAGAAGGTTCGCTTGAGGGTGCGCGAATAATAGTGAGAGGAAACGAAGCGTTTTTAGTGGGCGCCACCATTCCGCCTTACCAGCCGTCAAATACGGAGAAAGACTACGAGCCGGACAGAAACCGAAAGCTCCTCCTGAATAAAAAAGAAATAATGCTAATATCGGGAGCGGAGTCAAAGAAAGGATTGACAATCATACCTCTTTCGGTGTATAATAAAAGGAGAAAGATAAAAGTCTCGGTTGCTGTTGTTCGCGGTAAAAAGAAATACGACAAACGCCACGACATAAAAAAACGCGAGACCGACAGAGACATCAGAAGAACTTTGAAAAATGAATAGCGAGATACGAATAATGAACCTTGTTTGAAAGCTTGATTCATAATTCGATATTCTTAATTCAAATAAATGGGGGTGCCAGGCATCGACAGGTGATTCCTTGTGTATGGGCAAAGTGGAGTTTTCTCGATAGCTCCTAATATTTTCGAGAATGATTAAGTGCAAACAACTTAGTTGCAAAAGCAAAGTCGGTTATTTCTCCGTATTTTACGGCGAATGACTTTGCTTTCGCTTTCGCGAAAGCCTAAGCGACGTCTCCCCTTTCTTCTCCTGAAGGAAAGGAGCGGGGTGTTATTTTTCAGGACAGCCAAGCTCCCGTTGCGAGAGCTCGGTTAAAATTAGCAACTCCGAGCATTTCAGCTTTTGCGAATTTTTATTGAAATGTTTTAAGAAAAAACAAATTCGCTAAACTTTGTAGAAACATATCCAAATCTCGCTTGCACGCGGATTCAATTTCCGCCGCCTCCACTCGACTCGTCCAAGATTACTTGGACTCGCTCGTGGCAAGCCACCACGAGAGACAACAAAAAGCACCTTTCGGGGTGTTTTTTGTTTGAGTCGAGTGCCCTGAGCGAGGAGTGTGCCGACGAGTCGAATGGGCTAAGATATTCATATGCATTTTGTCTACATGATCAAAAACTCGACAGGTAAACTCTATGTTGGCATTACTAAAAACCCACAAGACAGAATTAAGTGCCACAATCAAAAACGTGGGGCTAAATTCACGAAAAGAATCCCCAACTACGAGATAGTGTTTCTTGAAGAATATGTGGATATTATATCTGCGAGAAGTCGCGAGATTCAAATCAAAAAATGGAGTCGTGATAAAAAAGAATTTCTGATTGAACGATACAATAATGGTTTACCAACAAAAATATAAATTTATTCACGTTCTTCCATTCGACTCACTGCATTCGCTCACGACAGATCGTATTCCGTTTTGCGCGTCTTAACCTACTGGAGGTTCTACTGAAACAAAAGATCCCTTCGGGGCTTTTTTGTTTTCTTTACTAAATTTTGGATATTCCGTGATTGTATAAGTCCTGCCCCAACAAAGTAACACTGAAGAAAGTCCCGTTCATGCTGGCAATCCCAGCCGACATTAAAAGAGCTTGAAACTCTCTGTGCTGTGAACTAAAGTTTATTGCACCAGTTTTTGGATCAAGACTTTTCTTTAACTCAGTAATTGTCGGAGTAGTATTCATGTTGGAAAAACTATTCTCTGACAGAATTCGGAGAACTGAGTATGTAATCTCTTGCAGATTCTTAAGACACGTATTTAGTGCGACAAATCGCTCCCAGTCGTACTTTTTCTCTATATACGCCCTAAACAAGTGCGCTGATATCTTAGCTTTTTGGACCGAATCGAGTTGCTCGACTATCACAAGAATTTGCTCCGTGATTTTCTCCCGATACTTTTTGTCTTCATCAAATTTCTTTTTAAATTCTTGTAGTTCTTCTTTGTCCTCACTACCGAGATGAAACTCCCTCAAAAAGACAAGGAACTTCTTTATAAAAAATCTTTCTTTGATAGCGATCCCTGTTTTTACTAAAGCGACTAACGTTTTCACCACAGGAACTTCTTTCAACAAGCCTTCATCAAAAAATTCGTCCAATGCTAATTCAGCATAGTCAGTACCCAAATCGAAGTTTGGTTCTATTAACTGTTTTCCAATTTCTTCAGTATTCATTAAATTTCTGCCACTACTCGGACAGGAGCTCCATCTACTTGAAGCTTTATAGGAAATGCGTAGACCTTGAATGATTTTCCAGCTAAAGCGTTTAGGTTCATAAGATTCTCAATGATGAGCACTTCCCCACCAAGAAGAATTTTATGCACAGGAAACGGCGACTTGTCAGGACTGCACATATCAACACCTATGATTTTTACTTCCTTTTCTACAAGCCACATAGCCAACTCTTTTGGAATTGCTGGATAATCCTCAAAATAAGCGGACTCATGATACTTCTCGCTCATACCTGTATGAAAAAGAACAATGTCACCCTTTTGGATATCGAGTTTCTTTATTTCAGTAACATCAAAAGCACCACTCACCCGGACATATACACCCCTGCCTGAGAATTTTTCGATTGGAAACTGATCGAGATTTTTTCCACCCGATAGCATGTGCGAGGGAGCATCCATATGAGTACCTACGTGAGTTCCAACACTAACGTAATGATCCTGATACCCGCTGATATCCAAGACTCCAGCTGGATTCAGCTTAGTTTCTAGGTCACCAGGATACACTGGCGTCCTCTCATTTAAGTCTACTGATAGGTCTATTAACATGACCACATAATACATCAAATCAGGAGGTTCTACTGAAGTCCCGCAATCTGGTCTAGACAACCCCCTGTTCACATGTTTTTGCAAATTCTACAAAAGCCTTTATATGCAGCATATTTTCGTTTTGCATCAGAGAAGTTCTAACGCCTACCTGCGCAAGCAGATCATTAATTAATCTTCACTCGAAACGATTAAGTATTTTTAAGATGAAACCTTCCACGATAGAAAAGTTTTCTGACTTCTTCCACAACCAGTATTGAAGATGCAACGAGTATAATCATAAGCCACTCGGAAAGTGTAAGCGGAACAGTGCGAAGAACCTTTTGCATAATTGGGGTGTATAAGGCCGCTACCTGAAGCGCCATGACAATCAGAGTGGCCCCGACAAGATATTTATTTGAAAACCACCCCATGCTGAAAATTGTTCAAAACCGAGCTTTGAACATTTTAGAGAAATTAAAAACTCCCAGAACAAGGTTTAACCTTGTTAGAATTTAGGGGGTGGTTTCGGGCGGTTCAATT
>CAYGDB010000009.1:0-21134 GCA_964348535.1 uncultured Candidatus Saccharibacteria bacterium
CTTTTGAATTCTCAATAAAAGCTTCTTTATATCCAGAATTTGAACTGCCCGACTACAAAAAAATATCAAAGGCAATATTCACTGACATAAAACCAGTCATTGTAGAAGATAAAGAGATAGAAAATGTAATTGTGGAAATACAAAAAATACGTTCGGCTGAAACAAAAAAAGACGGCTCAAATGACGAATCTTCGCCAGAGATTACAGATGATTTCGTCAAAACAATCGGACCGTTCAAAAATGTTTCAGATTTTAAAGATAAAATAAAAGAAAACCTGCTGAAAGAAAAAGAATTCAAAACCAAAGAAAAAAACCGCTTGGAAGTTATTGCTAAAATAATAGAAAAATCGGAAATTCCCGTCCCTTCAATTCTGGTTGAGGGAGAGCTAGACCGAATGTTTGACCAATTCAGCCATGATTTAAAAAGAGCGGGCACAACCACTTCTGAATATCTGGCAAAAATTGAAAAAGATGAGAAAACTCTTAGAGAAGAATGGAAAAAAGACGCCAAAACTAGAGTAAAATTTGAATTAGTGCTTGATAAAATCGCCAAGATTGAAAATATAAAAGCTCCGGAAGAAGAAGTGGAAAAGGAATCCAAACATTTGATTGAGCACCACTCTGGAGCAGAATCTGAAAGAGTGAGAGCTTATGTAGAACACCAGCTTAAAAACGAAGCTGTTTTCAGTTTTCTTGAGGGACAGAAATAAAAAACCGCAGACATTTATGTCTGCGGATTTTGTGTGTCGCTAACCTTTGCCTGAAGAATCAAGAACAAGGCTTCCCGCCGTATAAACGTCGAACGAAGCGCCTCTGATCGTTACCTCATATCCATCCGTAGCGGTAAATGTGGTTGTGTTTTCAACCACGTCTGAACGCACCTTTACCCCCACCCCCAACACTGACATATCTAGTACATCTTCCCAAGGGTTGAAGTCGGCGATGGTGACAGCACCGGTTTTGAAGATTGGCTTATAAAAGAAGCCTTTGGTTGATTCGTCAGCGACAAGGCCTTCGACTGTTTTTTGAAAATTAAAAACATCTGCGCCTTTACCGCCTAAAACGAGAGGATCTTCAACGTCAAAGGTAAGGATGTCATTTCCTCCGCCGCCGAAAAGCATGTCGGCTCCGACCGAGCCCATGATCCAATCATTTCCTTCGCCACCAATAAGAGTGTCATTTCCTTCGCCACCGAAGAAAATTGCTCTGCCACCAAGGGCCACGGCGATATCGTCGCCATTGCCAAGATTGGCATAGTTGTCGCTACCAAAGGAAACGACGATGTCATCCCCTTCATAAGTGCGGAGGTAATTATCTGATCCGATCACAAGGACTAGATCATCCATTCCTCCTGTGCCGACATTGGGGAAAAACAAATTTGACTCAGGAACTATTGTGACAATGTACATGTTCAATCTCCTTAAAATTAATGCCTTACGACCATTCGTAGGCATTTTTGCACTTCTGCTTCTATTATACAGTATAATAATCGTTTGTCAATCATATTTGGTAATGTCCAAGCACTTCTGACACTTTTGATAGATTAGCGGTTAATGGCTATCAAAATGTCACAAAACATCAAAGAAGAGAGGTTAAGGTGGATTAAACCAATATTAGAAAAGGAAATTAGCATAAAGAATCTGGTAAAGGTCTGCCCATACAGTGAGAGTAGTATCAAAAGATGGCTGAAAGCTTTTAAGAGTGGAGGTATAGACGCTCTGGAGCCAAAGTCAACAGAACCTAAGACTCAACCGAATGAGACTTCAATATGGATTAAGGAAAGGGTGGTTGAGTTAAGAAAAGAGACAAAATTGTGCGCCAAGAAACTTCACTGGAGACTTTTAAAACAAAACTTGATTGTCCCGGTCAGTACAATCGGAAAGATTTTAAAAGACGAGGGTTTAGTAAGAAAGTATAGGATTAGGAAAATCAAATACAAATACATCAAAGCAGAACGTAAACATGGAGAATTGCTGGAAATAGACGTGAAGTACGTGCCAGGGCGTATTGTGGGACAAAGATACTTTCAATATACAGCCATTGATACTGCCTCTCGTTGGAGACATTTAGAAGTCTACTCTGAACAAACAAACTTTCATTCAATTCTGTTTTTAGAGAAAGTTATTGAGATATTTAAATACAAAATACAAGCCATTAAAACAGATAACGGTAGCATCTTTACTAACTACTACACTGGTATGAACAAGAGAAGCGACATGACGGTCAAAACCATTCATGTCTTGGATCTTTTCTGTCGTCAGAACAACATCATCCATTACTTAATTGACCCTGGTAAGCCGGCTCAAAACGGAACGGTGGAAAGAAGTCATAGAGAGGACCAAGAGAAATTCTATGATAAAAACAAATTCAAAACATTCTCAGATTTAAAGAAAAAAATCAGAGGATGGAATGATTACTACAACAACCTTGAACACTGTGGCTTAAATGGAAAAACTCCCATAGAAATGTTAGATTTATTTAAACTAGAAAAAGTGTCAGAAGAGGTTGGTTAGAACAATGTATCCGTCCACAAAATATGAGACTTTTCTGGTAATTTTGCCTAAAAAGCGAGTGAGATTCACTTCAGCAAATATAACAGCAAGCATGGTAAAGTTTTATTATTTCAAAAAATTTTTATTATTTTATTTTATTATCTTACCGTTACTATTTTAAATTCTTATCATACGATATATCGTATGATAAGCAGATGCTACTTTGGACGTGTTATACTAATTCTATCCCTCTTACTATGCGGATTAAAACTCCAATCAAAGTCAATATCCCAATAAAACACTGGAGTCACTCCTCATTAATGTCATTCTTGAGAAACCCGCTGGCTTGGCATAAACGCTATGTGGAAGGCGTTTATGACACTCCATCAAACCCCTCATCTTTTATCGGGCGGGCCGGGCATGTGGCGCTTGAAAATTTTTATAAAGGCGCCTCAAAAGAAACTTCTATCATGCTTGGTCTTGAATACCTGCGAAATATTCCAGACTTTGATATTAATTTTGGAAAATTAAAGTCAAAAAGCGCCAAAGCGAAAAAACGAAAAGCTATGGAGCGAGATTACAATCAAGCTGTTTCTTTTTATTTAGCAAAACCGCCACGATATAAAGTCCTTGGAGTTGAGATCAAAGGGATGGCTGAAGTTAAGGGGCTACCGTTACCTCTTAAGGCAGTATCAGATTTGGTAATAGAATCAAAAATAGAAGCTGGAGCCGTTGACATAGTTGACCATAAATTCGTAGATTCTTTTAGCGCTCAAAAAACAAATAAAACCATTTTTATTATTCAAGCAATCTTTAATTATTACACGGTAACTAATACCTTTAATAGGCCAGTACGCCGTTTTATAGTAAATGAATGTAAAAAATCACGCAATATTGATGGCAGCCCGCAGTTAAGACGCTACGTCATAGATTTCAAGACCTGTGGCGAAGACTTCCAAGTCTTTCATCGTCTTATAAACGACGCTACGGCAGAAATTTCCCGCAAGCGTCTTTACTTGCCCAATCCATCGGATATGTTTGACGGAGAAAATTCTTTTGACATCTACCGCCTCGGCCTTAACGAATAGCAGAACGAATAGCAATTTTATCTTCCTTTAAGAAGTCCGTCTATAATGCTTTTGACTGCGACAAGTGGCTGGGCTCCTTCAAGAGGAAGCTTGTCTCCATTTTTAGTAAGAATAATACTGTGAGGAGTTCCGCGAGCGCCTGCCGCCACCGCCTCTTCATAATCTTTCTTTATTTTCTCCGTAAATCTACCACTATCAAGACAAGATACAAAAGCTTCTTTATTAAGCCTAAGCTCAACGGCGATATCTACAAGTTTGGCTGGGTCAAGACCGTCATTTGAGGGAGTGATTTCGTAAAGACGATTTGTGTAATCCCAAAAAGCGCTCTTGCCTCCGAGCTCGGTAGCGCATTCCGTGGCTTCAGCTTCTTTGGCCGCTTTTGGATGAAGTTGAGCGATAGGGAAGTGCCTGTATACCCATGCCACTTTTCCATCTTTTCCATATTCGCTAATTATTGTCAGCATGGTTTTGTGGAATTGTTTGCAGAAAGGACACTCGGTGTCGGAGTATTCCACAATAATTATATCGGCATTCGGGTTTCCAAGAATATGGTCGGCTTCGGTTACTGGACTTATGTTTATCTCCGCGGTTTTTGTTATATCGGGATTATTGTCAGTTCTTCCAGAATTCGGATAAACCGACTTGCTAAGAAGTATGGCCCCGGCTATAAGCACTCCGGCCAGAACTATAGCAACCGGCATTGTTAATTTATTTGTTGATGGTTCCATATGTTTTATTAAAATAATTTCCGCTTATTATGAATTAAATGGTATCAGAGTTCCAAACAAAAGCAAAGGCAGAATTAATACATTTATATCCTTAATTGAGGGTAAATAAAAAACCCACACGCGTAAGTCGTGTGGGTTTCTTAGGGGGAAAGGGTGTTTAACCAAAATCTTCGTCGCCTTTTCCAACAATAAGATTTGCCAAAAGTAGCATGACGGCGATAGTGAATAAAATCGCACAACCAATCGGGCCACTTAAAAAGACTAGGATTAAAGTAGTTTTCCTTAGAGAAACCACTTTTTCACCTCCATTCCAAAAAGGTGAAATTTCAGTATAGAAGCTGCGTACTGATAGCACCAAAACATATCCACAAGAGATCCAACCGAAGAGTGTTATTGCGATTATCTGCCACAATTCCATCAGCCTTCCTCCATTGTTGTAAGTCTATCAGAGATGATAACAAAGAGCAACATCTTTGTCAATTTTTGTAACATTGCAGCGTCAAGTTTACACTTGCGCACTCTCGGAGCTTCTCTAGGGGTGTCTTCCCCTCCATACCCAATCCGCGGTGCTTCTTTTGGTAGTTGTAGTAGTGTAAAAAGAGATTAAGTTTGTATTGCATAGCCTCGAGTGAATCTTTTGGATAGAAACCAAAACGGAGAGCCTTCTCGTTGAGTGTTCGATGGAATCGTTCAATCTTGGCGTTTTCTTCCGGACAATACGGAGTGTTTCTTCGATGAATAACCTTATGTTCTTGCAGAAAATCTTCGACTTAAAAAGGCAAGCTGAAAGTCATTGAATTATCCTCCTTCTTTTCCCATAATTCCACATTAAGTGGCACCGACATAGAGTTGCCATTTTCTTTGTATTTCAAACTTTTGTTCAAGAGGGCGTAGTCGTAAACTTCTTTTGTTATCCGAACATCTTCAAGACAATACTTTCTTAAGCTTTCGATATCTCCTTCTTTCCACCATTTTATGGCATCCAGTCCTTTACCGAGCTTCCCTTTGCCTAAAGTGGCCTCGGCCACTTGAGAAAGCGAAACCCTTCTTCCGAGGGATTTTTTTATTTCGTTCAGTATGTCAAGACTTTTTATTTGCAAAAGATTGCCCGGGTAGTATTTATTTAAAATTGGAATATCAAAGTGGTCAGAATTAAACCCTATAATCATATCGGCTTTTTCAAAAATAGGCCAAAGTTTAGAGAGCTCTTCCTCAAGAAAACTTTGGTAAGAGTCGGTTTCATAATCGTAAATTCCGACAAGCGAAAGGTCTAAAGAAACAGGATCGTTTGAGCCCGTGTCCTGAAAAGTATTTTTTGTTTCAATGTCAAAAACTATTTTTCGCATCCCGTTAGAAGCCATTTGATTTTTATGTAAATTATTTTTTATCTCAAGGCTTGTAAGCATCAGCTTCTAACGGGACGCATGTCGGTAGATTGTGTGTTTCAAGAAAATCGCGAATGGTAACATCACCCATACCAAAACCAACTGCGGGCACGGGTTCCACTCCGAATATTTGGAGCAAGTTATCATAACGTCCACCGCCGAAAAGCGACCTGTTATTTTGGGGGTCAGTGTCAAAAACTTCAAAAACAATATCGGTATAGTAATCAAAACCGCGAGTTATTGACGGGCTGAACTTTGCTTCTATATTTTTCTCTTTTAGAGTTTTTATTATCGCGAAAAGTTCCGGACTGTCCTCAAGGGCGCTTTCTTTGAAAGGTCCGGTGAAAAGGTTTTGCCATTCTAACTCAAACTCCTTCTCTTCCATTTTGTCTTTCTTGTCCATAAGTCTGAACATTTCTTCCGGTTTCTTCGGGTCCTTTAATATGGGAGTGTAAATTTTTTGGAGGAGTTTTCTGGAGTTTATTCTTATTTCAAAATCTTTATCATCCGCCCCGAAAGATTTCATAATAGCGTGAGCAATGGAAATAATCTCAATCTCCGCCTCAATGCCAGCCACTCCGAGAATGTCACAATTCAGTTGCCAGTGTTCTCTTTTGCGTCCTCTCTGCGGTCTTTCATAACGAAAAACATTCGGTATCGAAAACCAACGGAGAGGAAATTTTAGAGATTTTCTTTTTTGAGCAACCATTCGAGCTAGAGTTGGAGTCATTTCCGGGCGAAGCGCAACATCTCTGTCGCCACGGTCCTTGAATGTAAACATTTGATCATTTACTATTTCTTCGCTTGATTTGGCTCTGTATAATTCGGAAAGCTCTAATATAGAGGCTCCATATTCCACATAGCCAAAATTTTTCGCCACTTTGCGCCACATTTCAAATATGTAGTTTTGAACGGCCATATCTTCTGGGTAAAAATCCCGCACGCCCTTGTAGGCTTCTGTTGAAAGGTTTTTTGATTTTAGTTCATCCATTGAGACTAATTCTAGCAAGCCCTTGTCATTTTTTCCACTTTTAGATAGTATTATGGCACGTAGATATATCTTTCGGGAGGAGCGGAGGTGCGAGTATTCAAGCCATACGTATTAGCCGGAAAGAGGGTCGCGCTACAAGTTAGAAAAAAACAAGCAAATACGATGGCTAAAAAGTTATATGTCGGTGGTTTGCCTTATTCAACGACAGACGATGAGCTCAAGGCGGCTTTTGCTCAAGCCGGTGAAGTTGAGTCTGCAAACGTTATCATAGATAAAATGACCGGTCGTTCTCGCGGTTTTGGTTTCGTTTCGATGCCAAACGACGATGAAGCGATGAAGGCGATTGATTCTATGAACGGCGCGGACATCGGTGGCCGTTCAATTACGGTCAACGAGGCAAAGCCTCTTGCTGAGCGTCCTCCAAGACGCGATGGCGGTGGTGGTGGATTCCGTGGTGGTAATCGCGGAGGATACTAAGCTCTAAAAAATACCGCTCGTTCGCCAGCTGGCGAACGAGCGGTATTTTTTATGTTCTCATTAGAGAACTTTCGAGGACTTCTGTTTTATAAAAACTATTTCTTAGAATTTTTTAAGTTTTTTGTTTTTAGATTCTCTATATCAGTCAGAAGTTTTATAATGCCCTGCTCCATTTTTTCAATGGCTAAACGGTTTTCCATTCTTTTTTTGTCAGCCTCTCGTTCATCTTCTTCAATCTCTTCACTGATTTCCTCAACATCCTCTGAAATCCCTTTGACGTTTTCTTCAAGCCCTCCGACATCTTCCTGAATTTCATCAACATCTTTTTGAATTTCATCTATATCTTCTTGTATTTCTCCGACATCTTCAGAAACCTCGGTCAAACGAGCGGTATTCAAATTGACGCTCATTTGGATAAATATGGCAAGATAAATAGCTTCAAGTGAAACAATGGTCGTCAAAACTAAAAGAATTTTATCAAAATTAATCCCAAAAATTTGCAGACCAAAAATACCCATAAACAAAATAGTATGGATTATAATAGATGAAGGAGAACCGATGTTTTTTGTCCAGCCTATTGCCAGTTTTTCCAATCCTTGAGATTCTTTATCTTTCATTAACACATTCTACAACTATAAATAAAAAATGCCAAATAAAATAAGCGAGGATAAACTTGATTTATTAAATGTTGGAAACCGAGCTTTCAATATTTACAAAGTGCTGAAAACTAGGTTTCAAAACCGGCCACTAAAAGTGGCTGGTTTTTTTATATATCCACTTCTCTCTTAATCTTTCAGCTGTTATACTTTGAGAAATGAAACCAGTTACTTTGGAAGAAATATCATCACCCGGATGTACCCATTGCAAAGCTTTTGAAGATTTTTGGCATTCCGTTGAAAAAAACTGGCCAAATGTTACTTATAAAAACATAAGCATTGTGAGTCCGGAAGGACAAGAGCTCGCTCAAAAGCATATGATTTTCTCCTCTCCGGGAATTATTATAAATGGAGAATTGTTTGCCACAGGCGGAGTCAATAAGAATCAATTTTTAGCCAAACTGATGACTATTTCACAAGACTAGTAACAATGAACGAAACTAGCCGTAAATTTAACTCGATCCTTATCGCCTCTCTTTTAGGCCTTGTTTTTATATTTATATTCGGACTTTTGTGGTTATTTTTCTTAGCGCCTGCAAGGCCTGAAGGTCTAGGATGGTTTATATTCGCTTTCGCGACCGGACTTTCTATGATTGTTCTGCCTTGCACCCTTCCTTTGGCTTTTGTCATTGTTCCGATGTCTATGGGTAAGGGGTTCGGAAAGGGAATAGTTACGGCTCTTTCCTTTGGTGCAGGTATTGCTTTAACTCTTTCATTTTATGGCATAGCGGCGGCGGCTCTTGGAGGTTTCGCCATATCTGAACTAAACGCGCCACTTGAGACGGTTAAAAATTATGTATATGCCATAGCCGGCATATTTGTTTATGTTTTTGCTTTAAGTGAAATAGGTCTGCTCAAATTTAAAATGCCTTCGTATACCGGTTCGGCTCCGGCTTTTATCCAAAAACAGGGGAATTTTATAAAACCGTTTTTGCTTGGAATGTTTTTGGGAAATATAGGTGTCGGTTGCCCGCATCCGGCAACACCGCTTCTTCTTATAGAGATCGCTTCAAGCGGTGATGTTTTGTATGGTTGGCTTCTATTTTTAATACACGCTATTGGGCGTGTAATACCCCTCCTTATTCTTGCAGGTCTCGCCATCATCGGAGTAAATGGCCTGAATTGGCTGGTTACTAAAAAAGATAAAATAGAAAAGGGGACAGGCTGGGCTATGGTTTTTGTGGCCGGATTTATATTCACTCTCGGATTTTTTACTCACGACTGGTGGGTAAATTCAGGCACTCATGTCTTACTTGAAAAAGTAACCCAAGAGCAGACATTTTTGGGAATTATTAACGCCCGGCTTGAAACAGAGACTACTCACGAACACATCTTGGAAGAAGGGACGGGTCTTTTCGGTTTTCCGCTCTGGCTTGGCAGTTGGGTTATGGTTTTATTGTGGGTCATTCCTTTGTGGTGGTGGTTTTTCAATGAACGCAAAAAAACAGAAGGGATTCCAGACACTAACCAAATAAGTGAAGAAGTTGCAAACAAAAAGATTTTAGGAGTTTATGGGTTATTCTTCATAACCCTTTCTATCCTGCTATTTGTTTTATTCGCTTACACAATTCCAAAATGGTTCTTTTGGGAGGTATCTAAGGAAAATCACACCGAGATGATGGATGAAGGTCATATGACAGATGAGCATATGAAGGATGTGAAGGACTCTATGGAAAATATGTCGAGGCACGATTCAACATATCATGAAGAAAAAGATGTCACTTCCGGCCTCCAAATTTTGATTGAAACTCCGAAAAAAATTGAAGTCGGAAAAACTGCCACCATTCGCCTCTATGCCAAAGATATCCCGTCTCTTAAACCTGTATCCGATTTTGAAATAGCTCACGAAAAAACTCTCCACCTTATTGGCGTAAGAAATGATTTGAATCAATTTTTCCATATTCATCCGGAACAAATAGAACCCGGTATTTTTGAATTTAAATATATTTTTGAAAAACCGGGGACTTATAAACTTTATTCTGACGTAAGTTACCAAGGGGCGACTCACACATTTGGACATTCTCAATTTAAGGTTGAAGGTTTAGGGGAGGAATTTGAGGGAGAAACAAATGTATTGAAAAACGTCATAGTGGGTAAATATCAAGTCGCTGTCCGTTACCCAGAGGTCCTTACGGCAGAAGACAAAACGCCTATTGAATTTGTCGTGTACGACCTATACGGAAACGCCATAGAACTTGAACCATATCTCGCGGCCGATATGCATTTAGCTGTCATAAGCGAGAATTTGCTGGATTATGTTCACAGTCACCCAGAAAACCATAGCGGGTCTATGGATATGGATGGAATGGAGATGATTGATGAGTCAAAACCCCACGGACACAGCTCTCTTCCCCTGATTTCTTTGGCCTACGCTCACGGAGGCATTGCCGATGAAGATGAGATAGAACCTCAAATCGTGCCATTTTCCGTTACTTTTCCAAAACCTGGAATATATAAAATGTTCGCTCAATTCAGACCGAAAGGAATTGACGAAATTGCGAAAGATGAATCTATGGTAGCATCCTTTTATGTAAATGTTTTTCCTCATGACCACAGTGTCTCGGGAGATTTAAAAATTCTCCCTCCGGATCCTCGTTTTGATGTCATTAACGTTCACTTGGAGAATTCAGAAGAAAAACCTCCTCCTGTTTCAAAATCAGGAAAAGTTATTGTCTCCATTATTTTAATAGCCCTTCTTTCAGTGGCGGTAAAAAAATATATAAACTAATGCCGAAGAACAAATACATATATATAGGGATAGCGCTTTTTATTTTAGTCGGCGGAGGTTTCGCCTATACCAACTATTTTCAGCCTGAAAGTTCAAAGCCTGTTTCTTCCGGTGTCATAAAAAAATTTACGGTAACGGCCGAAAAAGATGCTTGGCGTTTTGTCCCTGATTTAATAGAAGTAAGTCAGGGAGACACGGTAGAACTCACTATTACAAATAATGACGAATACGACCATGGATTTGCGGTTGACGCTTTTGGTATTTCCCAGAGAATACCGGCAAACCAAACAATTAATATTGAGTTTGTGGCAACCCAGCCGGGAGATTTTCCTTACTACTGCTCGGTGCCTTGCGGGGAAGGTGTCGTTAATGCTGAAAAGAGGGGTCATTTTGACCAAGTGGGAAAAATAAAAGTAAAAGCGGTTATGAATGACAGCACTGCCCTCCCTAAATAGACAAACTAATATGGCAACAAAAGTAGTACTCAAAGTCAAAGGAATGCATTGCGCTTCTTGTTCTGTTCTCATAGACAAGCTGGTTTCAAAACAAGAAGGAGTTATTTCAGTAAAAACAAGCTACGGCTCGGAAAAAACCGCTATTGAATTTGATGAATCAAAAATAACCCTTGAAAAAATAGACAAATTCGTAAATCAGCTGGGCTACGATGTCATTAGACCGGACGAGGGGGTAAGAGGAGTGGAAGAAGAGGATCGTCTTGATAAAAATAAAATTGAAGAAGCAAAACGAAAGGTGATAGCGGCCTTTATTCTTGCTACTCCCATTGTCATCTACTACATGGCAATCCACATGTTTAATTTGAAGCATGTTCACCAAATAATGGGGCTTGACCTCAATTATCTTTACTGGGTTTTAAGCACGCCAATACAGTTTGTGCTCGGATGGACTTTTTATAGAAATGCTTATACCGCCGTCCGAGTGGGCTCGTCAAATATGGACGTGCTTGTTGTTTTGGGAACTTCGGCCGCTTATTTCTACAGCATGATTGGTTTTCTTTTTTTCAATATAGACCATCCTTACTGGGAATCAACGGCTGTTTTAATGTCTTTTATTTTATTGGGGCGTTACATAGAAGCAAGAGCCAAAGGCAAAGCTTCAAACGCCATAAAAGAGCTTCTGAAACTTGAGGCCAAAGAAGCCTCAGTCCTCAGAGATGGTCAAGAAATAAAAATATCAATAGACGCTATCGTGGAAGGGGACACTGTCATAGTTCGCCCGGGCGAGAAAATTCCGGTTGATGGTATTATCACTGAAGGAAAGTCTCATATAGATGAGAAAGTTGTTACCGGAGAATCTTTTCCCGTTACAAAAACAATAGGGGACGAAGTGATAGGCGCAACCATAAATCAGGACGGTTTGCTTAAATTTAAAGCGACAAAAGTCGGCAAAGACACTCTTCTAAATCAGATAATAAAAATGGTTGAAGAAGCTCAAGCCTCGCGGGCGCCTATTCAAGACTTGGTTGATAAAATTAGCGAATACTTTGTGCCGTCTGTAATCGTCCTTTCGGTAATGGTCTTTGTGGGTTGGTATTTTTTGGCAGGATTCCCTTTTGAGGCCGCCCTTAAATTTATGATTGCCGTTTTGGTTATTTCTTGTCCATGCGCCATGGGCTTAGCCACACCGACGGCACTCGTGGTCGGCATCGGACGAGCGGCAAAATTTGGCATTATTCTAAAAGGCGGAGAAGCTCTTGAAAAAGCTTACAGAGTGGATACTTTTGTTTTTGACAAAACCGGAACTATCACAATAGGCAAACCTGCGGTTACCGACGTCGTGATGTTGACCGAAAAAATCTCAGAAAAAGAAGCTTTGATTCTTGCGGCTTCGGCCGAAAGGGGTTCCGAACATCCGCTGGCAAGGGCTATCATTGAAAAAGGTTCCGGCATTCAACAGCTGATGGAACCAAAAGAATTCAAAGCCATTCCTGGTCTTGGAATAACCGCCGAAATAGGAATCAGACAAGTTGGCATCGGCAACAAAGCTTTCGTTGAAAGTTTTAATATCAAAACTCACATCTTTGAACAAAAACTTGAACAGCTCCAATCAGAAGCAAAAACGGTGGTTTTTCTGATTATTGACGGCGCCCCTGTTGCTCTCATTGCTATGGCCGATACCCTAAAACCATTCGCAAAAGAAGCCATTGATTCTCTTAAAAAAATGGGAAAAATGATTGTGATGATGACCGGAGATAATAAAAAAACGGGGGAGGCGATAGGCAAAATTGTTGGGATAGATACGATTCTGGCTGAAGTCCTTCCTCAGGACAAAGCCACTAAAATTAAAAAGCTTCAGGAAGAAGGCAAAAACGTGGCCATGGTCGGAGATGGAATAAATGACGCTCCTGCTCTTGCTCAAGCCAACTTGGGGATTGCTGTCGGCTCCGGCACAGATGTTGCCATTGAAACGGGCGAGATTATTCTGGTTAAAGACGACTTGCGAGATGTCGTTACGGCTATTGAACTTTCAGGCAAAACAATTTCAAAAATTTGGCAAAATCTTTTCTGGGCGTTTATTTACAATATCGTGGCTATTCCGATTGCCGGCGGTGTTCACTTTTTAGTTACCCAGTCATCAATAGGCATTGCCGCCCCGTGGGTGGTCAAGATATCAGAGAAATTCGGCTCTGCCGGCAAAATATTCTTTAGTTTTTCTCAAGCCACTCTTCGTCCGGAAATTGCCGGATTTGCTATGTCGCTCTCTTCGGTTTCAGTGGTTCTTAACTCTCTTCTTTTAAGAAGATACAAACCTTCAATATCTTCAATAGAAGAAAAAACCAACAATGCCTAATCTTAATCTTGAAAGAAAAAGATGCGTCCCTTGTGAAGGTAGCATGCCACCTCTGATGAAAAAGCAGACAGACGAGCTTAAAAAAGAAATCGGATCGGCTTGGCAAGTGGAAGACCTAAAAAAATTAAGAAGGGAATTTACTTTTAAAGATTTCAAAGAAGCTCTGGTCTTTGTAAATAAAGTCGGAGAAATAGCTGAAAAAGAAGGCCATCATCCCGATATCAGACTTTCATGGGGTAAAGTTATGATAGAAATCACCACTCACGCTATCGGCGGACTATCAATCAATGACTTTATACTGGCAAGAAAGGTTGAAATTTTATACAATTAGGACACACGAAATTGTTGCATTTCTTTGTTGCTTAGTTCATTTGCTTCCGCAACGTATAAGATACGTTTTGGTCGCAAGCCTCGCTCACGCCTTGAACTGCAATCAATTTCCTGTCTCCTAAATAATTAATAAATTTAATAAATTAAACTATGGAAAAAATAAACCTGGATATAGAAGGCATGCACTGCGGTTCCTGCGCTGTTGGCATTCAAATGCTCACCTCCGGCATGGATGGGGTAGCATCTTCCTCCGTTGATTACGAAGGCAAAAAGGGAGTGATTGAATTTGATCCGAGCAAAGTTTCAAAAGAAAAAATCATAGAAAGTATAGCTGAGCTTGGCTATAAAGCTTCGTAGTTGAGAGCCGTAACTTAAAGATGGATATTTATTTATTTTTAATACTGGCTCATACCGTAGGGGCGGCGCTTGGCGTTGGTGGAGCCACTCTGGCTGAAATTCTTCTGATTAAGGCTCTCAAGGACGGCAGTATGGACTCTCTTGAAAGCAATCTGATGCACGGAGTGTATAGTGTGGTTAGGGTGGGATTCGTCATCTCTTTGGTATCCGGTTTTAGTTTTCTTATCTTATATAAAGCAAACGGTCAAATAGGACAAATCTGGAACCCTGTTTTGTGGGCAAAGATGACTGTGGTTTTCTTCATAGGCCTGAACGCTGTTTTGCTTCAAGCTCGCGCCATACCCTTAAAGCTTGGTAGCGCTGTTTCTTTGGTATCTTGGTACACCGCTCTTTTTCTGGGAGTTTTTATTCGCGGTATTTCGGTAGGTTATTTTAGTGTTATTTTTGTATACTTAATTGCAGTCATTCTTGGTATTTTTGCTCTTGATGCCATTCGTCGACTTTTTGGAGTCCATATTTAAATATGACCTATCTAATAATAGCCATAAGTTTTTTGTCACTTCTGGGAGTAATCCTTCTTTATAATATTCTTCTTGGATTATTCAAAAAAGGTTTTAGAACCGATATTCTTCAAAAAATCTCCCTTTCAGTTCTCATAACATCTTCGCTATCTTCAGGAATGGGATTTTTTTATAATAAAATTATTAGCAATATCGGCTTTGATTTAAGTTACCCGCCAAAATTTGAAACTCTTCACAGCATTATAGAAAATTTATATCCTCTGATTTTATTCCTCGCCCCTGTATTTGCTTTGATATTACTCTTCTCAATAAACAACAACTGGAAGAAATCCCATTATATGGCAAGCCTTGCCATTATTTCAGAAATTGCAGTATTAATCGCCACCATCATTATCTAAAAGTCCACTCGCGGAGTGCGTCTATTTTTCTCTCCATCTTATCAGGAGGACGAAGCAGTTTTTCATTTTGTTTTGGAAAAAGTCTAAAATGAGGAGAGTCGTCAAGCTTCATCGCAATGTCCCAAAGGTCATCTTCGGCCGTTATCCATTTCGAGCCGAGTTTTCTAAGGTCAAACGGTTTTGAATAAGAACGGAGACTTTTTTTCAATCTATTACCATCAA
This sequence comes from uncultured Candidatus Saccharibacteria bacterium, assembly GCA_964348535.1. Classification (GTDB taxonomy): domain Bacteria; phylum Patescibacteriota; class Minisyncoccia; order Phycocordibacterales; family JAKFXT01; genus JBGPJO01. The sequence goes on from CAYGDB010000009.1 coordinate 15,182, forward strand.
AATATTCGTGAAAATAAGAAAGGGCGATTTCGCGCGGAGTTCTGTAAACAGGATCTCTAAAACGAAGGGTGGCGTGGTTGCTCTTACTTATTGCGCCCCAACATCCTTTTATTTTATACAAAGCCAAAACGTGGTCTTCATCAATACCGTCCGCTTTAAGGTCAAGAAGGAGAGGTTTATCGCCATTCAGCCATAAAGCGGCTGTAGCCAAAAGAGCGGCTTCTATACAATGAGCTTTTTTACTTTTTAGAACTCTTCGCGGAGATTGCAAAGTCTCTCCTTCCTTTTCAAAATTAATCTGAAGCGTGTCAATGAAGTTTTGGACTGAAAGGGGAGTTGAAAGAGATTTTAAAAGCTTCAGCTCTGAAGAAGATAAATCGGCAAACATGACTTATATTATATACGCTAGGCCCAAAATAAAAAACTTTTCTTATCCCATCTTACCACCCCCATTACTTCTCCTACTCCATTTAGTATATTTCGCATATCACAATACTTGCTTACTTGTACAAGTAAGCAAGTATTGTGATAGAAAGTATTTTAAATAGAAATGACCATAGGCAAGTTGGGCAATTTCAACCATTCTAGCTTTTTACAAAAAGCTAGAATGGTTGAAATTTACGTCAAATTCCACTTCCACAAATTCCATCAAGACTGTTATAATTGTTGTATATGCTCATACTTCGCCCAAGTAAAATAAAAGGAGCGGGGGTTGGTGTATCCACCACTCTAAATATTAAGCGAGGTGAGAGAGTAACGCTTTTTTCTAAAAATGAACGCTCTTCACTTGTCAAAACCGACAAACCGGATTTTTTTACCAAACGTTTTTGCCCTTACGACAAAACCAGAAAAGGTTACTGGTGTCCGCAGGACTTCCACAGAATGAGTATCGGCTGGTATATAAATCATTCAAAAAAACCCAATGTATCCCCAGTAAAATGGGTAGCAATAAAATATATAAGAAAAGGAGAGGAATTGACTACAGATTACAGAAACCTCTGACTATGTCTTGAAACAGCCGTCTTCATCCTTAGACGAAGAGTACTTTAAGATGGAGTGAAGAATTTAACGTAACCTACTTTCAAGATTTGGCGCTATGTTTGTTGAGACCACTCTAAACTCTACCCTCTCTATGAGCTGTCCACGTTCTGTAACCACATCAACCCTCCATTTTCCTGGAAAAATGTTTTCTTTTACTGAATATCCCCTATATCCGCCATCGCGTCCCCCCAAAATAGGAAATTCAATTTTACTTGAGGCAATCCACTTGTCATTATTTTCATTATAATAATCCCAACGATGAAAAATCTTCGTATTTAGACTTGTGGGAGCGAAGACCGAACTATAAACATAAACCGGTTCATTTGAAACCATGTTAAATTTTTTGCTTACTCCTTTAAAAAAGAAAAATCTTTTGTCAGGTTCAAAAGTAACGGAGTAATTTCCGTCAGGAAGACGGGTTACAGAATGATATACGCCGATTTCTTTAGGGGAAAGAGGGATGGGTGGAATTATATTTCCAAAATAGGCGAAGTTAAAAAACAAATAAATAACCGAAATACTTATAAAAATGTTTTTTCCAACCTGACTTATTTTAACGGGAGCCGTAAGTTTTAAAATTGCAACCAATGTTCCAAAGGCCACCAAACTTATAATGCCGCTCAACAAAAAAATATCCGCCCCCATTTTTCCCAATAAGACGGGAACCGAAAATATAGCGTATGAAAAAACCGCAATGAAAAAAATTGATAGTTGAAAGGAAAGCAAGTGGCGTTTTTTAATTAGCTCGTTTCCGGTGATAATAAACGCCAAAAAAAGGAGAAACGGCCAACTCTCAACCAAGGAAGCGCTCCTCGAGTAAAAAATCACATAACCGCTAAAAAGACCACCGAACGAAAACTGGACTATAAGTGGAATCCACCGATTGATAAAAGTCCGGAAATATTCTCTAAAATGTCCTTCGGCGTTAAGATGTAAAATAATAATACCAAGACAGGCAATAATGAGATAAGCCGTTAAGATGGCATTGTCATAAAACAAGTCAACACGGGTAAGAGTTAAATTATCCAATATAAAACCAAAAATAAACACAACGGAAGTGATGTGACGTTTATGTTTTTCCAATAGTTGCTTCATATGTATCATTATGCCACAAGCAACTTGCTATTATACAAACAAAAAGGGCGATATACTGCAAGCAGTCATTCGCCCTCATAAAGTTTATGTGACATCAAGCTTCCCCTTTCTGTGGCAAAGATCAGGTTCAGATGAAAGTCTGAACCCAGAACCATACACAGTTTCGATGGGTCTTTGACCGCAAATTTTCGAAAGCTTGGTCTGAATATCGCGCTTTCGGACATCAATGACCTTAGTGTTAAGTAGACTATCATTGTGCCCATAAAGCTCGTCTATGAGAAGTTCACGTGGAACGCATTGTCCATGATGCAAGGCAAGGAAAGATAGCATCTGCATTTCCATAGGGGGGAGATGAACTTTCTGCCCTTTGTAGAAAAGCTTCTGCTCAAAGGGTAAAATTTCAAAGCCATAAAATCTTATTAGATTTTCAGCTCTACCATGGACTCTCCGAACGATAGCTTGAAGACGGGCAATAAGTTCCTCCTTGAAGATGGGGGCTTGCATAACCTCATCAGCTCCATTGTTTAGAAGTCTGACGGTCTTTTTAACACGCTCTAACTCCGGTGTTGAAAGAATATACACCAGCGGTCGATAAACTTTTCCTTCCACACCTCTTTTCTTTTCCAGACACCTTAAATTTATTGGAAAAGATACGGAAGTTCCTGGAAAAAACGCCACAACAGCTTGATAGTAGATACTTGAGCGTCTAAGCAATGAAAGTGCCTCATCTTCATCCGCCGCTTCATCTACACTAGCGAAAGAAGTCGGAATATCCAATATTGATGATACTTCAGGTGTTATTCCAACTACCAGTATCTTCATCTTCTCCCTCCTTCAGTTTTTTGAACGTTGGTTTCTTTTCTAAAGAGAAAAAGAGAAACCGGGAACTTCTTTTTTAATTATTCCACCACCAATAAATAAAAAACACCTTTCTTTTGTTGAAATATTGTTGTGTGATAAATATCAAAACAATTAGATCTAATCAAAAACAAAAACACCCCATTTCGGGGGCGCTTTTGTTTTTGATTAGATTCGGCTAACGTTGACCGCGTTCGGCCCCTTAGGGCTTTCAGCAACTTCAAACGTAAGCTTATCTCCTTCGTTGAGCTCTTCAAACGTAACGTCCTTGAGCTCATTAGAGTGGAAAAAGAGGTCTTTTTCCTCACCTTCGCGGGAGATGAATCCAAAGCCTTTCTCTTTTACGAGGCGGGCGATAGTTCCTTCTTGCATTTCTGTGATAAAACAACTGATAAATTATCAAATACAGTATGCTGAGGATGGAGGTTCGATCCTTACTCCCTGGATCAGACGCTGTGTTGATAACACTAGACTAACATATTGCAATTTATTTGTCAATTTTTGTAGCATTGCAGCGTCAAGTTTACACTTGCGCACTCTCGGAGCTTCTCTAGGGGTGTTTTCCCCTCCATACCCAATCCGCGGTGCTTCTTTTGGATTTCAAAAACCCTTGGCGAATTCTGGCGGAAACCCCAGTCGCGTCGCTTTGCGACGCTCCGAATTTTGGCGAAAAAACGAATTCTGAAACTTGGCTGGCTGGAAGTAGTTCGAATCTGTTTGGTTGTGTAAAAAAGAAACCGCCCGACAGAGCGCCGAAGCGGAATCTGTGGGGCGGTAAAGATTTACCAGGTAGCAGCTTTCCTTGAAGCATGTACTTTTTCGAGACAGCTGCTACAGATTACTCCGATAGCAAACTCCGACTCTTCGAGTTCGCGCCCGCAGTCCTTGCAGTTGCCGTAACCAGGTTCAGGACCTGCACCAGGCAAAAGGGGAATTCCCTTGATGGTGATCCATTCACCATTCGCCAGTCCTTGCAGAACAAATTGTTCTTTGTGACGGTCTTCTCCACGAAGTTCCATTAGGAAGTCATCCTCGTAAAGGGTGACGTCAAGTCCTTCAAGTTCTTCGCGAGAGAAAAAACTCTTGTTGATTTCAGGATAGCCTTCTATCATCCCAACATGTTTGTTGGGATAGGTAAGAGAGCGGGTTTTGTATTGAGTGAATCGATCAGACATTTAGGCACCTCATTTTCTGGATGAACAAAAGTTCCTATCTAGAACAATACACTATTTTGGGTACATCGTCAAGGTTTACGGGTTTGTGCGCCGAACTAGAGTTGGTTCGAACCGTTTTCTTAGGTATCAACTCTGAATTAAAAAGCCACATGAATATAGCTATTTTTTGTTAGCTCCGCCTGCTAGACAGTGTTAGAACCTGTTTGGTCGTGACCTAGTGGACAATTTTAGGACTGGAATTATGCTCTTTTCAGTTCCCACACCCTCCCAAACCTTGTCCATCGCTTCTTAATCACACCTTCTGGTAATTTCATAAAATACTTATCGTCAGCAGTAATTTTCTCATACTCAAGCATTGGAACTTTATGAGTGTCGCAAACATAGAATGCTTCATCATCATATCCATATACAAAGACAATGTGATCTAGAAGCCCTCCATACTTGAGTCCAATATCTATTCCAACAACACTTCCTTCATCAATACCACTCCTTACTTTTTCCATTGCTTTATTAAGGTTTATTCTGGAAAACAAAACTGATGATACAAAACTAAAATATGAATATACTTTTTTATTGTTTATAAAAAGTATTAACCCATTTTCTTTCAAATAACTCGGTAACCAGAGAAACTGGAGTTGAGTCCACATAAGCCATGAAGGTAACCGCAACCCAAAAAGTCTTTCCTTTTCAATCTCTTGAGGGTTAATTGTCTTGTTGTTGAACTTCTGTGGTAAGTAATAGTTTAATCCATAGTAAATAAAATCCCTTCCACAGCGGTTTTTTACGCTTTGTCCGACCACTTTCTCCCTAGTTACAAAACTTATATTTTCTAATTCTACAGGCAAGGATTTCACATTCTCAGTATATCAGTTCAAATCCCAAAAGGGTTCAGACTTTTAATGCCTTAAAATATGGCTTAAAAATCTTGCTCCGCGGGTAGGAATTTCTCGGCTTACAGCCGCAGTATAGGTTTCCCATTTTTTCATCGCTCAAAGCGATTCAAAAATATGGGAGAACCTTTTCGAATCCTACACGAAATGTGCTTCGGCACATTTCTCCGCGGGAGCTTGTAACGTAAAATCGCCCCTAAGGGCGATCTTACTAACAAGCTCCCCCAAGTGGACGCATTCAGAACTGCAAATTGGAAGCGAATACAATGTGAACTCGAGCAGAGCGGAATTTTAGGGTTGTTTGAAAATAGAGTGCTTCAGAACTAGATTAGGTAAAACAAAATGAGACCCCTTGAAGTTATCGCGGGGTCTCGTGTCGATTTTGACTGTTCGACTTCAGTTGATGATCTCGTAGACAGGCGTGCTCAGATCCCAGACCGCTAGTCCGTTGCCGAAGCGACGACGGAGCATGTCCGTGTACTTGTTGAAGAAGACCTGATGCAGACGGTGCTGCTCATCGTCATCCAGACCCTCCTCGCCAAAAGCGTAAAGGAACTCGATGGCGACTATGTAGTCGCGCTCGGTCTTGCCTGTGCAGTCTCGCACAGACAGGCGTTCGAAGCGATCGCCGTCACTACCGTGTTTCCACTGAGCGACGAACTCGATGATTTCTTGCGCCGTCTCGCCGCGGATCTTGAATAGACCACCGACGACATTGTTGCGCTCGTAGCACTTAGACATTGATATTCTCCTGAGATGAGAAGGAACGAGAAAGTGAGGCAGGATTGCCACACCCGAGCATATTAACAGAACATACCTAATATGTCAAGCACCCGGTACATAAGTTCAACAAGTAACTGCAACACTTGATAAAATCAAGTGTATGAAATTCAA
>CAYGDB010000010.1:0-15659 GCA_964348535.1 uncultured Candidatus Saccharibacteria bacterium
TCTTTTTCATACAATGCCATCTTACTGGAATTGCATTTCAAAGGGGAATTTAAGTAGCGCTACTACAGCGAACAACAAGGAACATCTGTTTCGTCGTTTCCGACTCATCAGGGGAAATACACATTTCCAGACAGTTGGCAGAGAAAGATTTAAAACCTCTCTCTACCCCTTAGATGACTGGACATAAGTCTAGTCCACCTAACTCCACACCACGGGAGATTAAAAATTTGGCGGAGAACTACTTCTCCGCCCCGTACCAGGCATCAGTTGGCACCACGTAACGTCACCATGCAGTGCGTAACATCAGTAGAAAGTTTGGCGGAGAAGTAGTTCTCCGCCCCGCACGAGACAGAACCTGACTCGACATAACTTGACCACACACGACCTCTAACGATGTAATGATTCCAAATTATTCTATAATCTTTACATCTTTACCCATCATCCACCGCTCTTTGACGGCAAATATGATTTGTTCAGATTTGGCAATTTCTCTAGGAGTGGTAGTGACAAACTGCGCGGATGTTTCCCCCACAAATAGAAACTTTATACGATTGCCGTGTATAAGGTACTCTATCCGTCGAGTAAATTTTCCGCCGGCAACTTTTCCAAGCGAAACTTTTTTAACATCATCCCTATCAACAAGATAATTTAGAATGGGAAAGACGTCATTTGCGACAGTACAATGCTTTCCGAGTTTCGCATGCCGTTTTAGATGAACGGCATGCGGCCCTCGATAGAAGCGCGAACGCGTATCAAGTTTAAGCGGCATGACCGCCTCCTTTCTTTGGTTAGAGGATGGTGGGCTAGATAAATATCTAGCCCACCCCGCAGAGGACCTGACGGCAGACCACGTAACTCAACACCACATAAAAATGCTGGCGAGTGGATTTGGACCCACTCGCCCCATACCCGACTTAAGCATAGACGACATGACTCCACTGAACGATACTGCAATGTTAAAAGAACATCTGTTTCGTCCTTTCGGACTCGTCAGGCGAAGTACACACTTCGCGACAGTTGGCGGCGAAGTAAGAACTTCGCCGCCCCGAACGTCACCCTACTGCAGTTTACGTAGCTTTACGATACGACAAGTACTATGCTGCCTTAAGCTCTTTAGCTTCAATCTGTTCAAGCTGTGTAAATTCACGCACCTTGAAACGACCGAAGGGGCCACGCTTAGAAGGACGAAAATCTCCAAGACCGGCAAACATCCCAGCTTTATTGAAAAGGTCTATAACCTTTTCAAGGTTGACCTGATCGAGGTCAACTTCCACCACGACATCAAATGCCCATATATTAAATTTGGGTCTCACGATACAAACGGCGACACCGCCACCCGCACCGCTTTTTAGAACGCCCTTGCGTTTGTCAGCTGTCCACTTTACCGACTGATCGGAAAATGGAATGAACTCGCTCAACATCCCGCTTTCCTCCTCAATGATTGAGAGGAAAGCCGGAACCAGGGAGGATTCCCTCGTGGACATCTTCGTCTTCTTGTCAAAGATGACCTGGCGGCCGGCTTCAACAAGGGAGGCAAAGAGGTAGTTAGAAGGGATTCCTAACTCGCCGTTCGGCCCTTTGCAGAGGCGTTGCTCGGCAATTTTTTCCACAGAGGTATCACGCTCTGGCGCCTTGCTTCGTCCGGCCTTACCGTGAAGTAAGGTATCCAAAATATCATCCGTCATGGGATTTTGAAGCATAGGCGATATGCCAGTACAAGAAACCCTAAAACGTTGCATTCCTTTGTTATTTTTGGCCATTTGGCCCTCCATAGGTTGCTTTAGAGGAACATTTGCCTGTCAGAATGACACACAAACTCCAGCAATAAAGCTAGCAAATATTTGACTTGATGTCAAGAGTGGTGCCTAAAAATCATCCGAACCTAAGTTACAATTTTTTCATCCTCCACTTTTCTATTTTCTTGTGGTCGCCGGAGAGAAGAACTTTCGGCACTTTGTATTTCTTTTTTTTATAAACAAGCACTTCCGGTCTAGTATAGACTTCATTATTTAAAACCCGATTTTCTTCAAGAGAATCAAAATTTCCCAAGACCCCTTCAAGCTGACGAGATACGGCATCAATAACAATAGCGGACGGTATTTCCCCGCCGGTTAAAACATATGGTCCCACAGACAGTTCTTCAGCCTTAAGAATTTTTTTGACCCGAGCGTCTATTCCCTCGTAGCGTCCCGAAATCAAAACAACATTTTTACAGCTTTTTGCGATTTTTCTAGCGTATTCGTTTGTAAACTGTTTTCCTTTTGGAGAAAAGATAATAATTTTAGTTTTATTTTTGGTTTGTTTTTTTAAAGCTTTCTCAACCGCTTTCACTATAGGCATCGCCTCCATCACCATACCAGGTCCACCGCCATAAGGCCTGCCGTCAACATAAGAAACTCTCTTGCCTGATTTTAGGGGTTCGGCGTATTCTCTTGGGTTGTAATAACTGACAGTAATTTTTCCTTCCCCTTTTGCCCGCCCCAAAATAGACTCGTTTAAATACGATTCAATAGCATCTTTAAAGAGAGTGATGACGTGGAAGTGCATGGGATTAGGGTTTAGGGGTAAGTGATCAGTGATTAGGTTATAGAAAAAATTAAAATCCGCAAGCAACAAAAAGTGGCGGAGTACTCTACGCCACTTTTTACTCTATAAAAAATCTAGTGACCCTTGAACGAGTTAGCGGAAAGATTTTAGAAAATTAAGAAAATTTTTAGAAAAACGCAACTGTCTGAGGAGTCCGCGAGGAGTTTTGTGTTTTTCGTCAAAAAATTTTCTATAATTCTCAAAATCTTGAAGCGCTTGAGTGAAAGGGTACTAGATTTTCAAATCCTCCATCGCCTCATCAACAGACTGCATAGCAGCGCTAGGCGCGTGAAGTTCTTTGGCAACACCTCCTTCCGGCTCATTAATTTTCAAGTTTACCCGCGCGTTATTTTTCATTCCAACAACCCGCAAAAGAGTTCTGATAGCTTTAGCAGTGTTCCCCGCTCTTCCTATAACTTTACCCATATCAGCAGGATTGACATCAAGCATCAAAAGCACGCCCATTTCATCAACCGTCCTTTTAATTTTGACATCGTTTGGATTGTCAACAAGAGCTTTTATAACATAATCAAGAAATACCGCGTCCCCTTCTTTTTCATTCATACGTTTCAGAAATAAAATTATTAAAGACTATTAAAGAGCAGACCTACTCTTTCTATTAAATAGAATACAAAAAATAAATTATCCAGTCAATTACTCTGTTTTTCCTTCTTCTTTAACTTCTTCGCTCGCCGCCTCTACGGGTGTCTCTTCTTCTAAAGCTGGAGTTTCTTCAGAAACCGGCTCTGAAACAGAAGTTTCTGTTTCAACTGATTTAGTCTCTGCTTTAGTTTCTTCTTTCTTTTCAACGACTGGGGGAGTTTTCTTTGGCAAAACGTTTATTTTCTTGCCTGAAATTATATTCTGATTTATTAAAAGATTATGAACAGTGTCGGTAACTCTAGCCCCTTTTCCTATCCATTCTTTTATCTTTTCACCATTAAATTGAACCTTTTTACCTCTTGGGTCATAAGAACCCAAAACATCCAAAAACTTCCCGCTCTTGGTGGAGTTTGTTGATTCAGTCAAAACAAGCCGAAACGTCGGCTCGTGTTTTCTTCCCGTCCTCTGTAATCTTATTCTAAGCATTCAAAGACAATAGCAGGATACTGTTTGACCGTCAAATTTATTTTCCAAGCATAAAAAAACTGGGAGGTGTAGGACCTCCCAGTTGCTTGTGAACCAAATTAATTGATTCGTAATTTTAAGCTCAAGAGTTTTATGAGCGCGTTCGAATTTTCGGGCTTGCAATTTGGACATCCACTTTGAAACTCAAGAATTGCTCCATGAGCTCCGCTATGAATTGCCGCTTCAAGCCTTTTTTTTAACTTTTCGGTGAGAAACTTTCGCGCGGTATTTTCCGAAACCGGATAGACGCCGCACTTCTCTTCGCACCGAAAAAAGAACTGCCTGGGAAAATTAAGCGGAGGAATTGCTTTCTTTTTTTTCATTAGCAAGTCCTCCGCTCTTTGCTTTTGAACTCGCGGGCGATGCGGCCAGCGAGCACAGGCAGGTTTTCGAGATCGCCTTTGTAAACGATCACGTCGGCCTTGCCGCTGTCCTTGTGCTGATTGGTCGTAACATCGATTGTGACTACCACTCCGCGAAACTCAAAGAATCCGTCAACGCCATGGAAGACATCCATTGCGGAGCGAACGGCAGTAAAGAACCGCACTCCCTCTCCAAACTGCCGCCCCACCTCAATTTCGAGGCGGATTGCAGTCGGGGCTTTTTTTGCCGGCTGATTCTTGCGAACCAGATCGGCCGCTTCGCGCCACAACATGTAGCCGTGGCACGAAGCCTTACAAATCCCGAGCACCTCTTCTTCAAAGAGGTGGCCAGTGTATCCATCGTGTGGCATGACCTCCTCCTTTTGAGATAATTCAGTTTTCAAATATCCTAGGATATCTACCTCAAGCATACACTAATCTAACATTTTTGTCAAGCATTTTAAAATACCTAAATTAGCCCTATTTCTTTGGTCGTGCTAACTTAAAGCAATGGAAAGCAGAAAAAAGCAAAATTATAAAGGTTACAAATCTAAGTTACCTGGAAAATTCAAACACCCACTAAAGCCAAGCGACAAAATATACGAGGGTGTTCTTAGTGTTACTTCACGCGGGACTGGATATGTTTCTGTCTTAAATTTTGATGATGATATAGAAATTTCTCCTGAAAAAGTGGGAGTGGCCTTTCACCGTGACACTGTTGCCGTTCACCTGCTCAATCAAAAAAGAGGCGAAAGAATTCAAGGTGAAATAATAAAAGTGGTTAAACGCTCTCGGGTTCGTTTTGTTGGGACCGTAATTGCCGAAAAAGGGGAAACAATAATAACTCCGGACGATAAAAAACTTCCTGCGAAATTTTCTTTAAAAACAAAAGTCTCTGAAGGGCAAAAGGTTTTATTTGAACTGAAAGAATGGAACTCATCAAAGGAAATACCCGAAGCCTCTGTTTTACGTGTTCTTGGAGCCAAAGGAAATAATGACGTAGAGATGGAAGCTATTGTTCTTGAACGCGGTTTCAATGCCACTTTTGAACCGGAGCTAATAAATGAAGCGGAGGCAATAAGAAAAAAATCCAAACTTGAATCAGAGAACACCCTTAAAAATAGGAGGGATTTCAGGGAAGTTACCACGATTACCATTGACCCCGCTGACGCCAAAGACTTTGACGACGCTCTTTCATTTAAAGAACTTCCAAACGGAAACTTTGAAATAGGAATCCATATTGCCGATGTCGCCCACTATCTCCTGCCAAAAAGCGCGCTTGATGTAGAAGCTCAAAAGCGCGGGGTTTCGATATATCTTGTGGATAGAACAATTCCCATGCTTCCTGAGGCTCTTTCAAATGATTTGTGCAGTTTAAATCCAAACGAAGACAAGCTGGTTTTTTCGGCTGTTTTTGAAATGACTAAAGATGGAAATATAGAGAGCAGATGGTTTGGTCGTTCTGTAATTTGTTCCGACAGAAGAATGGCCTACGAAGAAGCGCAAGAATTGATTGAAGGCAAGGCAGACACTCTTTCACCCGCTATTAAAACTCTAAATGAAATAGCGAAAAAGTTAACCGCAAAGCGTTTTAAGGACGGAGCAATTTCTTTTGAACAAGATGAGGTAAAATTCGAACTTGATGACCAGGGTCGTCCTGTTAGAGTATTTCGCAAAACAAGAAAAGACGCTCATAAATTGGTGGAGGAATTCATGCTTTTGGCTAACAAAGAAGTGGCCACTTTTGTAAGTAATCTGCATAAACAAAAAAAGATTGAACCGATGTTTGTCTACAGGATTCATGATTATCCTAATGAGGAAAAAATAACCGAGCTTGGAATTTTTCTAAAAGCGGTGGGATATGAGATGAAGACCGAAAAAGGGCAGGTAACGGCAAAAGATTTAAACGCTCTTTTTAAACGGATAGAGGGAGAGGCCGAGGAAGGAATTATTAAGATGGCGTCTATTCGTTCCATGGCCAAGGCTATCTACTCCACCAAAAACATCGGACACTTTGGATTGGGTTTCAAATACTACACCCACTTTACCTCCCCCATCCGCCGTTACGCAGATGTTTTGGTCCATCGCCTCCTTCAGAAAAATCTTTTGGGCGAGAAAGTTTCCAAAGAAGAATTTATTTTTTACGAAAAAATGAGCGCTCAAGTAACGGAGTCGGAAATCAGGGCGACCGAGGCCGAGCGTGATTCAATTAAACTAAAGCAGGTTGAATATATGTCAGAGAGAGTCGGACAAATTTTTGACGGAGTTATTTCAGGCATAACAGAGTGGGGCATTTACATGGAAGAAAAAGAAACAAAATCCGAGGGTATGATAAAAATCCGAGATTTAGGAAAAGATTATTTTAATTTGGATAAAAAAAGCTACAGCTTGGTGGGTGAAAAAACCAAGAAAAAATATTCTCTCGGCGATTCTCTAAAATTTAAAGTGGTAAAAGCCGACGTTGAAAGAAAAACTCTTGATTTCGCCTTGGTCTAAGACGCTAAATGCGTGCTGTGTTTATCTAGTGTCTGATGTCTAATTATCTAGGAATTCTACTTCGCCACCTCCACCGCTTCTTCGAACTTTACCGAAAGAAGTTTGGAGATACCATCACTTCCCATTGTGACACCGTAGAGAATCCCCGCCCGGCTCATAGTTTCTCTGTTGTGAGTAATTAAAATAAGCTGGGAATATTTTGAAAGATTTTCTATCATGTCTCCGTATTTTTTTGAATTGGCTTCGTCCAAGGCCGCGTCGGTTTCATCCAAAATTATAAAGGGTGGAGGATTAACTTGAGAAATGGCAAAAAGAAGGGCGATAGAGGTCAACGCTCTTTCTCCGCCCGAGAGCATCTGAAGCCCTTTGACTCTTTTGTTTGGCAGAGAGATAGAGATATCTATTCCCTCTTCCGTTTTTATCTCTTCGTCTTCTTCTCCAAACTCGTCAAATTCGCTTACTTTGCGTTTCCTTTGGTCGCGTTCGGAAACCAAAAGCGACGCGTGTCCTCCACCAAACATCATCACAAAAAACTTTAAAAACTGATTGTTTATTTTTTCAATTCCGGTTTTGAATTCAATATTAAGTTTATCCGTCAAATCCGCTATGAGCTCTTTTAGAGATTCGGCAGATTTTTCAAGGTCGGCGGTTTCTTTTGAAAGAAATTCATCGCGTTTTTTGACGTCTTCATACTCGGACAAAAGATCAGATCCGCCCGCCCCACCCGCTTCCTCAAGACGAATCTTCACTCTTTCAATTTTCTTTCTACGTTCTTCCTGAACAATCCTTTCCTCCAGAGTATGACTATCCGGAAGTTCAAAATCGGAATATCTTATGGCTTCAAAACCGCACAAAGTCTGAGCTTCCATAATTTCCGCCTTAAAAGATTCTTCATCACGATTAAGGCGATCTTCTTCGGAGGACAAATTTGCCAAGATAAGAGAAAGTTCAGAGCGTCGGTTCATAAGAGAAAACATTTCTCTTTCCGCTTCTCGTCCTTTTGTCCTGCCTTCCTCTATCGAAAATCTTATTGTTTTGTATCTTTTTTCAGTTTCTTTGCTCTCTTCTTCAAGCTCCCCCTCTTTTTTTTCCAAAGAAACTTTTCTCTCTTTAAGAGACAATATTTCTTCTTTAAGAGTTTTTAATCCATCGGATTTAACATTTCTTTCTGATTTTAAAGTGACGAAGTCTTTTAATATAGAAACAATCTCCGATATAAAATTCCTAAGAGAAGAAAGATTATTTTCTTTTTCGGCTTTTTTAAAAATTTCCTCTCCCAGATTTTTAAGATGTTCAATGTCAGAAAGCGGGACTGTTACAGTTCCGCTATTTTCAATATCTTTTAACCCTCTTTCAAGAGAACGCTCTTCGGCGAATATTGCGCCATCAAGCCGACTTATTTCCCTTCTTGCGATATCAAGTTCATTTTGAATTTTTTGCAAATCGCCTTCAACTGAAAGCAAATCCTTGCTCTTTGTGTCGGCTAATTCAGATAAAGCGAGCTCTTTTTTTACTTCCTCCAAACGTTTATCATTTCTGGTTTTTTCTTCAAATGGCGATTCTTTGTCTTTTTTAATTTTTTCTCTTGTTTCAAAACAATACCTTTCTTCACTCTTCAAATATTCCTTATACATTAAAATAAGCTCCTCGCGTAAACTTTCAGCCCGTTTTAATTTTTCAACCTGTTTTTCAAGAAAACGAATATGCGGACCTATTTCTTTTCTAAGAGCGTTCACTTGGGCGATATTTTCGTTGGTTTTACCAAGCTTCCTTTCACTTTCCAATCTCTTGTATTGGTAAATCTTCAAACCAAGAGCATCCTCAATCATTTCTTTGCGTTCTTTTATAGAAGCGTTCAGTATTCTATCGGCTTCTCCTTGAGAAATGATGTGGTGTCCCGATGCCCCAATATTGGCTTGGGCCAAAAACTCAAACACATCTTTAAGACGAACTTTGCTTCCATTTAAAAGATATTCGTTGGTCCCATCTCTGTAAACAATCCTTTCCATAATCACTTCAGAAAAATCAACATTGAAAATTTTTTGACTATTATCAAAAGTCAGACGAACACTCGCCCTCCCGAGTTTTCCTGAAGCGCTTGAACCGCCAAAAATCAAATCTTCCCCGCGTTTTCCGCGCATGCTTTTTATGGACTGCTCTCCCAAAACAAAGCTAAAAGCCTCAGCCACGTTTGACTTACCAGAACCATTCGGCCCGACAACCGCCACTATGGGACAACCAAACTGAAGCTCGCTTTTTTTGGCGAAGGATTTAAAACCGTTTATTTCAAGCGACTTAAGATACATTCCCGATATTATAACAAAAAAATTGCTCCCGCCTAAAAATGCGGAGTGGTAAATTCCATCTCTTTATCCCCACCCCTTTTTCTTAAGACCATTTTGAGCGGCGGACTGCTCCGCTTCTTGTTTGGAATGCCCTTGCCCTTCAGCGATTAAATCTTCACCGAGAAATACCGCAACCGTGAAGTGTTTGTAATGATCCGGCCCTGCTTCAGATACGGAGCGATAAGATGGTGTAATGCCGGTTTCTTCTTGAGCTTTCTCCTGAAAATGACTCTTGGCGTCAAGCCAGAGTTTCCCTTTTACAATATTATCTGTAAGAGGAAAAATAGTTCTTTCAATGAATTTCGCCGTGGCGGCATAACCTTGGTCAATAAACATCGCCCCTACCACCGCTTCGTAAGTGTTCGCCAGAATATATTGTCTAGCTCTGCCCGTATCTTTTGACTCCCCTTTTGAAAGAAGCAAGAATTTTTCCATACCGATTTTTTGGGCAATGTCAGATAAAGTGTTGGAATTGACCAGAGCCGAGCGATATGAGGTTAAATCGCCCTCCGGTTTGGCTGGAAATTTATCGTAAAGATATTCCGTTATTATCAGCTCCAAAACGGCATCGCCTAAAAACTCAAGGCGTTCATTGTGCTCTATATTTAGACGCTTATGCTCATTAATATATGAGCGGTGAGTAAAGGCCTGCTTTAAAAGGTCTTTATTTTTAAATTCAAATTCTAAAACTTTTTCACATTGGCTGAAATCTATCGGCATAAATTTTGCCCCGCCCTAAAACATAAAATGCAAGATACCAGTAACACCCTGGGTTTTATGTTCTATTTCGTAAGGCCATTAGCTTATATAAGTCCTTTTTAGCATTAAAAAGTCTTTTACGCAAATATCTAAACTTTTTTAGAAAGTTCTTTTTTATGTGATTTCTCCGAAAGCAAAGTGATAGCTTTTGTCACAACGGGTAAAATGTCTTCATAAAAATTTAAGTTTAGAATGTCGGACAATTTAAACCATTGAGTAGCATCCAATCCTCCTTTCTTCTTTAGAGTAATTTCTTTGAAAGGCGCTCTAGCTAAAAAATAGACGACCTGTTTTCTGATTTTCCCTTTTTCAGGGTCGGAAGCTACGTATTCATTGCTTCCGAGCTTGTCTTCAGTTTTTACAGCAAGGCCGATTTCTTCTTGAACAACACGGACGATGCCATCTTCTAGAGATTCGTCTTCGGCCACATGCCCCTTTGAAAGAGTCCAATGTCCAAAAATATCATGAACAAGAGCTAAATAAATACCGTCATGTTCGGCATAGACAATGGCACCGACCAGTTTTTCAATCGGCATTTTTTCAAAAGGAATATCCAAAATTTTTTTTCTTTTTGAAAACTCGTTCTTTCCCGGCTCCCCCATTTCCTTATAAACCGCACCCAAAACTCCATTGACGAATTTGCCACTGTTTTCTCCGCCATAGGATTTCGCCATTTCAATGGCCTCATTTATCGCAACTTTTGCCGGCACCTCTTTTCTATCTGAAAAAAGAAGCTCATAGAGTCCGATTCTAAGAATATTTCTGTCTACTATTGAAATTTTTTCAATCGGCCAATCAGGAGCGGCTTTTTCTATTATTAAATCCAAATCGGAACGCTTTGAGAGAGACCCTCTCCCAAGCTCTTCCATAAAAGGCAAGTCACCGGCGTTATTTGCAAAATTTTCAGCATTTCGGTGGGTAATTTCCACTATCATATCATCAGACAATCCCATAAAATCCCATTCAAAAAGAGATTGTAAGACTACCGCTCTTGATATGTGCCTATTGGCCATTTTATTTTTTAAATGAAAGAACCATTTTAGAAACCAAACAAAGAAATGAAACAAAGACTTCGAAACAAAAACCTTTTCTCCCAATTTTTCTATTCGGGTGTTTTTTCTGTTTTACCTTCGGCAAATGCTCGCTTTTTCATTTTAGCATCTTTTTTTACAGCTTGCATAGCAACGTCCACAACCACTCTGCCATTATACTTGCCGCAAGACGGGCAAGCGCGATGGGGTGGACGCATGGCTCCGCAATCAGAGCACTTTGAAAAACGTCCGCCTAAAAGAGCGTGGTGACTTCGGCGGTTTGCCGTATGAGCTCTAGTATGTCGCATTCGTACTACCATATCTAAGGACTATATCAGAAATAGAATTATTGGCAAGTAAAATGGCGACTCACTTATGCATGAGTCGCCAAATTCCGAAGATGTTTCGAACAAAATTAGAGATCAGTTCCCTTCATCGTATCCGGATTTTCTATCACCCGAATGCCATTATGGTAACGGGATATGATTTGTCCATTATCCATCATTTTGCGCAGGGCTTTTTGGGCGTCTTCCAATTGAGGCCCACTAAAGCCTATAACCGTTGGGACTTTTAATGATATCCCTCCATTGTCATAAACAGCAATAAATTTTGGAGGTCTCACTTCACAAGTTCTAGGCTTCTTTAAAAGAGGCCTTGTAATATTTGACAGGTTCCCAATATCACTCTTTCTCGCATAACTCACGCAAACCCCCTTAAATTTTTGTGTTCCGACACAATGTACAGAACTGATGTCAAATCTAACATACTTATTTAAAATTTCAAATTCTTTAAAAAGCTAAGGCGGTGGATATCTGAAACTCCATATTTTTTAATTTTCTCGATATGTTTTTTTGTGCCGTACCCTTTATGTTTTTCAAATTCGTACAACGGAAATATTTTCGACTGACGCTTCATATAATTATCCCTGCAAACTTTGGCAACGATTGAAGCCATGGCTATTATTTTTTCTTTTTCGTCCCCGCGAATAATAGTTTTTTGATTTTTAAACTCTATTGGCGCTTTTAGAGAACCGTCTAAAAGCACCTCGCATTTCATAGGCTGAAGAGAAAGTTTATGAAGAGACCTGGATAAAGCTGTCTCAATCGCCCAAACAATTCCTTTCTTATCTATCACGCCATTGCCCACAAGAGAGACAGAATAAAGAATTGATTTGGAAAGTCCGTCAATCTTTTTAAAACATTCCTCACGAAGATTTTCAGAAGTTTTTTTTGAGTCTTTTAAACCTTTAAACTTTTTTAAAGTAGATTTATAAAATCTTTTTTCTATAGCAACAGCCGCCACGCAGACAGGTCCCGCAAGAGGTCCTCGTCCCACTTCATCAATACCGATGACATACTTCATAATTTATAATTTACAGTAAAGAATGGCGAATGGGAATGAAGTGTTGATTGTGTATTTTAACTAAAAGTTGTTGGTTGTAAGTTGTTGGTTATAATAGCTTAATGACTCCCTTCACACACCTTCGCACTCATAGCCACTACAGTCTCCTAAAAGCCCTTCCAAAAATTCCAGATTTGGTCAAAGTGGCAAAAAAAGCGGGGATGAAAGCCCTAGCTCTAACCGACCTTGGAAACCTCTACGGCGCTATTGAATTTTATAAAGAATGTGAGGGCGCTTCGATAAAACCGATAATCGGGGTTGATTTTTATCTGGCTCCGCGGGGAATGACAGACAGGCAAGCCGATGTTGACGACCACGGTTTTCGTTTGGTTCTTTTATCCAAAAATTTTGATGGATATAAAAATCTTATAAAGTTGGTAAGCGCGTCATTTCTTGAAGGTTTTTATTACAAACCTCGGATAGATAAAGAATTGCTCAAGAAGCATGCCGAAGGTCTCATAGCCATAGTTCCTTGTTTGGGAGGAGATGTCAGTTTTGCTCTTCGTAACAGAAATAAAGATAAAGCAAAAGAACTCATAAATGATTATAAAGATTTATTTAAAAAAGACGACCTCTACTTGGAGATTTCACGCCACCCCGAAATAGACGGCCAAGACGCTCTAATCAAACAAATTCAAAAAATTGGAGCGGAAACTGAAACGCCTTTAGTTGCATCACAGGAAGTCTACTATCTCAGTAAAGACGATAAAAAAGCCAGAAACACCCTTCTTTTAATTCAGAACAACGGGACTGAAAGAGAAGCTGAAAACGGCGAGGGTGACTTTTCTTTCATAAACCAGTCTGAAGCCAATGAAATTTTCAAAGAAACACCGGAAGCTGTTAGGAATACGCAAAAAATCGCAGATGCTTGCAACCTCATAATCCCCCTTGGAAAATGGGTATTTCCAGACCTTAAACTTTCTTCTCCACCTGACCAAGCTTTGAGAGACCTTGTCTATGAAGGAATTAAAAATAGAAATTTAATAGAAACGGAAGAAATTAAAGAAAGAATAGATTATGAATTAAACATAATAAATAAAAAAGGTTACGCTCCATACTTTCTTGTAGTGTCGGATATATTAAGACACGCCAGAGAAAGAAATATTTTGACAACAACCCGAGGCTCGGCCGCCGGCTCAATGGTTTCTTATCTTTCATATATCACGACGGTTAACCCAATAGAATACGGATTGCCTTTTGAAAGATTTCTAAACATTGAACGCCCTTCTCCGCCAGATATTGATATGGATATAGCGGACGACAGACGAGATGAGCTTATAGAGTACGCGAAACAAAAATACGGTCACGATCGGGTGGCGCAAATAGGAACTTTCGGCACAATGATGGCGCGTGGTGCAGTGCGTGACGTCGCGAGAGCCATGGGTTATCCGTACGCTTCAGGAGATAGAATCGCAAAACTAATTCCAATGGGCTCCCAGGGATTTCCAATGACAATTGATAAGGCAATAGAAATTACACCAGACTTAAAGACACTATACGAAAAAGACAACGATACTAAAGAGATAATAGACATGGCAAAAAAAATAGAAGGTTGCGCCCGCCACATTTCCGTTCATGCCGCAGGAGTGGTCATATCACCTACCCCATTGATTGATTACACTCCCCTTCAATATGATACAAAAGAAAAAGGACAACTTATCACTCAATATGATATGTACGCGATTGAGGATGCAGGTCTTTTAAAATTTGATTTTCTTGGCATTAGAAATCTTGCCATCCTGGCGGAAGCCGTTCATCAGGTAAAAAAACTTCGCGGAATAAATGTTGATATAGAAAATATCCCTCTTGATGACAAAAGAACATTCGAGATGCTCGCTAAAGGCGAGACAGTGGGACTGTTCCAGCTAAATGGCTCTGGCATCACCAGATATTTAAAAGAACTTAAGCCATCTTCAATTCACGATATAAACGCCATGGTTGCCCTTTACCGTCCCGGTCCAATGGAGGTTATACCGGAATACATAAGAAGAAAAAATGACCCTTCTCTTGTGTCATATCTTGATCCAAGAATGAAAAAATATCTAGAAAAATCTTACGGTCTGATAGTTTACCAAGACGACCTCCTTTTGAGCGCGATAGAGTTGGCTGGGTACTCTTGGATTGAAGCAGATAAATTTCGAAAAGCGGTGGGTAAAAAAATTCCGGCTGAAATGGCCGCCCAAAAAGAAAAACTAGTTGAAGGAATAATCAAAAATGGCCAAACGAAAAACTTCGCCGAAAATTTGTGGCAATTATTTGAACCCTTTCAAGCTTACGGTTTTAACAAAGCTCATGCCGCCTGCTACGGTAAAGTCGCGTACCAAACGGCTTACATGAAAGCCAACTTCCCGGGCGAATACATGATTGCCGTTTTATCGGCAGAGTCCGGCGACCTTGAAAAGGTGGCAGAAATAATTACCGAATCAAAAAGAATGAAAATTGACGTATTGCCACCAGACATAAATGAAAGTTTTGAAAATTTTACGATTGTAAGAGTTGATCCAAATGACGAGAGACAAGATACCATAAGGTTTGGACTTGGGAGCATAAAAAACTTTGGCTTAGGCATTGCGGAGCTTGTGATCGAAGAAAGGAAAAATCGAGGGCCATTCAATTCTCTTGAAGATTTCTTAAAACGTATCGGAGGAAAAGGTTTGAATAAAAAATCTCTCGAAGCTTTGATTTATTCAGGAGCGCTTGATTCTTTTGGAGAACGCGGTTCCCTCGCGACAAATGTCGAAGATCTTATTATTTATAATAAAGAAGTTGCGGCATCATCTAACCAGGTTTCCCTATTCGGGAGTCTTCCTCAAGAAAATCAGGCAACTAAACTATCATTAAAACCTGGGGCGGAAATGTCAAAAGAAGAAAGGTTAAAGTGGGAAAAAGAACTTCTAGGACTTTATGTTTCTGGACATCCTCTTGATAAATATGAAGAAAAACTCGGAAAAACAATGCCTATAAGCAAAATTAAAACGGAACTTCAATCAGGCATGCTGACTATTGTTTCCGGCATTATTGAAGAAATAAAACCAATCCTAACAAAAAAGGGTGACCGGATGCTTTTCATCAAAATAGCCGATTTTACGGGTTCTATTGAAGTCGTGGTGTTTCCAAAGGTGTACGAAAAATCTAAGGAAATCTTAACTGCTGAAAACTGCATAGCTGTAAAAGGCCAAGTTACAAACAGAGAAGGTACAGTAGGAATAACGGCTGAAGCTTTTAAAGTTTTATAAAGTTAGAAAGCTGTTTTTGAAGACGGTAATTGAGATATAAATTATAAACCTGAAATCTATAGATGAGAACATAGGCAATACAAAGTGAGAGTATAAGAATAACAATGGAGAAAAGAATCACTTCCAATACATCACCAACTCCGGTATATGGAACTTGGCTTAAATAAACGGACGCTGAAGCAAGCTCGCCTTTTTTTAAGGTAATGGTGGGAGAAGAGAGGGTGCCGCCGATGTTTCCTCCACTTATTGAACCACCAGATATTGAACCTCCACCGATACTTCCTCCGGATATAGAACCACCAGAGATACTTCCGC
>CAYGDB010000010.1:15759-20234 GCA_964348535.1 uncultured Candidatus Saccharibacteria bacterium
CAATAGAACCACCTGAAATTGAGCCACCGGATATACTTCCGCCACTAATTGAACCGCCGGAAATACTGCCACCAGATATGGAACCTCCACTGATTGACCCGCCTGATATTGAACCACCACTTATAGACCCTCCTGAAATAGAGCCTCCGCTACAGCAACCTCCACCGAGCTCACCTCCTCCGTAATAGGTGGGGCTAGAGTAACAACAACCACCACCGAGCTCACCTCCACCAAAACTATAACCGCCGGCGTCTCCGCCAAATGCTGAAACTACATTAACTACACTAAGATTATTAAAAGAAAAATCATTCAAAACAAACGTGTAAGCAAAAAATAAGACCGCCAGCATAATAAACTTCGCGGTTATATTTCCTATATATTTTATAATCTTTTTACTCATACGGATATTTTTAATAATTTTCAATACTGCTTCAATAAAAACAAAAAGAGGCCGGGACGCGAAAGTTTTAACTTTCGCGTCCGGACTCAACTTAAACGGCCTCAAGAGTTAAGGCATTACCAATGGAATAAGTATCCACTGGTACGCTCCTTCCCTGTAGAAGTTCCAGGCTTTGGAAGAAATCCAAAGCCCTTGTTTCTTCTTTTTACTTGGATAAAGAGAGTCTTCGCTTGTAGCGCAAATTAGCGCATAAGTTTGAGACCCAATATAATCCCAAGGAACTTGAAATGACGCCTTCCCTCCACAAACTTTTACTAGATAACCCACGGATGGGTCACCTAGTTCCGGAAAAACTTCTTCGCCATATTCTTCGTCGAAAAAGTTTGGCATTTCTGCCTGAAACACTTTCAGAGGTGGTGAGGAGTTAGAGCCATCAGCATAGAGGGCCATCCTCTCAGTGGACACCGAGGTTACTCCCCAGAAGAAGATATAATATTCAGCGCAAGCGCTGTATAGGTTTATCTCCCCACTTTTTACATCCCCATATATGGGGAGAGCAAGGTCAACGCCCTGAACAAGCGAAGCAGGTTCAGAATTGATCAGTGTTCTAAGTTTGTCGCTTTGCCCCTTTTGAACGACGAGCAAATCAATTTGAACGCATCCAACCTGTTCGGGCCGGGTGCACTCTGTTTCAGCCACCGCTTGCTTGCCTCCTAACAAAAGGAAGAGAAACAAGCTGATAGCAAAAGCCAGAAAATTTTTCATTCTATCCTCCTTCTGTTTTGCATGAGGCGCAACCATCTCCGCCACAGTTTGTTACGGGAATGTCTCCCCGCGCGAATGTGGTTGGGGCTTTTATTACGGTAATTGGAGCAAGCTTTGAACGCATACCCCAATTTCCACAGTCTACAAAGTGGAAAGCTTCATAAATGTTTCCTTCCACAGTAACTGTGTAAAGGCTGGCAAATACTTTTTCGCTTGCCGACCATGCTGTTCTGACTTTGTCCAAAAATCCATTATTTTGGAATTGAATAAAGTCAAACTTTTCACCGGGTTGAATTGAGACACTGGTCTTTCGACCCGCATCAATTTCTTCCTTGAGTGCCTTTTGCGCATCCGAAGAAAAATTTGATCGGGCGAATGCAGCCTCTAGGGTGCAAGTATTTCTTGCACCATTCTGGCAAGGATTATTCCCCACCGTAGCCCATGGTATGTAACCATCGGCGTCTCGTTTATACTTCTCTTCCGCTTCTGCTGAAGCAAAAGTTAAAACGGTTATGAAAACCGCAATCAAAAGATGCTTCATTGTTTTTCCTTTCCGCCGTCTTGCGGCCGTTTAAGTTTACAAAGATCTGCCATCCCCTTGCGAGGAGCTATCCTATCCTAAATTAATTTAGGATAGGATAGCTTCCAACAAACGATGCTTCAACCACGTACCTTTCTTCCTTTGCTCCAAATGTATTACAAGTTGAAAGTATCAGTTTACGTTCATCTGAAAACGTTACCTTTTCTTCTTCCGCCATAGCCAAACGAACAGAATCAACTTTGTAGATATATTCTTTATTCTCCGAATATAACTTAATTTCATCGCCGGACTTTAAAAATTTTAAACCGTTGAAAATTTTAAAGTTTTGATTATGGACAACTTTTAAGTCAGAGCTGTGACCGAATATAAGTATATTTTGAGAACTTTCAAGGGTGCCCGAACCGGGATACCTCACGGCTCCTTTGAGGAGCGCCTCGTCTAAAACCTTTATATCGCTTTTTTCAGGATTCAAAACCTGCCCTTCAATCCCAATACTCGAAATAACCAGTCTTACAGGTTTTGATAATTTTGAGCTTGATGAGTCGGTTTTTTGCTCGATGGTTTTCTCTTCAGTTTTTTCTTCTCCCGTTAAAAAAGAAAGGAAGACCGCGCTAATCTCACGAACGGAGACGGGCGCCAAACCCAAGGATAAGCTGAAAATCAAAAGCACGACAAAAATAACAAGCGACCATTTTAAAAGCCTTATTAAATTTCTATTCTTTTTTTGAGCCACATTCTCCATACTTTTTAATGTCAAGAAACATTTAAAAGAGTGTATCACATTATAATAGATATGTCAAACGTGAGTTTGACAAAGTATTTAAATATGATATACTTAAATTACATAAAATATGAAGCAGGATATCAAAGACAGATTCAAAAAAATAGAAGATTTGCTACTAAAACCCCTCGCCATATTGGGTCTTTTGGCTGTTTTAGGTGTGATTATATTTTCTATAAATTCCATAACGAAAGATAATTCCTATCTTTCTTCAGCCTCTGTCACCCTTTCATCATTTTTTAATAAAAAAGAAAATCTATTTATAAATGCCGACTCTCTAAACCAAAAATCCGGAGAAATATTTGATATTTTTTTCAGTCGCCGAAATTCTGATGCTCAAGGTTTTTATTCATTCATCTATCCCTGCTTTGACGGTTTTTACTTTGAGTCAATAAATGACTCAAATAATACAGAGAAAATTTCCTGCGGTATTCCATTCAACATCAGAAACACCGATAGTGTAATCAAATTAAGAGCAAATTCAATAAAAAGTCGTTATGTTGATATGCCTGCTACCATTTCTTTCACTCCAAACGGAAAATCAACTCCAACAGATTCTGCTTCAGTCACTCTTTCGATTTCAAATGAAAATATTTCAGATAATAAAGAAACATCAATACCCCCAACGAATCAAAACTTAAAAACAGACCTCAAAATCACCGTTGTTGAAATCGGTATTCTTGATAAAGCAACAAAAGAATTTATAAAATCAAATTCAATCGGCAGGGGTGACACGGTTGCAGTCCGTTTTAACGTTGAAAATATCGGATCAAAATCATCCGGTCTGTGGAGATTTAATGCTACTCTGCCCACTTACCCACCTCGCGCATTTAATTCCGAGACCGAAGCCTCGCTTGCCCCTCAAAGCGGTATGGAGTTTACTATTGGCTTTGGCCAAGTGAAGGAAGGTAAACAGGTAGTTAAATTTTTAGTTGACCCTGATAACGCCATCTCCGAAATTTCGGAAGAAAATAATACTGTGTCTGTTGAGATTAAGATTCTCTAAAAAAGCAGACCATCATCTTTTTTCCATCAAAATAGCAGAAGTGTAACACCATGCTATTTTTGCTAATTATACCGCCCTAAAAAAGACAAGAGCCCACTTCAAAAACATTCGGTCTAAAAGAGGCAAGTGAAAACCTGCTTTCTTAATGCGTTCCATATGGTCTCTGATTACTTTTTCAGCGAGTTCATCCCACTTCATACCCAGATCGCCGACATCAGGAGCAAGATCTTTAAACAACATAATCGCATGACAGAGCACCTTTCGTTGGATACGTATCAGTCTTTTTTGTATTAAGCCATCCGTGTCGGTCTCAAGAACTTTTTTAAGCTCCTGTACCCCAAACGCCACATGCCGCGCCTCATCTTTGATAATGACGCTGAATACCCTGTGGATAGTGTCATCCCCGTACTTGCCTTGTTGCTGACAAAGCGTCACTGCAAGTCCCTCAACAATAAAATTTTGTATTAGAATAGATGCCACCCAATCTTTCTCTTTGAGCGACGACTCCATAAGCTTATGGAGTTTGCGCATTTGTGGTGATATATGTTCGTTGGGTCTTTCCATCTTTGACACAACATCGGTCAAAAGCTCAAGATGCTTGTCTTCATCTTTTTGTTGCTGGAGTAAAAAATCTTTTGCTTCCTTGGTTGGCGCAAACGCGCTCATCGTCGAAGAATTATCAATTGCCAAAGACTCACCGTAGATTATCTGGAGAAGATAATGAAAACGAGCGCGCTTATACTCATCAGATTCCCAATTAATTATTTTTTTTCGTATAAATGGCACTAAGTTATACTTTTATACGCCACAAACGTAATAGCGATGCTTATAAGAAAAGCGTAGGAAAGAAGTTGCCACGCTTTTTTCCTGTCTTTTTTGCGAAATTCAGCTTGAGAGATGCTGTCGGTTTTGCCGACATCTCCAAAGTTGAAGAGGTTTGCAAATCCAAAATAGACACAGAAGCGCATGTATGCCTGAAGAA
>CAYGDB010000011.1:0-18545 GCA_964348535.1 uncultured Candidatus Saccharibacteria bacterium
TTAGCAAAGATATTTTATTAACAGCAAGTGTTCGGATTGAGGGGGTTTTGTAGGTACTTGATTACTCTTTTTAGAATATCATAATTGCTACTGTAAGTCAAGAGTAGTGGGTAATTTGTAAAATCTTCTATTTTTATGTTTGGGACTTTACGTTAATTATTAATGTTCTCTTCAGTACAAAGCGCCAAGAAGTCATTCTAAATAAGCGCGTGTTAAACTTAACATATCAATGAAAATCATCCTCGCCACACCACTCTACCCGCCCGATATCGCTGAGCCAGCTCCTTATGTGAAAGAGTTGGCCAAATGCCTGAAAAGTTTGCACGGGGTGACGATTGTTACCTATGGGGGAATACCGGAAAAAGTGGAGGGGGTGAATATAGTTTCGGTAAGCAAAAAACAGCCTTTGCCGATTCGTCTTTTGCTTTATACTTTTGTCCTATGGAAAGCAACGCGCGGAGCCGAAATTATTTACGCTCAAAATGGCCCGTCAACAGAGCTTCCTGTCGGAGTGGTTTCGCTCATAACAGGAAAACCGGTCATATTTCATATAATAGATAAAACCTCTCATCAAAGGGCGTCGAAAAATCGGCTACTTAACAGCATTGAAAACTTTGTTTTTAAAAGAGCCAAAAAAATAATAACGGAAACACCGCTCCCCCGTCCGGAGATTTTACCATTTAATGCGAGGCCAGAGGAAGAAATTCTAAAATACGAAGAGTCTTGGGTAAAACACATAAATGAATTGAATAAAGTTTTTGAAAATGAAAAATAAAAACACAAAAGAATCGTGGGAGGAATATAAAAAAATAGAGCTTGAGAAAATCGACCAAATTCTCAAAAAGCTCGGTTACACGCTTGAAGATAAGCAACCGCATATAAGCGGTGAAAGATTCTTATCAGAAGCCGTTACCACAGCCCACGGCCGAAAATTTATACTTGTAGGGCATAACGAGGCCGGAGAAAAAGTGATTATAAAAGTTACAAATGATAAAAAAGGCGTGCGGGAAATTGAACACGAAAGAAAATGCCGAGAAATTTTGAAAGAAATAAAATTCGCCTACCAAATATTTTTTACCCCCACTGAAATACTTTTCACAAAAAAAGACGGATGCACCATATCCATTCAAGAATTCATTGAACAAGAAAAGTCTTTTTTAGAACGCGGAACACCGGAGCAATTTGGTCTCGCCCTAAAGGCTTTTAAAGCTCAAGAAAGCGCTCATGCCACCACTTACGCCCATGAGCGGCTAGTCCGCAAAAATTTCGGTTCAATTGACGCCAAAGGATATTTGAAAGTTTTTGACAAATTTAAAAAAGACATCACAAGCTATTTTCCGGAAAACAAAGAACTTGCGGAAAATCTCAAAAAGGCCGAAAAAATTCTTGAAGAAAATAAAGAAGTGATAGAGCAATACTGCGGATTCTTAACCCATGTTGATTTTGTCCCGCATAACATAAGAGTCGCCAATGGAAATATATATTTATTAGACCATTCATCTTTGCGCTTCGGCAATAAATACGAGGGGTGGGCGCGGTTTTTGAATTTTATGACTCTTTATAATCCAACACTTGAAGCGGCGCTGATTGAATACGTGAAAAATAACAGAACCGAGGAAGAATCCCTTTCGCTTCAACTTATGCGAATATATCGCCTTGGAGAAATAATTTGGTACTACACGAACACTTTGGATAAAACATCTGGGGATTTGCATACTTTAAACACTAAACGCATTCAATTTTGGACAGAGGTCCTTGAAGCCGTGCTTGAAAATAAAAATATTTCTAAAGATGTTGTGGAGAAATACAAAAATGATAGAAACTCCCTAAGAAGTGGAGAGGAAAAAGAACGTCAGATAGGATTACACTAAAGCTCTGTCAAAAACTTTCGTTCGCATTTCTTTGACTATATTGTCCCAATCGAATTTCTCAAGAACCATCGCCCGAGCTGTTTCCGTCACTTTTTTTACCTTGTCAGGATTAGATAAAATTTCTTTCACCGCCTCGGCAATTTGCTCCGGACTATCCTTATCAACAACCCAGCCGGTCGTTTGCTTATCCGGATTTCTCTTTTCATCAAAAATAAAATCGGCAAGACCTCCCTCTTGAGTGGCAACAACCGGTAAGTAAGAAGCCATAGCGGAATTAAAGGCATGACCTTGTCCTTCAGATCGGCTTGCTCCGACAAAAACATCCGACGCCTTGCGATAGGTGGTTACGACAGAACGGTCAACATGCCCAGCAAAAATAACCCTGTCTGCCACTCCCAAATCTTCAGCGAGACGCTTCAACATTCCTTCGTCCTCGCCTCCTCCAACCAAGAGAAGTCGTACATGCGAAGGAAGCAACGGGAGCGCTCTAATGGTAGTGTCATTCCCTTTCTGATGAACAAGTCGGGCGGTGTTTATGAGAAATATTTCTCCGGTTTTCTTTCCCAATTTTTTCTTAAGCGAATCAACTTCTTTAGGGTTGATAGCGGCTTTCAAGTCTCTGGGGTTTGCCCCGTCGTAAATTATTTCAATTGGCCCTTTGTAGCCTCGAAGTTTTGGCCATTCTCCAAGGTAGGCGGATATCGCCTGTATTACTTTTGCGGTACGAAAGCCGTAGTCAAGAAGCGGTGTAAAAGGCCGGACAAACCACCGCTTGAATACTTTTTCGTATGGGTCGCCGTCCTGAATGGAAAGAATATGCGGCGCCCGGACATCAATCAATCTGGCAATCACTAATGGGAAAAGCATATACGTCATCATGCACCAAACCGCGTCAAAGTGTAGTTTGCGGTCAAGCGATTTTGCCTTGAAAGCAGCAAGTAATGGAAAAAGAGCCTTGGATAGATAGGATCCGCCAAACCCGACTCTCCACACTTCCACGTTTGAAAGACGCTCTCGCCTTGACGCTTTTTTATCAAACAAGAGAGTAACCATATGAAACTCAATATCTGACGGATCTATTCTGTCTGTTATGTCTTTGATGGCGCTCTCCGCGCCAGATACAAAGCTGGGGTAATAGGCGAGAGAAAAAATCAAAATTTTTTTCTGTGGGTTATTCATTTGAGATTAAAACTATTTTTTTGGTTTCCACCACACATCCACTCCATATTTTCTGATAAGGTCGCCCCACTCTGAAAGAAATTTTTCAAAAACATCTTCCCCTTGTCCCATAATCTCAAACAGCGTTTTTGCGTATCTAAAAGTCTGCCACTTTGGAATATCTCCGCGATGCGGAGGTTCAACGACGACAACATCGTCCACAGAGGCTCCCTCAAAACAAGTATCCGCGGGAGCCCAAATAACCTTGTGGCGAAAAATTCTGTATTTTTCTTCTTTCAAAACGATGGCAAGGCCGACTTTAATACTACGAGAAGCATGGGTGGCCACAGCCGTAATAATCGGATTAGTTATCTCCTTCAAAAGACACATATCAAAATACGCGCGCAGTTCTTCAGTCGTATTTTGTGTTACCTTATCAATAAAAGACCTCTCTTCGAGAAAAACTTTCAGCTCTTCCGGTTTAGACTGACACAAATCGGCAAGCTCTGAAAGATGCGAGAGAGCAAATTGAAACATATATTCCGACTCTTTCACCCCCTCTTTTTCCGAAGCTCCCGTGCCCAAAAATATCAGAGAAACATTTTCATTATAGGCCAGTTGAACTCCTCGCGGGATTGAACCCCAAAGTCCTTCAGACGGACTTCCCCATACAATGCTCTCCCACCCTTCGGCTTCCAAGTGGCAACCATGAATAAGAACCGCTTTTTTTTGAGATATCATATTTTTTCCGATTTAACTGAAGATATATAATCTTCAAGTTTCCGAGTTTGATGCCATCCCAAAGCTTTTATTTTTGAAGAATCAATAGCGCCGGAAGAACGGGTGCTTTTAGTTTTAGGGAGCATTTTTATTTCTCCGCCGAACATCTCGGCAACATCAAAAAGAGAGTAAACATCCTCGGAACTGATACCGTATTCATCATCTTCACCTTTTTCACCGGCAAGAATAATGCCTGAAACGGTGTCATCCACATGAGTGAAGGCTCTTGTTTGAGAACCGGGTTGCCTTATTTCGCATGCTTTGCCGGAAAGATAACATTGTTTAAAAGTTTCTATCACTGTCCCGTATTGTTCCACCCCAGCTTTTTCTCGCGGTCCGTAGACATTGTAAAAATAAACTATGGAATATGGCAAATGGTACCAAGCGCCATAACCGGCAACCAATTCCGAATTTGAAGCTTTTGACCATGTGTAGGGCGCCAGATTTCTTCCTTCCGTTCCATCCTCTCGCGCGCTTGTGAATTTTGTTGAAGAGCCGGCATAGACAAGTTTTGTTTTTTTCTCTGTTTTTTTCTCTTTGAACTTTCGCCAGAATTCAAGCACTCCTGCCGTGCCAGCCATATTTAAATCAAAAACAAGCGCGGGCTCTTCCAAGCTTTTTGCCACCCGTGAATATTCACCCAAATGATAAATAATGTCGGGCGTTTCGGTAATATGTTTTTCAATATCTTTGGTATGACCCTCCCGATATTCAACTCCATCAACATGATTTTCTTTTGAGCCGGTGAAATAATTATCAAGAGAAATTACTCTGTGGCCGTCTTTGAAAAGACGCTCGCAGAGATGCGAGCCGATGAAGCCGGCGCCGCCTGTTACCAGTATTGTCTTTCTTTCTTTTTTAGTATCCATAACTCTCAATATAGCAACCTATTAAAGCGGTTAAAAGTGGCGACATCAGACTATTCTACAATAGTAAAACCGCTTTGATTTTTTTTCTTACTACCGACAAAAATAACACCGCTCAAAGCAAGAATGATAATTCCAAAAAGAGCGAGGTACCATTTCCAGTTTTCAGACTTTTTTAGGAGAGGCGGGGCGGCTTCGGCCGCCGAAGCCGCCTGCTTGGCATTTTTCAATCCGGAGGAAATTTCTTCAACTGATTCTTCTATCGCGCCAGCTATCGCAACTTTTTGTTGAGAAGAATACGGCATTAAAGTCGGAGCAACAGAAACCGATTTTGAGTTCGAGTTTGAATATTGGTAAGCCACCTTGCCGCTTGGGTAATAAAGGGTAAGATTTTCTTCGCTCGGGGCAAGTTTGGTGACAGAATTCGCAAATCTAATTTTTTTAGACGGAAGAACGAAAGTTCTGCTTGGGATCACAAAAGTTTTTACCCCGTCTGAAATCTGCCACCACGAGATGTCGGCTTCTTTGAGTGACCCGTTTAAAATTTCCACATAACCATCCTCCCCGGACAAAATACCGGAAATGGACATTTTGGAATCTGTAACGACAACTACGGCCTTGTCACTAACCGAGCGCTCATCTGAAGCGACATTTAGGATAACTATATGTTCGCCCGGGTAGCGATAAGTATGACTGACTTTTTTTCCTTCAGCCACTTCTCCATCACCAAAGTTCCATACATAACGAGCGTTCAAAAGAGGCTCTTTTTTTATGCCAAGAGCCTGTCCTTCAAAAATAACTGACGCTCCCGCTATCACATCTCTGTCAGGTCCGACACTCGGAAAAATAGTTTGTTTTACCAAATTCTCGTCGCTCCCTATAGAAGAAGATTGGGAACTATTTGATTCACTTGACGCGCTTGAAGAAACTTCTTGAGAAGAAGCGGGCGCGTCGCTTCCTGAGTTCACCATTCCGGGCGTTGGGGTTGAAGCGACCCAAGCGCTGTCTAATTTTTGTAACGAGTTGCCGTCATTTTTTGCTCCCCAATCAGATGTGTAAGTTACAGAATCAGTGGCCCCGGAATCTTTATCCGCCTTTATAGCAAGAGTCTCTCCATCATTCAAAGAAAAAGAAGCTTTAAAAAGAAGTCCGGAAAAACCGCTAAAATAATTTTTAAAAGCGGTTAAATCTCTTGAGATAACAGCGTAACCGCCCGGAGGAATTTCGGAAACCCCGTCAGCCACAATTCCGTGGTTAGTGTCGGCTTCAAAAAATACCCACTTGGTTAAATCTATCGCCGATGACCCTGTGTTTTGAACCTCAATCCACTCTCCACCCGCGCTTGAGTCCGTATCTTTTGGGTCATACATTATCTCACTTATTACAGCCTGGGCGGAAGCGTAAAAAAGCGGAGTAAAAATAAAACAGGCCAGAAAAATATACCGCAATATGAGCATAATTTATTCTTTATTTTTCTTTATTGTTCTTTATTATCCACGTCAAGTATTTTTCGTAGTTCTTTTTCCGGAATTTCATTGGGAACGACGGACTTAACCTGTCCTTGATTTGAATTGTCTTTCTGGCCGGAAGGAGATGAAAAATCTTTTTCATTTTCAACTTTAGAAAAATCTTTTTTAAGAAGCTCTCCCAAGGCCTCTTTCAAAGTTCGTCCATCACCTTCAAGAGGTGGTGGAGTCGGAATCGGAAAACTTTTCTGCTCAGACAAACGCGGTTCCGGATACTGCCGTGATTGGGATGACTGGCTTACTTTAGGTGAAGAGCTGTTTTTAAGAACACCCACAATGGCTGACTTCAGGTCAAGACCGCCAACCGGAGCAACATTCACGGATTGATTTTTATTTTTTTCAAAATTATTACCTTTCGTTCTTTCATCTTTAAACTCTCTCGGGGGATCCTTCGGGGCGCCTCTATCTGCCGATTCCTCTCGTGGATATTCTTTTTTTATTATTTTAGGTTTTTCAACAAATTCGGAAAGCATCTGCTTGGCGATTTCTTCCTCCACTTCCGCTCTTTTTCTTCCAAAAATCTTTCTGGAATTTAAAATGGATTCTTCTTTAAAAGAAATGGCTGGTTTTTCTATGGGAGACATTCCTTTAGCCGAGAAAGGTTGAGAACCGACGCCGTCAATCATCAGCTTCAAATACATTTGATACTGTCCCAGATTGACGAAATCCTCAGCCATAAATGTCGGCATAAATTCTTTTTCAAAAATCTCGGCGTCAAACGGACCCACTCTAAAAACAGCCATAGTGCCGACGTTTCCAAAAATAGCCGCCCTGACCTCTTCCGACATTTGTTCAACATACTGGTGAGCCATAGTCAGATTGAGCTTGTATTTTCTGGCTTCAGACAAAATATCGGCAAAAGACTCATTAGCGAAAGATTGAAACTCGTCCACATAAGTATAAAAATTAGGGAGTTTTGACAAAGAAACCTGCGAAGCATCAGCTCTGGAAAGGGCCGCTAAATATATTTTGGTGATAAGCATACTGCCCAAAAGAGAGGCGTTGCCCTCACCGACAAGACCCTTGGAGAGATTTATTATTAAAATTTTCCCCTCATCCATTATCTCTCTTAAGTCAAAACTTGACTTCGGCTGGCCTATAACGTTTCTAATAAGATTGTTTGACGTAAACTGCCCGATTTTGTTTTGAATGGCCGGTACCGCCTCAGCCGCAAATCTATCCGTGTACTTGGCAAACTCATCCACCCAGAAAGATTTGGTGGCAGGGTCTTTGATATTCTCCACCACCTTCCTGCGATACTCTTTATCAGAGAGCATTTTATTTACCCCGAGCAAGGTGGCTCCCGGATATTCAAGCAAAGCCAAAATGGTATTTTGGAGAATGTATTCCATGCGGGCGCTCCATGCGTCAACCCATATTTTTTTGAAGGTGGACATCAGACCGGAAACGACAAGGTGGCGTTTGTCCGGCCCGATATCTTCCATGATATTGAAAGAAATTGGATTCTCCATATCAAACGGGGCGAAGTAGAGCACATCTTTGACGCGATTTTCCGGCACGAAATCAAGAAGGTGTTCGGAAGATTTTCCGTGAGGGTCTATAAAAGCTATCCCCTCGCCATTCTGAATATCCTGAATGGCCATATTCTCAAGCAAGGTGGATTTTCCCATACCGGTCTTACCTATGGCGTAAAAATGTTGAGGACGATCCTTAGCCTTTATACCAAAAGGTTGCTGTTTGCCACGACTATCGGTAACACCAAAGTACGTTATGCGATTTGGATCATATTTAGCCATTAAGTAAAGTATACCCCGTGAGATAAAGATTATACAAACCTGCGAGGCTTTTTATGGCTTCTCCAAAAATTGAATATAAGGATGATTTTCTCAACATATCTCACGGGGTATAGTATGAAAAAAGATAAAAAAGAACCGCCCGCCAAATTAATTCTTTGGCGGACGATTTGTTTTTACATAAAGCGAAAGTTTTGGTTTTACTCCTTTTAAACCAGAGCCTCCGCAATCAGTGCATTTATTAAAAGATTCCTTGAGTCGTGAGTCTTTTTTCGGACGGAAAAGAGCGCCCTGGCCACAACAGCGTTTACATAAGCGCATATTCACCCCCTTCGTAATGAACTTATTCAGCTTGCTCTGTTTATCTTGGTTCAAGCGCCCTTTTAGTGTATTTATTGCTTGGACTCCACAACATCCAACTGGTAAGCCCAGAATCATAAGTAGCTTTAATTTGAGCTCTGACTTCTTTAACATCGTAATCCCCTCCGTAATCAAAATCCTGAAGCCACGGACGAAGCTTCAAAGGGGAGGTGCTTGCCGCCAAAGCTCGCTTGGCAGCTTCAGACATTGAAAAATTAACAACTTCATAAGGATAATTATTGGGGTTACTGTGTCCATTGAAGCCCGGTGGATAATGGGACGGGTAGACCATAGGAGCTATATAATCAAAATAAGGCAGAGTGTTCTCAAGAACCTGCCCGATGTTCAAGTCGTCTTTATTTGTGGCAGTCATACCAAAAAGGTCAGCGGATATTTTGACACCGGAAGGCCGAAGATTAACGGAGAGATATTCAAAGAAATTTCTTATGACTTCTGGTTTTGGTTTAACTTCGCTTAAAGGATAAGAAATGTCTTCCATATTTCCGTCAGAGGGAAATCTTATGTAATCAAAATTCAATTCATCAAAACCAAGAGCGTATGATTCTCTCCCTATCAAAATAGCGTAATCCCAGACTTCTCTGGAGCTGGCATCAAGCCATGTAATGCCTTTATAATCTTTCCAAACCACCCCGTCGCTTTTTCTCTTGACCGCCAAATCCGGACGATGCTTGACCATATAGGGGTCCTGGAAAACAGCGATACGACCTATGACGTAAATATCTTTCTTATGAAGCTCGGCGATAAACTCCTTCATATCAGGAACCCTGTTTTCAGCCGAGCCGATTTTTTGCAACTCTAAATCGGAAACTTCAAAAGCAATCTTGCCGGTATAATCTTTTATATCAATGATAACGGCATTAAGCTCCGTTTCTTCTATAAGCTTCACCAAGCCGTTCCTGATAGACGGAGTGCCAGCCACCCAGCTAGACATATAAATGGCCTTTAGAGGCTCAGGAGTTTCCAAATGAGCAACTGATGGTTCTTTTAAAAGAATACTATCGCCCACAGTCGCTTCCGCTTTTTCTGATTTGTAAGTGAGAGTCAAAAAGGAAGGCAAAACCATATAGAAAATAGAAAAAATTCCAACCAGGCCTAAAATAAAGACAGCGCTCCAAAAAGCCCCATGGCGGGCTTTGCTGGAGGTTTTAATTCTGCGATTTATCTTCATTAATTTCTGGTTCAACAAGACTGGTTATAGTTTGCTTGCCCGTCGAAGCGCTAAAAGGCGTGGCGTTTACAGGAACAGTAACAGAGTCTTTACTTTTGCGAACTCGCTTAAAGGGCGAATGTTTTCGTTTGTGGCGATTCTCCTCAAAACTCAAGTAAGCAATGGCTCCGCCCAAAAGAAAGTAAGCCGGGCTTTTAAACGAACCGGGAAAACCCAAGAAAGGCAAGATGGCAATGGCCAGTCCCAATATGATTATTATCTTATTTTTTGACACAGAAATAGTATAGCAAATTAATAGAATATTTAATATAAAAAAGGGCCGTAATTTAGGCCCTTTTTATATTTCTTGTTTTTAGTGCTGGCCACCGCCAAGAAGTGTAGGGAGAATCTGCTCATGAAACTCGTTCGAAAGTCTTTTAATGCTTGGATGATTAGTCATCCCAATATGACGAGCTCTTTGGACAAGTCCAATCAAACTAGAAGCACACCATTCCGCCGCACATTTTTCGTCATCGGCATCATAGACTTCTTCTAGACTTTGAAGCTCTTCAACATTCATTTCATGTTCTCTTAGTTCAGCTTCTATTTCTCGTATTTCCTTGAGCAAGGCCTTTTGCTCGTCGGTAAGCGCTATTTTAGCTTTAGCTTTCATCTCACACCCCCAAAAGTTGTACAGAAACCTTCTGAAAGCAGAATAGCAAAATAACGCAAAAACACAACTAAACTTTCCCTCCTACAATAACCACAAACTCCCCCCGGACTTTATCCTTGTTTTTACTAAAATATTCCAAAAGTTCTTCGGCCGTTCCTGATATAAACTCCTCGTGTATTTTTGTAAGCTCCCGAGCAATAGAAATTTTTCTTTCGGGAATATATTTTTTAAGTGATTGAAGAGTTTTCATAATTCTATGAGGAGATTCATAAAAAACCACCGCGCGCTTTGCCTCAGCAATTTCTTTAAATAAAGTTTCTCTCCCCTTCTTGTGTGGAAGAAATCCAAGGAAAGCAAAATCCTGAACAGAGCCACCTGCGATTGAAACAGCCGCAGTCAGGGCGGAAGGTCCGGGAATGGTAATAATTTTAACTTCCAACTCTTCGACAGATTCCTTGGAAAAGTATTCGCGGACTTGAGAAACCAAAAAAGAACCCGGGTCCGAAATTCCAGGCGTACCGGCATCCGACACAAGAGCCAGATTTTTTCCTTCTTCCAGAAGTTTAATTACCTTATTTGTATTTATTCCGCTTTTTCGCTCGTTATAAGTTGTAAGCTTTTTATCTTTTATTTCATACCTTACTAAAAGACGTTTTGTCATTCTAGTATCCTCACACAAAATGCAATCTACTTCTTTTAAAATACGAATGGCCCGAAGGGTGACATCTTCCAGATTTCCTATAGGAGTGCCAATAACATACAAAGTGGCCATGATTTTTTATTTTTATAATCTATTCTAATATTCTTAAGAATTTGAGAATTGCCTGAGCTCTTGGAGTGAGCTTATGTCGAACATAATTACCCGCGCTTCGTTTAAGTACCAGCCCGGAGATTGCCAAGCGACGGACATGCTCGGAGGCGGTTTTTAAGTTTATATTTAGCGTGGTTGAAATTTCGTCTAGCGAAAGTTCTGGTTTTTGTTTAAGAAGCTCCAGAATCTCAATGCGGCGATGATTAGAGAATCCCTTAACAATTCGCTCAAGCTCGTTATAACTCTTATTTTTAATTTTCATGTTTCTTTTTTATTCCTATCTATTCCTAAATTCTTAAGAATTTAGGAATAGAATGTAAGAATAAAATATTCGAGATTAATTTGCAAATATAATAAACCTGCCAATTTCTCAAAATCTCTCCAGCTCCCAGCAATTCTAAACAGCTCTCAATAACCCTCCAGCTCTCAATAACTCTCATAAATAAGATATTAAGAATCTCCAAGGAGAGGAGTGGTAGTCCTATAAGCTTCCCCAGCTCCAAGCGTAATAATAACATCACCAGCGCTTGAGTTATTTTTCAAAAATTCCACCGCCTTATCAAAATCAATCGCCCTAACGTTTTTTTGGTAATTTTGAATCTCTTTTGCTAAGTCTTCATTGCTCACAGAGCCATCATCTATTTCTCGAGCCGCGTAAATGGGCAAGATCACCACCTCGTCAGCATCTCTAAAACTTTCCGCAAATTCCATCAAAAGTAGCTTTGTCCGGCTGAAAAGATGTGGCTGAAACACCGCAAAAATTTTATTGTCTGGATATTTTTGCCGCGCGCCCTGAAGAGCGGCTCTCACCTTTTGCGGATTATGAGCGTAGTCATCATACACAAGAACCCCTTTATCTGTTTCACCTTTATACTCAAAACGCCTCTCTGTGCCTTCAAAATCAATAAGTGATTTTCGGGCACTGTCAGGATTGACTGAAAGAACTTCGGCGAGAGCGAGCGCCGCTTGAGCATTTTGTATGTTATGCGCCCCGGGAAATCTTAGCGGGGGGATATTTTCAATTTTTGAATAATCTATAACTCTTGCTTTCAGACCAGAAATTACCGGAGAGATGTGCGGATGGGTCGCGTTGCAAATAACATATCCCTCATCCCCCACTTTCTCCGACAATTCTTTAAAAGCATTCTCTATATCGGCAAGGTCTTTATAGTAATCAAGGTGGTCGGCGTCGATGTTTGTAATCACTAATATAGAAGGAGAAAGATTCAGAAATGCTCGCCGATACTCATCTGCCTCAACCACAAGAAAGTTGCTCTTGCCTAGAACCATGTTTGACTTTTCTCTTTTTAGCTGACCGCCGACAATAATGGTTGGGTCAAATCCGGCATCTTTTAAAATCGTGCCAATCATAGCGGTTGTGGTTGTCTTTCCGTGGGTTCCAGCGATCGCGATTGTTTTTTTGTTTTGTGAAATAATAGCGAGAGCCTCGGGGTATGAAAGCAATAGCTTGTCTGTTTTTTCAAGTTCCGAGAGAAATGGTGAATGCGCTGATTTAATGGCGTTTGAATAGATAATAATTTCTGTTCCACTAGGAATATCTTCCACTTTTTGACCAAGCGAAAATTTGATTCCTTGTTTTTGAAGGTCTTTTGTAACCTCGCTCTCGGCAATATCGCTCCCGCTAATGTTTTTCCCCTCAAGAAGCATCATCCGGGCAATGGCGGAAATACCTATGCCACCCACACCAACAAAATGAACTTTTTTAATTTTTTTTAGATCAAAACTCATAAGCTAAAATTATGTTATATACTTCGTATATCCAAGCGCAACAAGTTTTTTATACGCATCCCAAACGCCATCGGGAATTTCTTGAGCGATTTGAAATCCTTTTGCCGGGTACTCTTTAATTCTATATAAATCTCCGACCATGACATCTATCCAACGACTTTTATAATGTTCACTGGTTGAATAAGTTTTAAAAGAAAGGTTGGGTGATGTAACAATGCAATCTGCTTCGGGCCACTGTTTTCGAAAAGTTGCATACGTCCGACGTTCCATATATGGCTTTTGAACGAGGATAAAAGAATTAAAATTTAACCCCTTTTCTTTTAATAGCTCCTTAACAAACAAAACGTTCTCACCAGTATTTGTCGAGCGAGACTCTTTAATGATTTTATCCTCTGGAACTCCTTTTAGAATAGCGATGTCTGCAAAAACTTCCGCTTCTGGCTTAGAGAAGACTGACGCTTTTCCGTTACCACCGGCAAAAATAACCCAAGGCGCATACCCTTGTTCATATATTTCAGAAGCGCGTTCGGCGACCCGTGTGTCGTTTGAGCCAAGGGCGAAGATTGCGTCCGTATATTTTAGTTCCTGATGCATAAGCATATATTCCCAAATTATATTCGCATATTTATCCACTTCTTCATTCACTTCTTTATTCATATTATTTTAGTCTCTCCACTAATTTTATAAACTGTTCTCCCCTGTCAAACTCGTTTTTGAACATTCCAAAAGAAGCGAAGGCTGGGCTGAATAAAATGACATCCCCTTTTTTTGCAAGTTCTCTGGCTTTGTCTAAAGAATCTTTCAAATTAGGAAATTCTCCGGCAAAAACCTTTAATCTGGAGATTATCGGTTTGACTATTTCTGTCCCAGAACCGGAAAGTAAAATTACGGCTTTAGAATATCTCTCTAAAATTTTAATCAACGGCTTCATATCCAAAGCTTTATCCGACCCACCCATTATAAGAATGATTTTTTTACCGCCATTTTTTGAAGAAGCAAGCGCCTTTAAAGCCGCGATAGTGGCCTCAGGAGTGGTTGCCGTGGTGTCATTATAATACTTTATTCCTTTTACAGCTCTCACCAATTCAAGTCGCCCTTCAACACCCTTGAAACTTTTAAGGGCCTTTTTAATTAGCGGATCTTTCAGACCAAGCGCGCGGAGAGCATCAATCGCAAGCGAGGCATTGTATTGATTGTGTGCTCCGGGAATAGAAATGGAAAACCCTTTCGGAAGCTTCATGGGTGGCTTAATAATATGACTTGAGATTTTTCCGCCTCTTTTTTTTATAAATGTTTTTATAAAAGGCAAAGCCTGAGGACCAACAATCAGAGCATCGCCTTTTTTTTGATACTTAAAAATAGCAGATTTGTCCTCAAAATATTTTTCCATATTGCCATCGTAGTAATTAAGGTGGTCGGGGAAAAATGTGGTGAATACGGAAATATGCGGACTTATTTTACTTTCAGCAAAACCTTGCAACTGCCATGAGTCAAGCTCAAAGAGGGCAATCTTTGCATTTTTTGCCTTTGGAAGAAGAGAGAGATTTGAAACTCCCAAAATATTTCCTCCCAAAATAAACTTTACTCCGGAAAACTTTAGCGCGTGAGCAATCATATGAGTTACCGTTGACTTGCCTCTGGTACCGGTAACTCCCACAATCATCATTTCCGACAATTTAGAAAAAAGCGAAGCGCTCATTTCAATCGGTATTCCTTTTTTCATAGCGTGAGCAATATAAGAAGAATTTAAAGGAACACCGGCCGCTTTCAATATCATATCCCTACTTTCAAAATCTTGAAGACGATGTTCGCCTAAAATATATTTTATATTTTTGAATCTCTTGAGTTTTTTTAAAGATTCGGCAAGCTCTTCTTTTGATTTAAGGTCTGTGACAATTAAATCCGCTCCAGAGGAAGCCATGAAAGCAACATCACCCACCCCACGACCCAAAAGCCCAAGTCCCATAACCGTTATTCTCTTATTGCGAAAGTGTTCTTTATAGTCCATGAAATATTTTTTGTAGTTCATTTTTGTGGGCGAGGGGGGAGTTGAACCCCCACATCCTTGCGGATACAGCGACCTGAACGCTGCGTGTCTGCCAATTTCACCACTCGCCCTATTTCATGGCGGAAAGAAGATTCCTAAAAAGAATAGCCACGGTAATAGGCCCAACACCGCCCGGAACCGGGGTAAAAAGGACCGCCCTTTCTTCACAAGAAGGGTCAATATCGCCGAGCATTCTACCTGCCTCTTCGCTTGTGCCGGCGTCAATAAGAACAACTCCGTCTTTTATCATATCGGGTTTTATGAAATGAGGCCTACCGACTCCACTTATAATAATATCAGCTGAAAAAAACGCGGGGGCGGAGACGGAATTTTCCGTGCCCTTGGTTATGACAATCGGCTCTACGCCCTGAAGACGGAGCCATGCCGCCACTGGCTTTCCCACAAGAGCGCCGTTTCCAACAACAACTATTTTTTTATCTTTCAAAATTACTTTATGTTTGGAAAAAATTTCCGCCACCGCCCCGACTGTCGGAGGCAGAAACTTGCTTTTGCCATCGGCAAAAGCCTCAAAAGCGATTTTAGATAAAACATCAACATCCTTTGAGGGTAAAACGGAATTCAAAACCTCATCCGAATCAATGGCCGAAGACAAAGGCAACTGAACTATAATCCCATCTATACTTTTATCCAAAGAAATGTCTGAAACAATCTGAATCATATCCGGCGTCGTTGGATTAGGAAGATGGAATACTTTCGTCAACACTCCGAGCCTATCGGCCGTGGCCTGTTTAATCTTTATAAAATTTTCAATAACCGAATTTGAACCGGCGTAAACAATGGCAAGTGTCGGCTTCTTGCCAAGTTGAGCAATCTTTAAGCCAAGCTCGGCTATTATGGTTTCAGCGATTTTTTTACCATCAACACGCATAGTTCTCCATGCTAACAGAAAAACAACAAAAAGGAATTAAAGAGGGACAAAATTTAAAAGGTCAAAAAGAAAAGTCAGGACAGCCACTATTCCCATAACCACAGTTAACAAAAGTATATATTTTTGAAGAGAAACGTTCGTGCTTTCCAATTTATCATTTTGAATTCTTAATTTTTCCGTAACATCAATCAAAGCCACGATGGCTTTAATTGTATATTCTTGAAGCATCACAACTTTTTTGTCATGAGGAATATCAGACGGTTCAAGAGAGTCTATTTTGGCCAATATTTCCTCAAAGTTATGATGTTTCATTTGCTTCTTTATAATAACACGAATGTGCGAGCGGAAGGTCTCTCCTCTTACAGAGGCAGTGCAGGTTTCGCATCGCTCCGCGATATGCTCAACCTTTTCGATCCCTTCACACGGGCAAAGTAGTTTGCCCGCTCGCTCGCCCCTTACTTCGTTCGGTGCGAGCGGAAGGGATCAAACCTTACAGGTTCAGTACCCCGATTGGATTTTTTATACGTTCAGAAACTTTAAAAAATACTCAATCGGGCTTCGATCCCTTCACGCAAGCTCCCCCGGAGCTTGCTCGCTCTTTGGTGCGAGCGGAAGGGATCGAACCTTCGACCTTTCCCTTATCAGAGGAATGCTCTACCACTGAGCTACGCTCGCAAGTAAGCGGGTCAAAAGACCCGCTTTTATCTTTTTAAAAACCACCCACAATTGAATTCAAAAGTGAGAAGATATTTTAAAAAGAAAAAATGTAAAAAGAACTTCGGAAGCAAACTGTTCGGATAAGTTACGCGCAACAAAGGCCTATGAAATGGGCGACTGGTTATTATCAAACGATGAAGCTCAAAAGGTCCAAACTGGACTGAATCCCACTGTTTTCTTACCATTGAATCCTCCTTCAATTCACTTCGAGCAATATAGCAAGAAATAAGAAAATCGCCACCCCTCTTAACAAATCTTTAAAAATGGTTTAATATCCAAAACTGGAAACCTAAGTTCACTCAACAACAACAACGGAGCTAGAATAAATGAGTTGCTTCAATAACGGAAGACGCGTGGGTGGTAAAGGCGGATTAAGAGAAAGTAAGAAACGAGCCGAAATACAAGACTCGCGCGACCAAGAAAAAATCAACGCGAATAAACTGACTTCCGAAGTCAAGAAAAAGATTGCTCTCCAACAAAAAAGAAATCGTGCTCGACTGAAAAGAATGTTCTCCGAAAGTAAAGGAGTTTAAATTTTCTTAAGTTTAAACTCGGAAACACAGATACAAAAGCAGAAAGACCCGAACTTCCGTTCGGGTCTTTAATTATGTTTGCGTCATCCAAACACAGCGACGCAAAGCCATCCAATATAAAACAATGCCACCAAAGATACTAAACCGACGGCATCTTTGATTATTTCCATTGTATCGGGATTCATACTACCCTCCATGATTGTTTCATCTACTTTTAATTATATCACCAAAAATTTCAAAGTCAAGCACTAAAAAACGCCTTATTTTAAGGCGTTTTTTAGTGCTTGACTCCAATTTATGGAGAAAAACCATCCTCTCTTTTGTTCCGTTCTATCGAGCTTTCTCGATAGTCAAATCGCTTTTAGGGTATTCGATTATAACCCTCCGTGTTTTGCTTGTGACAAAATTTGGAATCGACTCGGTCAGTCCTTTAGGCCGAAGCCCAAGAGACGTTTATTTTTGAAATATTCCACGAGCAGCTTCCGCTACCCGTGCCTTGTTACGACTTAGTCCTTGTTACCAAATTTACCGTGGGTCTGCATACGCAGAACTTCGGGTACTCCTGGCTCCCCTGACTTGACGGGCGAATGTGATTTTTGGAACATTTCACGTTCCCACGTAGCGAGCGGATTTCCCGCACTACGCGAGTCCAACAGTCTTTTTATTCATATGCGATTTCAATTCGTAAATATTCTCAAGACCTTTAGGAGTCAGATGCATACGCCTATTTACAAGCTCTGCAATCTGACAAAAAATCTTGAAACTTTTTTGTTTAGATACGCTTTGCAGATGATATTTTTGAAAAAATGGAATAATCTTTTCAAAAATATCCTTCTGAGAACTAACTGTGTATCTGTAACACTGGGTGTGATTAG
The DNA here is from genome assembly GCA_964348535.1 of uncultured Candidatus Saccharibacteria bacterium. Classification (GTDB taxonomy): domain Bacteria; phylum Patescibacteriota; class Minisyncoccia; order Phycocordibacterales; family JAKFXT01; genus JBGPJO01. The sequence continues at coordinate 17,778 of CAYGDB010000011.1, forward strand.
CGCGTTTTTCTTTTTGAAAGTAAACCGCTCCACAATCTAAAGTATTACGTATTTTTTCAAGCAAGGGCTTGTCTTTCTCTTGCATTTTTATATGAAAATGCAATTGAATTCTAAATCCGGCTCTATACAGAGAAGATTTTCCTAAATTAACATAGAAACAACCTTCTCCATCAGTCAGTCCAACAACATACTCATTAGAAACTGTCGGTTTTGTCCTTCCCATTCATCAATTATAACATTAACTTGACGGATGGTACTACGACGCAGCTGACTTCTCGTATGCATAAATTTCCATTAACATACGAGATCTCCCACGGGTCACGCATAATTCTATTCCACACATCCCATAAGGCCTTTCTAGATATCTTCCCTATCCTCACCGCGTTTATGATAGGTCGATATGGCTGTTTTTTACGGGCTGTGTTTTGCCTAGAGGTCCTTCAGTCCATTCCTCGCGAAATTGGACCTACCTTTTGACTACTCTCTTTTCTGCTACGACAAAGAGGAGTGGATTTTAACCACTTAGAATTATGCGCTGCCGGGCGCATTTATTTGTGAGTACAAGACTTGAGAACGTATTCACCGCGGTATAGCTGACCCGCGATTACTAGCAATTCCGGCTTCATGAGGTCGAGTTGCAGACCTCAATCCGAACTGGCGCCACCTTTTACGATTTGCTCAGGGTTACCCCATTGCGTCCTGTTGTAATGGCGATTGTATTATGTGTGTAGCCCAGGGTATCAGAGGGACATGCTGACCTGGCGTCAT
>CAYGDB010000012.1:0-18375 GCA_964348535.1 uncultured Candidatus Saccharibacteria bacterium
TAGTCGGGCAGTTCAAATTCTGGATATAAAGAAGCTTTTATTGAGAATTCAAAAGAATTTCCGGGCGCCAACTTTGTGACGGAAACTTTGGGTGTTCCTACGATATCTAGGTTATTGTCTATCAATACCTCTCTCCATGCGTCTTTTACGGCCAATTCTGACGCTTCTTCAAGAATCCCCATTTCTCCCATCTTTTCTATTATCATTTTCTCTGGCACTTTTCCTTTGCGAAAACCAGGAAGGGTTGTGTTTTCTTTAAGTTGCGCTAAAGCCATTTGCTTGTAAATAGTAAGCTTTTCATAAGATATTGAAACAGCTATTTCCACTTCCGAATCGGGAAGCTTTTTTATATCCAATTTTTCATATATTTTTGAAGTCATTTTTGGTTAGGGATAAGTGATAAGGGTTTAGGGTTGAAATTATAACTTATAATGCAAAACATCAAAGGTCAAATTTGAATTTGTTGATTTTCTTGTTACAATACTCATTAGACTGTTAGTTTGAGTCAATTTGTCGCAGAAACCAAGGAGGTTAAAGATGGCGAAGTCAAAGCCGAAAGGTAAATCAAAGAAGACTAAGAAACCTTCAAAAATTTTGATTGAAGGTTTAACAAGAAAGACTATTAAAACCATGGCAGAAGAACATCGCCAAGGTGAGAGGCGGATAATTCAAAAGCTGCGAGATGATAGTCGCATCGACCCGAAGTATCTACGTATTCCATTCACGATTTAGTTTGCGTAAGTGAATGATGAGCGCTATTAAAATTTTAGGACCATGTCCAAAATTCTGATAGCGTTTTTTATTTTTTACATCTTTTTCATAATTCTTAATTCATTATTCATAATTCATGATTTTCCCAACGTTACACGCTACACGTTTTAGGTTACAATGCGATAATGATTGGTGTTTTTGATTCCGGCTATGGCGGTTTGAGTGTCTTTAAAGAGATGGTCAAATCTTTTCCGCAATATTCTTTTATTTATCTTGGTGATAACGCCAGAGCTCCTTACGGTTCAAGGTCAAAAGACATAGTTACAGAATACACAAAAGAATCTCTTGAATGGTTATTTAAAGAAGGTTCCAAAGTTGTGGTTTTGGCTTGTAACACCGCAAGCGGGGAGGCTCTGGAGAGTATTTCCCATAATGAATTTCTTCTTAATAAGTTTCCAGACAGAGTTGCGCTTGGAGTTATTGATCCTGTGACGGATTTTCTTTCAGAGTTTGTTTCAAAATATGAGACCATCGGAGTCATAGGAACGGCTTCAACCATACGTTCTCATAAATATAAAAAATCCCTTAATGATATTGGGTTTAACAATGTGATTGAACGCGCCACCCCGCTTCTAGCCCCTTTGGTTGAGACTGGAAAAGTTGAAGGACCTATGGCCGAGCATATTATCGCGGAGGCCATTTCTCCCTTTACTCGAGACGGTGTCAGTAATGTCATTTTGGGATGCACCCACTATTACTTTTTAAGGGAAACGATAGAAAAACTTTATCCCCATTTAAAACTTTTTGACGCTTCGGAAGCTTTCCCCCGTTTTTTTGAGAAATTTTTATTGAGTCATCCTTCCCTTGAAAAAAAGCTCGACAGGGGAGAATCTTCAAAATTTTACACTACGGACGAGGAAGATGATTTTGCGCGGTTTGTTGAAAAAACTCTGGGACTTTCCGTCTCTCCAAAGAAAATTAAGTTAGGGTAAAACAAAAACTTCCGCTTTTAGCGGAAGTTTTTGTTAGTTCTTTATTTTTAGTTTTTTATAATTGGTTTTCTATATCCTGGAGTTCTTTATCAAGGTCGTTTAAGTCGGTGGCGTTTAAATCTGCCTCAATATCGCTGATTTCGTCTGAAGGGCTTTGTTGTTCTAGGCTTACAACAGAAGCATCAGGAGCGTTTAGTATTTCTTCCGGAGTGACATTCCCGTTTTTTTCATTTAATTGATTACCATAGAAGTAAAAACCGCCGAGCGTAAGAACAAGCACTATGATAATAATTCCAATGATAGGCCCTACCGGTTTTTTTTCATTGTTCGTTTTTGGCATTACGTTACCCATTGAGCTTTGGTTGGTTGGATTATTTTCTGTTTGTGGGGGCATATTTTTATTAGTAATTAATTATTATTAATTAGTGGTCTCTGTTGTTGGGACCGTTTGAGAATCTTTCTTGTCCTTGAGAGCTTTAATCGCTTCAACCAAGGCTTCATGAGCGTCTTTTACATCTTCTTTGGTATTTTTTATCGCCTCTCGGACTTTTTCAAAAGCGCTTTTTGGATTGTCCGATGTCTTAACGATTTCCACCGCCGCTCTCAAGTCCGATATGCTTAGTTTTGCTTCTTCTATCGCGGTTTTTGCCAGCAGTATTTTTTCTTTAGCTTCAGCGGTATTTCCTCCGGCGCTTTCTATTTTTGTTATGCGTAATTCAACACGAACAACCATTTTTTCAATTCGCTCTATTGCGGCATTGAAGCGGTTTATCATTCTTTCAGCGTACGCCCCTATTATAGCCATTCTTTGTTCCATCCTCTTTTCTTTAATGATGTTTTTATTTTCTGTTCTAATATTTTTTACATCATCTCTTTTTTCCATCATTCTGTCTTTGACAAGGGCTCTTGTCGTAGTGCCTCTTCCCTCTGTGTTTCTTATGTCGCGAATGTCTTCTTTGGCTTCTTTTCTTACACCCCTTATCGCTTCGGTGCTTGAAGCTCTGGTTTCTTTTATTTCGTTTCTCGAATCTCTAATCTTTTCTCTCAAGTTAGAACGGACCTCCATTCCTCTGGTTTTTATTTGCTCAGTATTGCTTACGGTTGAATTTGTTTCGCTTGTTGCCGTTTCTTCGGCTTGAACGTAACTAATCCAGACTGCTCCCAACAAGGTCGCTGTCAAAATTGTCGCTGAAGTTTTTATTGCAAATTTGTGCTTGCCATCCATTTTTTGTTTTGTCATGCTTTTTAGATTTTAAAATACGGTGATTTACGTATCCTGTTTCTATTATACGCTTTATAATAAACTTTGTTCGCCCAAAAGGAAACTTTGATTGTTGATAACTTTAGAAGCAAAAAAGTTTCCGGTTTCTGGCTTTAAATACGCCAGAAAACGCTCCCTATCGGGAGTTTTGTGTTAAAGCTTAAACTTTACCGAACTTCTCTTGGTATAATTTCTGACTTCTGATGAAAGCGGCCACAGCGGCTTCTTTGTCGCTGAAACCGTTCACCTTCACTTCTTTATTTTGAAGTTTTTTATAGGTGGAATAAAAATGTTCTATTTCTTTAAGAGTGTGCTTGTTTATATCTTCAAGGTCTAAAGTTTTTTCCCATCGCGGATCATCAACAGGAACGGCTATGACTTTATCGTCGGCATCTCCGGAATCTATCATATTTAAAAGCGCCACAGGACGAACGCGTACCAAAATGCCCGGGAGAAGAGGGTGGGTGGTGAGAATTATAACATCAAGCGCGTCTCCATCGTCCCAAAGAGTTTTTGGCACAAAGCCGTAGTCAAAAGGAAAGTCTTGAGCAGTATGAGAGACGCGGTCTAAGGCTATAAGGCCAGTTTCCTTGTCTATCTCGTATTTATTTTTTGAGCCCTTGTTTATCTCAACTATAGTGTTTATAGCGTCGGCCACTCCCGGTTCTATGTCGTGCCAAAGATTCATATGGATATATTTTAACTGATAACGCCTGACTTGTAACGCGGATATTCCAACTGTAATTTACAGACTCTCCGTTTCCGACGACCCAACACTTTCGCCTTTTAAGGAAGCAATATCAATCCTCCAGCCCGTAAGCTTGGCCGCCAGTCGGACATTTTGGCCACCTTTGCCTATGGCGAGCGACTGCTGGTCTTCTGAAACTTCCACGTGGGCTTGGCGATTTTCTTCATCAAGTGTTACGGACATTACTTTTGCCGGGGAAAGCGAGTCTTCAATGAATTTTTTTGAATCGACTGACCATTCTATTATGTCAATTTTTTCTCCGGAAAGCTCGCTCATCACTGTTGAAACCCGAACTCCTCTTTGTCCCACCAAAGAACCAACAGGATCAATGTGGTTGTCTTTCGAGTAAACGGCAATTTTTGAACGGCTACCCGGCTCTCTTGCTATGGCTTTTATCTCGACAATTCCGTTTGAGATTTCAGGCGTTTCAAGCTCAAAAAGCTTGGCGAGAAGCTTCGGATGCGATCGTGAAAGTTTTAAGAAAACCCCGCGGGCATTTTCATCCACCGAATAAAGATATGCCCGGACACGTTCGCCTTGTTTATAGCGTTCCCCCGGGATTTGTTCTTCGTAAGGAAGAATTCCGGTGGTGCGTCCGAGATCAATGTAAAGATTTCCACGCTCCTGCCTTTGGACTGTCCCTACTATAATTTCACCTTCGCGTTTGCCAAATTCTGAAACGGTTGACACTTTTTCCGCCTCGCGTATTTTTTGAATTATTACCTGCTTGGCGGTCTGGGCGGCAATTCGTCCGAAATCGTCTTTTGGTTCAAGCGGGAAAGTTATTTCATCATCAACTTCAACACCTTTTTTAATTCTTTTGGCGTCTTCAATTAGAATATGATGCTCAGGATTAAAGCGTATCCTTTCATCTTCCAAGTCTTCTTCTTTTTCTTCCTCCTCTTCCTTTTCTCCTTCCATTTTAACCCGACTTTCATCAACAACTATTTTTACTTGGCTAAATTCGGCAGAGCCCGCTCCAATATCAAATTTTGCCCGAACGATCTGGCCTTTTTTGCCGTATTCTTTTTTGTATGCGGTGGCGAGCGCCGCTTCAATCGCTTCTATTATTTTTTCACGCGGGATACCCCGCTCTTCTTCGAGCTCTCCGAGGACTGAATTTATTACTTTTAGATCTAACATGTGATTGATTTTTAAGGAGTGAGACGACTATAAAAATCATCAATCCTCCCCGCTTTCACGGATACTGCTTTAATCATTATTTTGTTTTTATTTTTTTGATTAGTCATATTTGCATAATTTTTGGTTTCTGTAAAAGTGGGGAGGGGTTAAGAAAACTGTAGTCGCCAGGCTCCTTGGTTTTCTAAAAAAAACGTCCGCATAGGCGGACGAGCAGAGATGACAAACAGAAATAATGAATACCGAAACTAACTTCCTTATCCTATCAGGTCGGGTCTTTTTGTCAATTAGTTTTTTTAGTGTGGTATAATTTAAAGACTGATATTATGCAAATTGAAGAAAAGCAACTTAAAAATTTTATAATTGATTCCGGTCTCGTCTCATCGGCTGATATTGAAGTCGCTGAAAAAGAATCTAAGAAAAGGAATATTTCTTTGGGGGAAATTCTTGTTGGAGGCGGAAAACTTTCTGAGGATGACCTTCGCCGTGTTCAAGCTTATGTTCTAGGCATCCCTTTTGTTAGTTTGAAAGGTCAAAAGATTGACTTTGAGATTTTGTCTTTAATTCCTGAACCGATAGCAAGGAGTCATAACATCGTCGCTTTTAAAAAAAGCGACAGAGGGCTTGAAGTGGCAATGCTCGATACTGAAGACCTCGAAGCAATAGACTTTATTAAAAAGAAAGTCGGGCTTAAAATTTTGCCCAGGCTTACTGACAATGACTCCATGAAGGCTGTTATTCTCCAATATCAAAAAAGTCTGAAGGCTGAGTTTGGCGATATTATAAAAAAAGAAGGGTCATCACTTAAAACTATAGCCGATGTCGGAGATGGAGGAGAAGCTTCCTCTGATGACCTTAAAAAACTGGCTGAGGACTTGCCGGTGGTTAAAATAGTAGATTCTCTTTTAAAGCACGCCATTCTCCAGAATGCTTCGGATATCCACATAGAGCCAATGGAGAATCAGGTTCTTGTGCGTTACAGAATAGACGGTATTTTGCATGATGCCATGGTGCTTCCTAAAAATGCCGGAGCTTCGATCACCGCCAGAATAAAAGTTCTGTCTAGCTTAAAACTTGATGAAAAAAGACTCTCGCAAGATGGAAGATTTAAAGTTGAGTCTGAAAATGATAAAGTTTCCCTTCGAGTTTCTATTTTACCCACTTATTTTGGAGAAAAGACGGTTATGCGTCTTTTAAAGGAAAATGCCGAAGGCTTCACTTTGGAAGGACTTGGGTTTCATGGTGAAGCTCTTGAGAGAATTCATGCCGCCACAAGGCTTTCGACCGGCATGATTTTAACCACAGGCCCTACCGGTTCAGGAAAAACAACCACACTCTATACGATTTTAGATATCTTAAACACTCCAGACGTTAATATTTCCACTATAGAGGATCCAATAGAGTACCAGATGGACAGAGTAAACCAGACTCAAGTTAAGCCTGAAATCGGTTTTACATTCTCTTCTGGTTTAAGGTCTCTCGTTAGGCAGGACCCCGATATTATTATGGTTGGCGAAATTCGTGATGAGGAAACGGCTTCTCTTGCCATTAACGCCGCTTTAACAGGGCATTTGGTTCTCTCAACTCTTCACACTAACTCCGCCTCGGGCGCTATCCCGCGACTTTTTGATATGAAAATAGAGCCGTTTCTTTTGGTCTCAACTTTAACCGTTATAGTGGCCCAGCGTTTGGTCCGCAGGCTTTGCTCCTCAAAGGAAAAATACAATCTGACCAAAGCCGAAATTGAAACTTTGGGAAAGACGGTTGACCTTGAGAGGATGCTCTCTTTCTTGATAGAGGGAAAGATTATTTCTAAAGGTTCTAAATTTGAAGATGTTCCATTTTATCGGGCCAAGCCTTCACCTGATTGCGATGACGGATTTTCAGGTCGTGTTGGTATTCATGAGGTGTTAAAAATGACGCCGACAGTGAGAGAGATTATTATGAAAGGCGGAACAGCGGACCAAATAGAGGTTCAGGGCAAAAAAGAGGGAATGATGACTATGCTTGAAGACGGTATTTATCAGGCGGCTGTTGGAACCACCACTATTGAGGAGGTGCTTAGGGTTACAACAACGGAATAACTAACAATCAAAAAATGAAATTCTCCGTTAAAGTTATTGATAAGGAAGGCAAGATTCATACCACCGAAGAGGAAGCCAAAGATAAGACCGCTTTGTATGAACAATTTAGGGCAAAATCAGAGCATTTTATTTCGGCGACTGAGAAAGACAACTTTTCTTTTGGCGGTATTTCTCTTGGTTTAACTAAATTTATCGGTCGCGTTAAGCCAGACGAGAAAATAAATTTTGCCAGAAATCTTTCAGCGATGCTTAAAGCCGGACTTTCTATTTCAAAATCTCTCGCTATTCTTGGACGACAGACAAAAAATGCCACTTTTAAAAAAGTTATTTCTTCTTTAAATGAAGAAATAGGAAAAGGAGGAACTTTCTCAGCTGGTCTTTTAAAGAATTCATCAATTTTTTCACCCCTTTTTGTTTCAATGGTTCGATCCGGGGAGGAAAGCGGGGGACTTTCTGAAGCCCTTAACGTTGTTTCTATTCAAATGGAGAGAAATAATTCTTTGGTTAAAAAAGTTCGTGGCGCGATGATTTATCCGGCTATTATTTTAAGCGTGATGCTGATAATAGGCGTCATTATGCTCATATATGTTATTCCGACCTTAACCACCACATTCAAAGAGCTAAATGTCGAATTGCCGGCAAGCACCCGCGCTATAATTTTTGTCAGTGATTTTCTCACCAATCACACCATTCTTTTCGTAATGATTTTGATCGGGGTTATTTCCGCTTCTTTATTAGGTTCAAAACTTCCGGCTGTAAGGCGTTTCTTTGATTTTGTAATTATCAGGATTCCAATAATTGGAAATATAGTTAAAGAAGTTTACGCCGCTCGCGTGGCCCGCACTCTCTCTTCTCTCTTGTCCGCCGGAGTTGAAGTAGTCTCATCGCTTTCAATAGCAAGAGATGTCGTTCAGAATTCTTTTTATCAGGAAACTCTGACGGAAGCCGGAGAAACGGTTAAAAAAGGAAGTCCGATGTCCTCGGTTTTTTTGGCAAATTCTAAACTTTATCCCGTTTTGGTTGGGGAAATGATGGCGGTGGGAGAAGAGACCGGAAAACTTTCAGAAATGCTCGGCAGGTTGGCGGAATTTTACGAAGAAGAGGTGGAGCAGAAAACTAAAAACATGTCCACAATTATAGAACCTTTTTTGATGGTTTTCATAGGGGCCGCGGTCGGTTTTTTTGCCGTTGCCATGATTTCGCCTACATATTCGGTTTTAAATACTATTTAGAAAAATGAACGAAACAGCCAAACGAGGTTTTAGTCTGGTTGAGATTATGCTTGTCATCGGCATTATGGCCGTTATCACCACCATTATTATTTTCAGTTTTTCCACCTTAAATCAAAATTATGCTCTTGAGGGAGCGGCCCAAAATGCCGCGGCTTTGTTTAAAGACGCCCGCGGTCGGACACTTTCGGCGAAAAATAATTCTCAATACGGAATTCACATAGCAAGCACTTCCGTCACCCTTTTCCCCGGTTCTGTTTTTGATAGTGGAAATCCAAGCAATGAAACTCTGACTTTTCCCCAATCAGTTACTATTGGCACCACCACACTATCCGGTGTTGGTTTTGATATTATATTTGCCCGGCTTAAAGGAACACCGAGCCAGTTTGGGACAACCTCGGTTTATCTTGTCAACAATCCATCCAAGTATATTAATATTTTTATTCGGGAGAGTGGTTTGGTTGAAATAAAGTAAGTATGGATAATCTAAAAAAGACAAAGAAAGGCGCCACTTTAAATTTAAACAGCGCAGGGTCGGCTCTTCTTGAGGTTTTGTTCGGTGTTTCCGTTGTTTCTATTGTCCTCCTTTCTCTTTTGGGAGCTTACAGTGTTTATCTTAAGAATTCTTTTCGGTTAACCGAAAAAATCCAGGCCTCTTTTCTTGCCGAGGAGGGGGTTGAGGCAATCAGAGTCATTCGGGATAGCAGTTTTAACATCGGTATAGACCCTCTTGTTTCAAATACTCCTTACTACTTTTCATTTGAAGACGGAACATGGAAGGCAACGACAACTTCTGTCGTTATCGACGGTCAGTTTTGGCGAACCTTTAAAATTTTTGCCGTTAATCGCGACTCAAATGATGATATTGTGACAAGTGGCGGTGCAAACGACCCAAATACCAAGATGACGGTAGTAACGGTTTCTTGGAATTCAGGTGGCGCCACTTCCACTATTTCAATTTCAACATATCTTACAAATCTTTTTTCAAATTAAAATGTTTAAAAGTTCAAAAAATAGCGGAATGACAGTTGTGGAGACAATTGTCTATATTGCCATCCTGGCGTTTTTATTTTTTATGGTTGTTGAAACTCTTACGACAATTGCCCGCACTTACAGGGCAACCGCAGTTACCCGCTCTTTGAGCTCCTCCGGCATGAACGCCCTTGATAGAATCTCAAGGGATATAAGAAACGCCGCAAGTGTTGATCAAGTTCAAAGCGTTTTAAATATAAACCCCGGGAAACTTGTCTTAATTAATGGAGCCACCACCACTGAATTTTACGTCGAAGGGGGACTCATCAGCATTCGGGAAAATGGCGTTTCAAAGGGGTCTGTTACTTTAGACTCCTCTACCACAACCAATCTTATTTTTCGTCTTGTTACAACCCCAAAATCAAGCGCGGTTAAAATTGAGATGAGCCTTCAAAGCGGAGATGGCACCAGTTTAAAAGCGGCTAATTTTTATAATACCGTGGTTTTGCGGGGTTCTTACTAATAAAATGAATTATTATAAAAAAAATAACAGGGGTCAGAGCGCTCTTATTGTTTCAGTTCTTTTTACTATTGTTTCGACCACCGTCGTGGTTAATCTGATATCTCCGATTGTTAAAGAAATAAGGGAGATTAGAGATTTTTCCCGTTCAAAGGAAGGCTATTTTTTGGCCGAGGCTTCGATTGAGGATGTTTTATACAGGCTTCAAAATAATAAACAGGTTGGGACGACGGAAGTTATTTCTTTGAATGGATTTTTTGCCACAACCACTTTAGCGGACGCCTCCGGTAAAAAAGAGATTGCTTCAGAAGGGTCGGTGGCGGGAGGGTTTCGCAAAGTAAAAGTGGTTCTTGATACCGGGGTCGGCACTTCCTTTTTTTACGGAATAAACACGGGGCGGGGCGGTTTTCTGATGGAGAATAGTTCCGTGGTAAACGGCAACATATACGCAAACGGGCCTGTTGAAGGGGATAATTCTGCTATTGTTCACGGAGACGTGGTGTCGGCCGGCCCGACAGGACTGATTGAAGGTATCCACTCTACCAGTTCAGCTTATGCCAATACCATAAAGGATTCCACAATAGATAAGGACGCTTACTATCAAACAAAAATAAACACAGTGGTAGGAGGAACGTCTTACCCGGGAAGCGCCGACCAGCCGACTACAACTATGCCGATTTCGGACAGTCAAATTGCCGATTGGGAGACGGACGCTTTGGGAGGAGGCACTTATACTTCGCCTTGTCCTTATAATATTAACTCTAATGTAACACTTGGTCCAAAAAAGATAAACTGCGATTTGAATATAAGCGGTAATCCGACTATTACCCTAAATGGCAATATCTGGGTGGCCGGAAACATAAATATAGACAATACGGCCATTCTTCAGGTGGGAACAGGTCTTTCCGGAAAGAGCGTCGCTATTATTGCCGACAATCCTTTAAACAGAACAACTAGTAGCAAAATAACTCTCCAAAATTCCACTCAATATATTGGAAACGGAAGCAACTCCTATATCATGCTAATCTCGGAGAATAACAGTTCGGAGCTGGGCGGGGCGGAAGTGGCTATTGATGTCAAAAATAGCGTTACTGGAAAACTTATCGCCTATTCCAATCATGGCGAAATCACTCTTCAAAATTCTATGAGTTTGAAGGAGGTAACTGCTTACAAACTTCATCTTAAAAACTCAGCGACAGTAAATTACGAGTCCGGACTTCAAAACCTTCTTTTTTCTTCCGGCCCGGGTGGTGGCTATGACATACTTTCATGGACAGAAGTTGAGTGAATAAAAAACCGCTCCGATGTACATCGGAGCGGTCAGTCATAATCGCTATCATTCGGGCCAAGCACGAGCTCAAACGCTCTATAAATGATCCAGATAGCAATTCCAAGTGAAAGTAGAGGGTCTATAAATACCAACCCACTTATCCAGATGGCGATACCGCCCGCCACAACCGCGCCACTCTGCATTAGGTCAGAAATTATGTGAACAGAAAGCGCCCGGTGCGCGTGGTCTTTGTGCTCTTTAGCCGCGCCCTGATGAAGGCGATGTTGCAGATAGTTGCCGACTCCACCCAGAAGAGCGAAAGAAACCAAGATCGGGCTTAAAATCTCGCCGGGATTTTGGAAGCGTTCAATTGCTTCAAAACTAATCCAGAAAGAAACTAAAAGTAGAAGCCCGATATTAATCTTAAAGGCGATATCTTTCGCCCACTCGGTTCGAGCTCTTATTTTAATCAAGACCGCGGCCATTAGTGTTACTACAATGGCGGCGCTGTCACTAAAGACGTGTCCTGCATCAGCCATTAAGGCCAGACTACCCGAGAGCCAGCCGCCGATGATTTCAAAGAATAAAATCACGACAGTAACTCCCAGAACCATAGAGAGTCTCTTAATTTCGCACCAACACCGACCGGAGCCGGAGCAGTTTTTATAATGTCCCGTCACTTCAGCCTCCTTTTGTTAGAGAGGATTTGTTGAATCTTCTTTGACACTATACTATTTTTACCAATTTGTCATTTTAGAAAAATTTGTCATAATGCCTTAGTGATTTTCATCATCTCTTTAGCCACTTTCATCTCGGCTATGCTCGGCGGGTTTTTCGCTTTACGTTTTAAAGATAAACTCCATCTGATATTGGGTTTTGCCGCGGGAGCTGTCATAGGTGTGGCTTTTTTCGATATTTTACCCGAAGCTATAGAGCTTGGGAAAGGATATTTTGATACTAAAGTAATTACTGCCATATCTGCTATCGGTTTTGCTCTGTACTTTATTCTGGATCGTCTTTTGGTTCTTCATACTCACGCAGACGGAGATGGAGGAGAAATTCATAAGGGAGTTCTTGGGGCGGGAAGTGTGCTTCTTCACAGCTTTTTAGATGGTGTGGCGGTTGGTCTCTCCTTTCAGGTTTCGCTTGAAGCAAGCGCTATTATAGCCGTTGCGGTTATTGCTCATCGTTTTTCTGACGGTATCAATACTATCAGTATCATATTAAAAAATGGCGGTGATAAATGGCGCGCCATGCGTTGGCTCATCGCGGTATCAATTTCTCCCGTCCTCGGCATACTTTCAAGCTTTGCGGTATCTCTGCCAGAATCCGCTTTGGCCCCCCTCCTTGCTTTATTTGCCGGATTTTTTCTTTACATAGGCGCAAGCGACCTTTTGCCGGAGAGCCACCATCGTCATCCGACATCTCTTACCACCATAAGCACTGTTTTGGGGATGGGGGTTATTTATTTCATTGTTCAGATGGTTAATATTTAACTTAAAATTACTTATCTTGTGTTAAGATGGTTAAACTATGTCTAAAAAATTAGTTGTTGCGAACTGGAAATTAAATCCCTCAAGCATACAAGAGGCCGAGCGAATAGTGAAAGGGTTGGGGGCTAAAAAATGGAAGAATCTTGAAGTGGTTATCTGCCCCCCTTCCGTCTTTCTTTCTAAATTATCTCTGAAAAAAGGCCCGGCTTCTTTCGGAGTTCAAAGTGTTTTTTATGAATCTGTCGGGTCTTTTACCGGAGAAATTTCAGCGGGCATGGCAAGAAGCGTTGGGGCTTCTTTTGTAATTGTTGGTCATTCGGAGCGTCGAGCTATGGGAGAAAATAATGTTGATGTCTCAAAAAGGGTTTTTGCTGGCCTTAAAGTCGGTCTGAAGGTCATTTTGTGCGTGGGTGAAAAAGAACGGGACATTCACGGTCACTATCTTTCGTATCTCAAAGCTCAAATTGACGAATCTCTGGCTCACATTTCAAAAGTTCAGGCAAAATCCCTAGTCTTGGCTTACGAGCCACTTTTTGCCATAGGAGAAAAATCAAACGGGGCCATGGAACCGGAAGACTTGCGCCAAAGCATTCTTTTTGTTCGTAAAGTTCTTCACGGACGTTTTGGAAAGGCGGCTTTTTCAATACCCATTATTTACGGCGGGTCGGTTGACCATCTAAACGCCGGAGAACTTGTAAAAGAAGGAGGAGTCGATGGTTTGCTTGTTGGAAGAGAAAGTTTGAGACCTGAAGGTTTTTTGAAAATAATCACCTCGGTGGAAAATTTGAAATAATATGGGGATACCTTCCGTAGAAAATGCCAAAAACCTTTACGGCAAAAGAGTTTTTGTTAGGGTTGATTTTAATGTTCCTCTAAAAGATGGCCTGATTCTAAATGATTTTAGAATCAAGGCGGCCATGCAAACTATTTCTTTTCTTGTTCGAAGCGGAGCCAAGGTTATTCTTGCCACTCACTTAGGTGGTAAAAATGGATCAAATTTGGAGCAGGTCTCTCTCCATCTTAAAAATCTTTTGCCACATGCTTATATTCCTGTTACTGACTTCGTGGTTATCAGTGACCATATTTCTAAAATGGAAAACGGCCAGGTGGTTATGCTTCCAAATTTAAGATTTTGGGCGGGAGAGGAGAGGGGTGATGAGCGTTTCGCCGCTGAACTCTCAAAACTGGCTGACATTTTTGTTAATGAAGCCTTTGCCGTTTCTCATAGGAATCACGCCTCAATTATCCTTTTGCCAAAGCTTTTGCCGTCTTATGCTGGGATTCGTTTTCTTAAAGAGATTGAAAATCTTTCTTTAGCCTTTAATCCCGAGGAACCTTTCCTTTTTATTTTGGGCGGCGCAAAGTTTCAAACAAAAGAACCCTTGATTAGCAAATTTTTAAATAAGTCTGCGGATGTTTTTGTTGGAGGAGCCCTTGCCAACGATTTTTTTGCGGAGCTTGGATATGAGACGGGGCGTTCTCTTCTTTCGCCACCGCCTCGGGATATCTCCGAGGAGATTTTAAAAAATAAAAAACTTTTGCTTCCGGTGGATGTTACCGTTCAAGATTTAGGAAAGAATTCTTGCATAAAAAAACCCGGTGAAGTAAAAGCCGAAGAAAAAATCGTTGATGTCGGGCCTGAAACCGTCTCCCTTTTAAAGGACAAAGCGGAAAAGGCGAAATTGGTTATTTGGAACGGACCGCTTGGATTATACGAAGAGGGCTTTACCAAAGAAACGGAAGAGCTTGCTATCGCGGTCGCCGAAAGCGTCGCTTTTTCTATTGTCGGAGGCGGAGACACTGCCGCTTCAATAGCCAGACTTGATCTTGAAAGCGCCTTTGATTTTTTTTCGACCGGCGGAGGAGCGATGCTTGAGTTTCTTGTCAAAGAAACACTGCCGGGTATTGATGTTCTTAAATTATAAAATCGTTATCAAAAATAAAAAAGCGGTCTTCAAGACCGCTTTTTTATTTTTAAAATCACTACTAAATGCCGGTTTTTCTACCTTCCGTATAATTCATTCAATTTCAAGCGTGTAGAATGGCCAACATATCCACTTTGCTTAATTCCATATTTCTTTTGGAAGGCCTTAACGGCATCATAAGTTTGGTCATAAAAACTGCCGGTTGCTTCAGACTTAAATAATCCTTCAAAATTTAAGGCTTGTTGCAAAGCTCTGACATCAGCGCCTTGCGTTCCGTGGTACAGGTCATCGGTAAAAGTGTAGACAAATCTTCCATTTACGCCAGTATCCGTAGAGGACATATTTATATTTTGTCTCTCCTGATTGAAAGCCGAAGAAACATTAGCCGTTTGATTAGAAGAATTTATTGTAACCGCAGCCGGACAACTGAAGTTGTAGTAAGTTTCCGTTGAACATTTTGTCCAGTCAAGGGCGCTGCAAGCGTGAACCCACATCTTGTAGTTTTTGCCGGCGATTCCGGTGTGTGAAAAGCTGGTGGATGTTTGCCAATCAGCGCACTTGTCTCCTGAATTCATACTGCTACAGATACCGCTGAAGCTGCTCGGGTCTTGGTCAATGCGCGGGTTGTAATATGTCGCTCCTGGTGAGGAAAAGGAGGATGTAATATTCCCTGACGCACTGCAAGAGGCTGTGACGGAAGGTGGGGCGGGTATGGCGGTGGTTGGAGGAGGAGTGGCGGAACCGAGAGTGTTAAACGACACCACCGGTCCGTAAGTGGTTCCCGCGCTATTTGAAGCGAAAGCGCAGTAGGAGTAGGTTTTCCCCTCGGTTAGGACGTAAAAGGGAAAAGGATAGCTTGTATAGCTTGTGCCACTTCCAGCTGACGATTGTCCATAGACTGAACCGAATGAGGCGTTACAGGCTGGCGGAGTAATGCCCGTAGTGTTCATTAGTCTGAATCCTATTGTCGTAGCCAATCCATTTGGATTAACTGAACCATTGAAAGTCGCGCTTGATGATGTGATGTTTGAAGCGGGGTTTGTGGTTACGGAGGGTGCGGTTGGAGAAGGTACGCTAATTGTAACTCTACAAGTGGCGCTATTGCCCGAAGCGTTCATTACATTTAAGGTAATGAAAGGATTGCCTATTACATTTGCCACAATCGTTGCCACTCCATTGATACTAGGGATGCCAGACGGTACAGCTATATTATCTTTGCCAGATGTGTCTGTTTCCCACATAGCAGATGAAGCATTTTGAGAATTCCAGTTAAGTGTTACGGGTGAGTTGAAACTTGTTACGGGATTAGGATTTGCAAAGATGTTACATGATGGAGTGACGGAGGGTGAGAGGGTGAGGGTTGGTGGTACATAAGTAGAAGAAAGAGTGGTAAACGAGACTACTGGCCCGTATGTTGTGCCAGCACTATTTTGGGCGACTGCGCAGTAGTAGTAGATACTACCAGCACTGATGTTGGTTAAAGTGCTTGAATAGCTCAAACTCGTACTGTTTCCAAGGGACGATGAACTCAAAACCGATCCGAACGAAGAACTGCAAGCCGGCACACTTCCTGTGGTGCGCATATATCTAAACCATGCTGATGTTGGAAGTCCATTTGTGCTAACTGCACCGTTCAACACCGCGCTATTTTGTGTGATGTTTGAGGCTATGTCCGTGATGACATAAGGTGCTGTGTTGGTTTGTGCTGCTACGGGAGTAGCGATTATAGTAACTGATCTTGTTATATTACCAATAGGACTTGCACAAGTTATTGTATAAGTTGCAGAAGATTCAAGTGTGCCTAGACCTAGTGTTCCTGTAGCCTGCACGTTTTCGGTTTCGTTAAGTCCGGGACTTCGAACCGTACCACTTATTCTACATGATGTTACCCCAGTTGAATTCCATAAAAGAAATGGCGCTTGCCCGGCGGTGATTGTTGTTGGATTAGCAGTAAGAGTGACTGATGGGGTAACAGCAGTTGAAGCGGGAGATGGAGTGGTAGAAATTTTAATTGAATCCCAAGATGTTAGCCCATCAGTTCTTTTGCAAAACAGATGAACATAACCGTTTAGTGAAGCGTAGTATGTTCCTGACCCTGAAGGGTTTACCCTTATGCTTCCTGATGAACCTCCCGGAGTAGCTCGGACACCAACTAAGTCACAGTCTGAAACGCCCGATGAAGTCCACGATAAGTTTAGAGGGGTATTTTCTGTGACTGATTGTGAAAAAGTGTCAGAACCATTTACTTTTAGATCTATTGTTGGGCTGTATGTTTGATTAATGGAGGGTGGAATGGCATTAGTTGGAGTTGGAGCTATTGTGGGGATGTTTATAGACCTCTGGCAAGACATGGCTAGTCGTGTTTTTGGTCCGACATAGCCGAAACCTGTCGTGTCGGGAGATCCGGAAGATACGACCCCGTGCCTGGACTGCCAACGTTGAACTGCCGATTCAGTCGCCGGGCCGAAATATCCCGTTATTAATCCTTGAGGATATATGGAAGAATCTTGGGCCAGAAAATTCTGAAGCCTCGAAACTTCGCCGTTTGTCGTTGAGTCAGTTTGGTCGGAGTAAAGATTATAAGAGAGGTTTATACATGCTGATCCTGAGGTTGATACCTCTTGCTGTTGGGATAATTGAGTTTGTAATGCCCTTATTTGAGCCAGCAAAGAGTTTGTTTGAGCCTGCAAGTCCGCGCTTTGAGCAAAAGCCGGCGACCAGAACATAAACATTAAAAGAAATGGAGCGATTATTTTTATATTTCGCATGTTAAAAAAGTTTTTAATAATTATTAAATAATTAGCCAATAAAAAAATACTATTTAACAATAGCAAGAGGGGGGGTAGAAAGCCAGAAAGCTATCTGCATTTAAAATTTATATCTCTTTATAGATCTCGCTGATTTTTATTCGTATTCTTTCTGCCATCTCTCGTATCTCCTCCGGGGTTTTTTCCGGCCCTTTCCAATGCCTATAGCCGTCGTCTATAAAACGCGGGATGACGTGAATATGAGAGTGGAATATTATCTGACCGGCCGCTTTGCCATTGTTCATTTCTATATTGATTCCATCGGCTTTGGTGTCCTCCTTTATCGCTTTTGCGATTTTTTTGGCGGTCGCAATCAGCTTGGCTAGGGTCTCCTCCGGCGTGTCGCTTATATCGGTGTAATGTTTTTTGGGAATGACGAGCGAGTGTCCCAAATTGACGGGGTTTATATCGGCAAAGACAAAAACTTCTTCATCCTCGTATATTTTGGCGGATGGAATTTTGCCGGCAATTATTTTGCAAAAAATACAATCTTCTTGTTTTTCAGAATCAGTTAAATCAGTCATAGGAAGCAGTGTATGGTAAAATGTCTCAAATGAAAAGATACGAAGTTCGTCCGCCCGCACCTAAAGAGGTTTATGAAGCACTTGCTCTTTATCCGGAATTTATTAGAGACCTTCTGTTTGCTCGCGGTATAACCACGATTGAAAACGCTGACAGATTTTTAAATCTAAGTTACGACGACCATACCCATAACCCTTTTTTAATCGCCGGTATGAAAGAAGCTGTTCAGAGAATTGTTAAAGCAATTATAGATAACGAAAGAATAGTCATTTACAGCGACTATGACCACGATGGCATTCCGGGTGGAGTGATTCTTCACGATTTTTTTAAAAAAATCGGCTATAAAAACTTTTCCAACTACATTCCTCATCGTTATGCCGAAGGATATGGACTTAATCAAAAGGCAGTGGAGAAATTATTTGAAGAAGGTGCTACTCTTATTATTACCGTTGATTGCGGTATAAACGATGTTTTGCCCGTTCAAAGAGCGAATGAGCTTGGAGTTGATGTCATTATCACAGACCATCATCTTACTCAAGAAATTCTTCCGCCGGCTTTTGTCATTTTAAATTCAAAACAAGACCACTGCGACTATCCGAATGAAATGCTTTGCGGAGCGGCTGTCGCTTTTAAGCTCGTTCAAGCTCTTCTTCGTTTTCCGTATGGCGAAGTTTCGGATAGTAAACAAAAAACTCTTGCCG